>JBDRKV010000030.1:0-13999 GCA_043813745.1 Candidatus Aenigmatarchaeota archaeon | reverse complement strand
CATGCTTGGAAATCTCCAAAGGCATTTTAGATGCCTTTGAGATGTGAGAGGAATTTATTCCTTTCAACAATGTAGGTGAGCTCTGCTCAACCTTATCATTTTCAATCACCTTTATTTCTTTCTCAGCTTCTTTCTCCTCTTCCTTGATTTTTTCGAACACGTCCACGTTTTCGCGTGTAGCGAATTTGCTTCTTGAAAGTATTGGAGCAGGCCTGTGCGTCATTATCTTAACAGTTATCCCAACTGCACCAAGCCTCGGGTACGCGACCTTGAATCCCGTCTTGACAAACTTGTTCATCATATCCCCGCTCTTCTTGATGAAGCCGGCCATGAATCGCTCGCGCCTTCCACGCTCGCCACCAAGCTTTCCGGAAAAAACTATTTCGCAGCCAATTGCTCCGGAAGCCATGACGCGCTCCAGCGCCTGGTTTCCAAGACGCTTGTACTTCACGTTGTTCTCAATGCCGTTCACGAGTGATTGCACGACTATGTTCGGGTCCAAATCAGGCCTGTCAATCCTCTGGACGTCTATTTGAGCATTTTCAACATTAAACTTGTTCTTGATTTTTTCTCCAATCTCACGTATCTTGCTGCCCTCAGAACCGATTACCAGTCCTGGCGAGAGCGTATGTATTATTATGCGTGCACCAATCGGCGTGTGTTGCAGCTCTATGTCGCCAACCTTCGCGTAATTGAATTCTTTCCTGATGAACTCCTCAAGCTGCGACTGGTCTATGTTTGTTTTTATGAACATGCGTTCTTTCATGAGGACACCTCTGTCTTTTCACTAGCTGCTTTCTTTTCTTCGGTTTTTGTTTCAACTGTCCCGACTTCCTTAGGAACTACGATAGTCTTCAGCTTTTCTTTTATTTTAGAGCGCACCGCATCCCTTGCAACCTCTTCCTTGGTTTTCTTCTTTTTAGCGCCTTCTTTTCCGCGCTGTATGAGCATTATCTCCACATTGGTCGCCTTCAAAATATGGCCGAATTTGGACCTACGTCTCGGACGACGACGCTTGTTGCCATGCGTAGCGCCTGCGTGCACAAACAAGCGCTCGCTTGTCAGCCCCATGAACTCGGCATTCTTCTCGCAAGAGTTGAGCAATTCAAGCAGGCCTTTTACCGCAGTAGTGTGATATTTTCCTTCGAGCGAGCGCCTTTCATTCGCTAGGTCGTTAAGCAAACGCTTTGCCCTGTTGAGCGGCTTATTGCTTATGACCCTGCATAATATCTGCGCGCTCTTTGTACTGATGGCTAGATTATTCCCGTACGCTTTCGCGTGTTCATATTTCGGCTTGAACGTGTATGGCATTTTTTTCATCTCATGATTATTTTATTACTTCAATGGCACGTACTTGCTTGAACGCGTTGCACCAAATCCAGGCGAACTGTGCGTGACTTTTTGCCGTGTCTGTGAAAATTCACCAATATAACGCCCGATCATTTCTATTGTCGGCGTTACTGGAACAAACGTTTTTCCATTGTAAACAGCAAGTCTTACATCAACCATTTCCGGAAATATGAACATATTCCTTAAATGTGTCCTTATGGGTTTGCCATCTGGCTTCCATGCGCGCACGTTCTTCAATAGATTTTTATGCTGTTCGCTAAGCCCGCGCTTGATATTGCGGCGTGCGCGTGCACTTGCAATTTTTGCAAATTCCTCAAGCGTCATTGCCTTTAATTCCTCTATTGTTTTACCTTTCCATTCCAGTTTTGCCATATAACAACCTCATAATACATTTGTATCATTGCTATTTCTTTGATGATTTTGCCTTCTTTCCCGTTGAGCGAGGCGATATCGAGCCGACCTTCTGCCCAGGTGAGGCATTGCGGGATACTGTCTTGAGCCTTCCCAGATTTGATCCGCCAAAAGGATGGTCCACCGTGTTCATTGCCCTGCCGCGCACATGCGGGTATGATTTTCCAATGGACATGAACAGATGATGCTTTGTGCCAGCCTTCATGAACGGCTTGTCTTTCCTGCCATCGCAGGCAACGCGTCCTATCGTTGCCCTGCACGAAGCAGAAAATGTCATCAGTTTTTTCGAAGGAAGCAGGATGTCGCATGTCTTTTTCCCAGTGCGCACGACTGTCGCCGAAGCACCAGCAGACTTGCACAGCTTGCCTCCGTCATTCGGATTGACTTCAATATTAAATATCTCAGTGCCCTCAGGCAGTTTTCCCAGTGTCAAAACATTTCCATTTTTGATTTCTCCGTCAAACGAGATAGCCGCGCCTGTTGATATGCCGACAGGAGCGAGCATGATGTGCTTCTTGTTTCCAAAGTTAACTTTTATTATAGGCGCGCTCCTTCCAGGCGAGTTAGTTATGTCCTCTACTATCCCTGCGACGACGTTAGATGGATACGTTACAGTACCTGGAAACCTGTGGCTAGGAGTGCGGTAAGTAGAACTGCCTTTTCCCCTTCTCTGATGTCTAAGTGGTTTTCCCATATTAATCTCATCTCCAAATCAAATCTACAACATTCCCAGTTTCATTGCAATGTCCCCGGCTGCGCCGTCTTCGACAAAGCGAACCATCGCTTTTTTACGCGACTTCTGGTCGATAAGCATGTTGACCTTTTTTACGCGCTTCTTGAAAGCCGATTCAATCGCATCCTTTACCTGTTTCTTGTTGGCGTTATTGTAAACCATGAACGTGAGCTTATTTTCTATTTCAATATTCTGCAGCGACTTCTCTGTCATTAAAACGAATCTGATGATGTTGTATGGATCGCTGACTACAGGAAACTTGTATTCTTTAGTTTTTCCAAACAACTTCGACGCATTCTGTGCGTCAGTTTTTCTGGCTTTTCCTAAAAGACTCTTCTTCGTTTTCTTTTCCTTTTTTGATTTCTCATCTTTACTTGATTTTTGTTTTTTATCATCCATATTTTTCATCTCCATGAAAAATCCCAGCGAGCGAAGCTCGACTGCGGATATCACCATTTCTTCTCAAGCTCTTGCAAAGCCGATTCTGTTATTACTAACGCACGACCTGCCTGGCAGCCAGGCGCGAGCAACAATGCATTTAGGTTTCCAGCCGTGGAGGTGTCAACGCCTGGTATGTTTAAAGCGGATTTAAGCAACGGACACATTTTTGAAACAACGACAAGCGGACCGGTTTTCGTCCTGTACTTGCGTCCGCGAAGTTTGCCCTTGCCTGCGCGCACCTTGCGCCTGCTGCAGCGCTTAAATTCTTCCTTCATCCCGATCTTTTCCAGAACATCAAAAACGTTCTTTGTCTTGTCCAGATTTTCAAAATCATCTGTTACGATTGTCGGGTTCGTTTTCACACGATGCCCGCGGCTGATGACAAGAGTCATGTCCGTGCACGCAGCCAGCGCGCTCTTTATCGCCAGGATGCGTTCTTTTGCATTGATTTCTTCTGACCATATTTTCTCGACTTTAGGCGGATGCGCCTTGCGGCCCTTGACAGCCTGCGGCGCATTTCGCACGCGCATGGACATGTAGCCCACGTTGCCGTGCAGTCTCGGCAAACGAGCTAACTCTTTATTCATCATTGAGTATCGATAATGCCTTGCAGCATGGTAGTGCGCTGAGGAACGCTTTCCAGCCATCTTGTCGCTTCCATACGGCTGCCTTAATTTGCTTAGCGTCGAGAGTACAGCCCGTGCAATCACGCTAGGCTTGTAATCAGTGTCAAAGACTTTTGGTAATTCTATGTTTCTCACAACAGTTCCGCTCAAATCAAAAACTTTAGCCTTCATATCTTTTCACCTAATATTTTTGTAGCAACCTTCTGTTTCTTTAGATTCCAAGGAGCGTTTCTTTCCAAAGAAAAGCTGCTTAAATCAAAAACTTTCATTTTAACCATATCTATCATACCCTTGCTCCTTGCTTTGAATCAAGCGAGATGTATTTTATTTCAACCGGCTCGGTCTTTTCAGTGCGCATGGCTTTTCTCATGCATACAAGCCGTTTGACATGACCAGGAACAGAGCCCTCGACCAGAATGAATTTTCCTTTCACCAATCCATAGTCCAGGAATCCGCCCTTGATGTTTATCTTGCTTGCATCATCACCCATCATCAATATCCTCTTGTTTAACTCGGTACGATTGAAAAAGCCATATTGTCCTGCTTGCGGCGTTGTCCATCTTAATCTACCAGGCCGCTCAGTGCCGTGCGCACCAACGTGACGTCTTTTTTGCTCGGCCTTGTGCGACTGGAGCTTTATACCGAAACGCTTCACCGGCCCGGTATAGCCGTGCCCTTTCGTAACAGCAGAAACATCAATATAATCGCCTTGCTTGAACATGTCGTCCGCATTAATTTCCTTTCCAAGAATGCTTTCCCCATATTTTGATTGCTCATCAGCGTTTCCGCCGATGCCGATTTCAATAAGGTCGGATGTTGTTTGTTTCATCCCAGAAGAAGAAGGTTGCGTGCAAGCCAGCAACCGTATCGAATCAAAATTGGAAATCTGATTTTTATTTTTGCCAACGAAAACATTTTTAACGTCCTTAGGGAGTTTTTCGCACCATTTCTCTCCAGCAACGTTCAGCCCCTTTGATGTATTAATATAATAGCGTAGAGCGCAAACAAACAAAGAAGGAGACTCCAAAACAGTTACAGGACGTGAAACCAGCCTGTCTTTCGTGAACCTGGATGACGTGTCAATATACTGTACGTGTGTCATGCCAACCTTCCATCCGAAAAAGCATTGCGGCTTTGCCTCTTTTATTTTAGTATAGCTCAACATACCGTGTACTATATTCAACGCCTTTTTTCTCACATACGCTAACGAGCCTCGTCTCGGTCTTCTTTTTCTCGGCATAATACACCAATTTTACAATTCTATTAGCCCTTTTTTAAACCTTTTTGCGTCAGCCAAATGTTTCTTTGGATTCCAAGGAAACTTTCTTTTCCAAAGAAAGGCTGCTTTTTTTAAAACCTTTTAACAGGCTTTTTCAGCTAACCTAACAGAATACGACTGCGTTCCGCGTACATGAGAGTGATACGATTAACATGTGAGAATAAGTTTAAATAGGTTAATATGGACCTGTCGGGAGTCGAACCCGAAGCCTCCGCGATGCGAACGCGACGATCTTTTGGCTGATTGAAATTCTTCAAACAGTTTCCAGTTGATCTACAGGCCCATGGACCCGTCGGGACTCGAACCCGAAGCCTCATGCATGCCATGCACGCGATCTTTTGGCTGATTGAAATTCTTCAAACAGTTTCCAGTTGATCTACGGGCCCATTAGCTCTCTATTGATTTTTTTAGTTTAAATTTAAAACATATAAACAGTTATGATGTTGTAATAATATTTCAATGTACAACAACATGAGCAGAAGTAAAGCTTCTGCTATGCAGCATGGTGTCGCACTAATATATATCCTTGTACGACAGCATCTCAACGAGCTTCGCATGCTCGTTGCAGATAACCTTCGGTTATGCTAGCATCTCGGTGAAAACATTGTTTTCTACCGCAGATAAAATATGAATTAGAGCAAGGGCGGGTAGTTCAGCCTGGTTAGAACGCCACACTGATAATGTGGAGGTCAGGAGTTCAAATCTCCTCTCGCCCACTTGTTGAGATTCGAACTCTCGAGTTCATGCGCAAAGGAGCAAAGCTCCTTTGGCAGCTCAAAGGACAAAAGTCCTTTGCAGCAATCTCCTCTCGCCCACTTGTTGAGATTCGAACTCTCGAGTTCATGCGCAAAGGAGCAAAGCTCCTTTGGCAGCTCAAAGGACAAAAGTCCTTTGCAGTCTTCGCTTGAGTGAAACTCAGCGAGACTTGAAAGACCTATGGTCTTTCCAAGCAATCTCCTCTCGCCCACTTGTTGAGATTCAGAAAAAAACTATAAGCCGCCTCGGCCGTGCCTGCCCACTTTCTTCATCACGAAGTCCCTGATTTTCTCGGCATCTGTTGTCGGGACAGCGGGGATGTGTCCTTCTGACTGGCTCATGAAGGACGAGCGGCGCGCGTACGCGGAATATCCGGCAGTCTGAACGTGTACAGTTGAAAAGCCAAGCAGCCGCGCAATTATGCCACGCGTCACGTCAACGTTCTGTATCCTTGAATATGGTATGTTGGAATATGTCTTCCATATAACGCCGCGCTCAATTTTCAGCTCGTTCTGCGTGAACTCGAAGAACCAGCGGTTATACGCCATCTTGCTGTAAATCTCGCCGACTGCTATTACGAAAACTAGCAGTGCTGCGACACTGATGAAGGCAGAAACAGGATTGACAAGTATGGCCACGGATAACGGAAATGAAAGTACAAAACATACGAATATCATGCCCACGTATGCGCGTATTCGGAACAGCCACCTTGCTCCCGAATGAAGCATCTTTTTTGCCATAATATAAAATGTGGTGTGGTGTTTATAAAACTTTAATTTTGGTTTTGTTCAGTTTTTCCAAAATCAAATTAGCGATCTCTTCCGGGCGTTTCACAGAAGTATCGACAACAATGTCAGCCATCTTTTCCTGCTCAAAATAGTCGAGCCCATACACGCTTTTGAAGATTTTGCGTTCTGTGCTTTCCTTTTCGCGAAGCTGCTTCTTAGCGCGCTCCAGTGTAATCCTATCGCGCTTAGCGCAGCGCTGAGAACGAACGTTAAAAGGCGCTGTAAGCCAGACGCGCAAGTCTGAGTTGTGCATTAGCATGCGTACAGCTATCTTTCCGTCAATGACAATGTTTCCTTTCTTAGCCTTTCCCATAACAAGCCTGTCAATGGAATGGTGAAAGCTCATAGAAGAGCCCCTTTTTGTCCGCATGAGCTTGACAGCCTTTGCAGTCTCTTTTTTGACATCAGGCTCGTGTGCCTTGAAGTACTTGCCCGCAGAAAAGTATTTTATTTTAAGCTTTTTTGCCAGCAGCTTTGCCACAGTACTGTTTCCGCAAGCAGGCAAGCCAGAAATCGCTATCACGGGCATGATTACAATTATTCAATAAGAATATAAAAATGATTTGGGTGAAGCCGATTCAGCTCGTCAAATACTTTATGAAGAATATTAGCTTCATCCTGAAAACAAAGACAAGTATGCCTGCAGCCAGGATAATCAAGATCAATATGAGTCCACCGTCTCCACCCTCATCATCCCCATCGCCGGATATTGAAGAAGTTGTGCTGCTCCCATTGGTATAGATAGTTGATGTTGAGATCGTGGTTGTCTGGTTGAGTATGGTCGTGGTTGTCGAGGAAGTTGTGGTCGTGTTGAAAAGCTGCGCAGGAGCCAGGAAAACCTGCGGAGCATGGAAATCTCCGAGCACGCTGCCTGAAAGGTAACTGTTTGTCGTGTAGGATATTGAAATTGTCTGGTTCGTGACAACAGAACCATAGTTGAACAAGTAGGCAGGATCCTGATTGACGACTCTCATATCAGCCCCGGATGCTTCAATAGATATGTCATTTGCGCTGTATGCAAATGACTTCGGGACCGTGTCATATATCATCAGGTTTGTCGTAGCGGGTCCTGTATATTTCAGCCCAAGCACGGATACAGAACGGCCGTTGATTGAATTGATATTCCTCGCAGTCTCAATGTTCTGCTGCATAGCATTGGAAAGCGTGGCGATATTGTTTTTGGTCGACGGCAGCAGGCTTGTATTCAGTATGTTATTGACATAACTTGCTACCTCGTTCAAGGATGAGCTTATTTCAGATACGCTTCTATTGACGTGGTATGTAGTAATGTTGTATGCAGGCATGTAGCACTGCAACCAGTCCCTTACAGGAACAGAGCCGCAAAGGAATTGCGACGAATCCACTGTTATTGGCTGGAATACCTGGACGTTCAAAGATAAATTAAATGCACTTCCAGTTCCGTTGATGAGATAGCTGTATGACAAAGGCGATGACAAGAACCTGCTTGCGGAATGCACTGTCCTGTCTGGCGTGGCATTGAAGAGATTTCCCCAGACAAGCGCGTATGACGATGCATTATATCCATTCCATACAGCTGATAACGAGACGTTAAACAAGTTTCCGCCCACATACGTGCAGTTTGCATAGCTCACCACAACACTGCACGCCTGCCCCGGAACAATATCCAGGTATTTGTAAAACACGTCGTTGCTGAGGTTGCTGACCCACACAATGCCGGCCCGATTGTTGACCAGAGAAACGTCTATGCCTCCTATGGACCCGGCCACTGCGCTAACAACGCTGTTTGATTCAATGACTCCAGTGGCATTGAGCAGCAGGTATCTGAGCGCCCTTGTGTCTTCGTTCCTCCAGACAATCATTGCATATTCATTATCAGAAGAAACAGCAGCATCCCTGCCCGCGTCAGCAATCTTGACTGCGTCGTCAGAGCCGAATTTATAGTACACTCCATCATCATCAGCCCATGTAATAAGCTGCTTGTCGCCAAGGTATGCAATCGCACGCTGCGTGAGCATCGCATTATTTGCGTCAATATTTTCCGCAGACATCTCGTCAAGCGTGTAATTCAGCGTGTACAAGTAAAGCGAATTATCAGCGTACATAATAGAAATATTTCCGTTAAAAGTATATACAGAAGCTGAGCGTGAATCCGCGCCAATCGTTACGCCGCTCTGGTTATATACGAGCGTTCCGTTTGGAAGCATTCGTGAATAATAGACTTCGTGATTCCCACTACGGTCATCGGTCCATATTGCA
Source organism: Candidatus Aenigmatarchaeota archaeon (assembly GCA_043813745.1). GTDB lineage: Archaea > Aenigmatarchaeota > Aenigmatarchaeia > GW2011-AR5. The sequence goes on along the minus strand of JBDRKV010000030.1, from coordinate 5,377 downwards.
TGGACGTTCCCGTATTCATCTACGCTGGCAGACGGCGAAGCAGCATTGCCATCGAATGACAGCTGCTGAATGGACGATAGCGAGAATGTGTCTGTGTTTAGCGTGCCATAATAAACATTGGAATCGTCAGCACTAACCCATATTAATTGATCCTTATAGATGAACGGTTCCCTGGCCCCGCTAGCATATACACGCATGTTCGAGCCGCCAGCCGTGCCCTTGGAATTGCCTATGTAATAGGTCCCGTATATCTGCTTTGAGTCGTTTGCAATCCACACGATTACAGATCTGCTTCCAGATATGTAGATAGACGGCGAGGTCTCGTTCAATATTGTGGCTGTTACGCGCAGCTCATCAGACCAAGTAAGCGAGCCCACAGCCATGCCGGTAGGATTGCCGCTAAAAACAAAATATACTGCCAAAAGTACAACAAGTAATACAATGAAACGTTTGTCCATGTTTTATTTTTAATTATTCGGCTATATAAAAACAATGCTTATTAAGTTACGGGACAGATAATTTTAGTTAATCAGGGTGATATCATGGTAAAACCAGAATCAAAGCTCAAAGAGGCGCGCTGGAGCAAGGACCTGGAAAAACCCATGTACGAGGAATGGAAGAAAAAGCATTTATTCAGATTCAACCCAAAATCAGGGAAGAGGATATTCAGCATAGACACCCCGCCTCCTTATGTTAATACGCCGGTCCACATAGGCCAGACCACCACATACGTGCTCATGGACATGTTCGCTAGATTCCATCGAATGATTGGCGACGAGGTCTTGTTTCCACTTGGTTTAGATCGCAATGGTTTGCCGATAGAAATGGCTGTGGAAAAAAAATTCAATACAAAACTGTGCAACACGAACCGCGAGGAGTTCCTGGAAAAATGCAAGGAATTACTAAAGCAAACGAGCATGGAATCCGTGGAATCATTCCTGCGTTGCGGCATTGGTTTTAATTCATGGAACGTCGGTAACGGTATTGGCGACGTCTACCTAACGGATTCTCCGGAATATCGCTCGTTGACACAGGACACGTTCATAGACATGTGGAACGCCGGCATGATATACGAGGACGAACGTGTAAACAATTATTGTCCTGGCTGCAGGACGACGATAGCGGACGCTGAAATAGAGTACGAAGAACGTCCGTCCACATTCAATGACATCGCCTTTGTTGTCAAGGAAACAAAAGAAAGATTAATCATATCAACCACGCGTCCAGAGCTCGTCTGTACGTGCGGCATGGTTATATTCCATCCAGACGACGAGCGTTACAAACATTTGAACGGAAAAACAGCAATAACGCCGCTCTTCAACAAAGGCGTTCCAATCAAAGCCCATCCCATGGCAGACCCGGCTAAGGGAACCGGCGTTGCTATGATGTGCTCTGCTGGCGACACCTCAGACATTCGTTTCTTTAGAGAGATGAAGCTTGACCCGGTCATAGCAATAAACGCCGACGGCAGCATGAACAAGCACGCGGGCTTCCTGCAAGGCCTCAACGTGAAGGACGCGCGCAACAAGATGATAGAGGCATTGAAGGAAAAAGATTTACTGGTAAAGCAAAAACCGATAATGCACAAAACGCCCATCTGCGAACGCAGCAAGGACCCCATAGAATTCATAGCCATGAAAGAGTTCTACGTAAAGCAGTTAGAGCACAAGGACAAGATGAAGCAGCTGGCCAAAAAGCTTAATTTCTTTGCTCCGGAATCGCGCCAGATTTTATTGGACTGGATTAACACTGTAAGCATAGACTGGCCAATCTCCAGGCGGCGCTATTACGCCACTGAAGTGCCTTTATGGTATTGCGATAACTGCAATTACATTGTCGTCCCAAAGAAAGGCAGCTATCACCAGCCATGGCGCGAGCCGTCGCCTGTAAAAGAATGCCCCAAGTGCAAGTCACGCTCGTTCCGTGGAGAAACGCGCGTCTTTGACACATGGTTTGACTCCTCCATATCGCCGTTGTACATCCTAAAATATTCCCGCGATAATGATTTTTTCCAGCGCAACGTTCCATGCACGCTTAGGCCGCAGGGAAAAGAAATTATACGCACATGGTTATATTACACCGTACTCAAGGATTACCTGCTGACAAAGAAACTCATCTTCAGGGACGTGTGGATAAACTACCACATAGTTGACGAAAAAGGTAACAAAATGTCCAAGTCCAAGGGAAATGTCATAGACCCAAAAAATGTTTTAGACAAGTACGGTGCAGAACCGTTCCGCCTGTGGGCCGCAGTCGAAGGCGACCTTACTAAAACAGACTTTCGCTGCTCGTTCGAGCGCATTGAAGGCGCTGGAAAAACGCTGATAAAACTATGGAACGTCGCCAGATTCATATCCATGTTCCCGGAAAAACCAAAACCAAAAAAGCTCGAGCCGTTAGACAGGTGGATAATGCAGGAAGTAAACAAATTGATTGTCCGCGCAAGAAAGAGTTATGAGAAATACAATTTTCATTCGCCTGCAATAGAACTCAAGCACTTCTTGTGGGAAACATTCGCCTCGCATTACATCGAACTCGTGAAGAACAGGGTGTACAACAGTGATAAGAAATTCTCAAAGGAAGAGCAGCAAAGTGCATTATACACAATACATTACTGTCTGGACACCATGCTGAAATTGCTAGCTCCGATACTACCGTTCATCACGTACAAGATATACCGCGCCATGCGCGAGAAAGACATACACTTCGAGAATTTCCCTACGCCAGCCGTAGTTAAGGAGGTTGAATTCAAAACAGAAAAATTAATGGAGCTTGACAGCCAGATATGGGCGTTCAAGAAAGGCAAACAGCTGTCATTGCGCGCAGAGTTGAGCGAGCTCGTTATTCCAAAGGAATTTAGCCAGATAGAAAAAGATCTCATTGCAGCGCATAGTGTGAAGAAAATAAGTTACAGAAAAAAATCCGCTATAAAATTATAGCATTCGTTCTTACTTATTCGGTGATTTAAAACTACATTTCACAATTTATGTTTATACCAAAGCAATTAGGTGAAAAATATGACAGACACAAAATACAAGCTAAAGAAACTCGTAAAGAAGTTGGGTGCAATTAAAGGGCGCCACACAGAACTTGTCACGGTTTACGTGCCAGCCGGTTATAGTCTGCACGAGGTAAGCGGCCAGCTCAAGGACGAACAAGGCACTGCGAAGAATATAAAGTCAAAACCCGTCCGCATGAACGTAGTTGATGCTCTGGAAAAAGTTATACGCCACCTGGCGCTGTACAAGCAAACGCCCGAGCATGGTTTAGCGATATTTTGCGGCAACGTGTCCGAGCGCGATGGTATTTCTGACATCGCGCTATGGACAATAGAACCGCCAGACCCTGTAAAGGTAAAGATGTATTGGTGTGACCAAAAATTTATTTTGACGCCTTTGGAAGACATGCTTGCAGAAAAGCAGGCATACGGCTTGATCGTATTGGACCGCTCTGAAGCAGACCTGGGCCTGGTAGTCGGAAAAAAGGTCGTGCCTATTCATCATTTTGAATCCATCGTGCCCGGGAAAACGCGCGCAGGTGGCCAGAGCAGCCAACGATTCTCAAGAGTCCGGGAAGGGCTTCTCAACGACTGGCTGAAGCATGTAGGCGAGGCAGCAGACAAATTATTCATAGAACACCCGGAAGTTGTTGGCATACTCATTGCCGGCCCTGGTCCTATCAAGGACATGTTCATCAAGGATGATTATTTACAGGCCCAATTCAAGAAAAAAGTTATCGGCATCGTCGATGTAGGCTCTACAGGCGAGCCAGGACTATACGAAGCGCTTGAACGCGGCCAGGAATTCCTGCGCAATGCCGAGCTGACAAAAGAAAAAAATATCCTGCAACAATTCTTCAACGAGCTGCAAAAAACCAACGGTAAGGTAACGTATGGTATAAACGAAACGATTAAGGCTTTAGAGATGGGTGCAGTGAACAAACTGATTGTTTCCGAGGACGTTGACATCATTGAAGTGGAACGCCAGTGCGACTGCAAAGCCGAAACCGCTTACGTTAGTTCAGCGGATAAAGTACAAACGTGTCCTGTTTGCAACAGGCAGAAAAAGATTCTTGGCGAAAAAGACGTCATTGAATCACTGGAAGAGCGCGCAAAAAACTTCAGTAGCGAGCTAGTCGTCGTGTCGTCAGACACGCGCGAGGGCCAGCAATTTTTAGCATTAGGCGGTATAGGCGCGCTGCTGCGCTACGCAGTCGATGTCTAGGAAAGCCCAAATGCTTTCATCGCATTTCTTTCAGTTATCTCCAGAACTTCTTCTGGCGTTTTGTCAAGCAACCTGCCAACAAGTTTCGCCGTTTCAACAATATTCCACGGCACATTGTTGAGCTCTTTCTCTTTTCCAACGTCCGGTTTTGGATGGCACCATGGCGCGTCCGTTTCCAATAACATCCGTTCGATAGGCGTTTTCTTTATCAGTTTCCTGAACGACTTGCTGCGACACGCAATCGTGTTGAACGAAATCCAGTATCCGCGTTCCAGGCATGTTTTCAAATTTTCTTTTGTGCCTGAGAAGAAATGTATGATAACGTTTCCAGAAAATTCCTTTTCCAGTATAGAAAGCGTATCCACGAATGCTTCGCGACAGTGTATAACAACAGACTTGTTAAGTTCCTTAGCAAGCCTGAGAAAACGGATAAATATTTCGCGCGTGCGCTCTTGTTTCTCAGCGCCCGTCACCCATGAATAATCCAGACCTATTTCTCCAATAGCAACAATCTCGTGCTTATGCTCGCGGATTATCTTCTCATAGTCATCAAGCTGAAGATTTTCATATTTGAGCGCCCTTTCCGGATGCAAGCCAAGCGCGACAAAAATAGTTTTGCCGTCATTGAATCCTATGACTTTCCTGACGTCTTTCAGGTCAGAGACAGCCGCGCAAATGCGGCATCCGCGCTTTTTACACTCTTCTACGACCTTCTCCGGCTCAGTTAGGTATTCCAGATGGCAGTGTACATCGAACATAACAAATAGTTTATCAGGAGTTTTAAAAAAGTAGTTTACTCGCTAGATGACCCAGCCTTTGCTTCCTCTACAGCAGAAATCACGTCTCCAAGCTTACCAAATGCGATGAGTCTTTGTTTTAACTTTTTCTTTGATTTTGTTGGATCTACATTCAGGTCAGCACCAGAGAGTTCTTCTGCATCCATTATCAATTCAAGAATATCCAGGCTGTCTGCTCCAAGATCAGTGAATGCTGTCTCATATTCAAGAGAACTCTTTTGCACCTTGCCTGACAATGCCAATTGTTTATAAACAGAATCTACAAAGTTCCTTGCAAACGACGTTTGTATGCTCGGATGGTATTCCTGCATGTTAGAGATAAAACAAGAAAACTTAAAACTCTCCATGCCCGTGCTT
>JBDRKV010000029.1:0-8148 GCA_043813745.1 Candidatus Aenigmatarchaeota archaeon | reverse complement strand
CACAAAGTCTTGAGTCGTCTTTCTTTCAACACAAACGTCTTCCGAAAGTATGAAGTCGCCGGTTTCTAGCTGTTTCACGTCAACTTTGCACATTTTCTCAAGCATAGGTATTATCCTTGTGCCAGATTCGCGTACGTCTGCAATTATTTGTATGTTTTCATCCATTCTGATATCTTAAATACAATAAAATAAAAAGAAACATCCCAGCCAACCCAAAATCATTGTTTATAAAATTTCTTGTTATACAGTCACCATGGATTTTGGAGAATACTATGACCTGATGCCCTCTAATTTTGGGCAATATGAACTAGCAAGATTCGGACAAACACTCCCGCATTTATTGACAGATGGAACTTTGCTAGATGTCGGATGCGGAAACGGAAATTGGTTAACTTACGTAGCAGAAAGGGCCAGAGATTTGAAGCTTTCCGGCGTAGACATATCCCCAAAGAGGATAAGCACAGCAAGAAAGCGGCTCAGCAAAGACGTCGGTTTAGAAGTAGCAGATATACGTGCCCTGCCATTCTCAAATGAACAATTTAATCAGGTGACAGCACTAGAAGTTTTAGAGCATCTACCTGACTGGAAAAAAGGCCTGTCAGAGCTCACGCGTGTTTCAAGTCACAGGGTTATAGCAACAGTTCCCTATGGCAAACAGTTGAAGTATGAAGTTTGTTGGAAATGTGGTTCAAAAGCGTACCTGGAAGGTCATTTGCATAGTCTTACAGAAGATAATTTCAGCACGTTCCAGTGTAATGGTCAATTATCATACGAATTATTGCCGCAGCCCGTTGGAATAGGATATTATTTCAACAGATTTCTTAGAGGGTCAAAATTACACGACGACGGTGAACATGACCTAGTAGCTGTGTGTCCGAATTGTTATGCAGAGAATCCTTATTCCACGCGCACCAGGATGAAAAAAATATTTGAAAGAATCGTGTGCGTCGTTACAAACAAGCCCGAGCATCTGCTTATCCAAATAGACAAATAACAGTTTCCGTGAAGTCTCAAGTTATCCCTTTAAATACTTATTTCCCATACTAAACCTAGGTATCATAGATTAGTGAGGTCAGTTCATAGAGAAAGATTCTCTTTCTAATCGTTAGATACACTAAATTAAGGAGTGTAATACAATGCCATTTGAAAAACGCGAATTTGGCGATAGGGGCGGTAGAGGCGGCTTCAATAGAGGCGGTTTCGATCGCGGTCCTAGAGAAATGCACAAAGCAACTTGTTCAGATTGTAAGAAAGAGTGTGAAGTGCCTTTCAAGCCAACAGAAGGACGTCCGGTTTTCTGTAAAGAGTGTTTCATGAAGCACAGAGACGACAGTCGTTAAGCGCTAATGTTTAATTTTCACAGTTAGCGAAAAGTAATCTTTTTATCATTTTTCATTATATTTTTCATCTAGTCAGCGCTTTCTCTTTCTATTTATATCGTCTGGATGCAAAATTTACACAATGATAGAGATAAGTGCATTCAGCCTGCTCGCGCTATTCGGCGTGACAATAGTAGTCGGCTATTTGGGCTCTTTGATATTCGAGAAAACGAAGATTTCCGATATCATATGGCTTCTATTATTCGGCATACTAATAGGCCCGGTATTCAACCTCGTTGACCGGGGTTTATTCATAGCAATATCGCCGTTTATCGCATCACTGGCCCTGCTCATAATACTATTCGACGCAGGACTTAACATAAATTTCTATCAGCTCGTGCGGGGCGCGCCGCGCGGCATGCTGCTCGCTGTGCTGGGCTTCATAATCGGCGTTGCATCAGTAGGAGGCATGGCATTCTACTTATTCAAGTTCAATCTTCTAACTTCGTTGCTGCTTGGCTCCATAGTCGGCGGCACGAGCTCGCCCATAGTGCTTTCAATCATAAGCAAGATAAAAATGAACAACAGGGCAAAGACCATGCTCACGCTCGAGTCTGTATTCACAGACCCGCTTGTAATAATCGTATCCATCGCCCTCATCAATATCGCGATAGGCACGAGCATAGTCAGTCCTATCCAAAGCATACTGAGCTCGTTCTCCATAGGCGCGGTCATAGGCCTGATACTGGGTATAGTATGGTTATTTGCATTGGATGTCCTGAAAGGCAAGCCGTTTGACTACATGATGACCCTGGCAATATTATTTCTCATATACATCGGCGTGGAGCAGACAGGCGGCTCTGGCGCAATAGCCGCGCTCGCGTTCGGGCTGGTGCTCGGTAACGGCGGCGCATTCTCTAGAATGCTCAAGCTCAAGAAAAGATTTTCAATAGATTATGTTATGAAGACATTTCAGTTCGAAGTGACGTTCTTCATACGTTCTTTCTTCTTTGTCTATCTGGGAATAATAGCGATATTCAACCAGGCATTCCTGCTCTACGGAATTCTCGTCGCAGTCGTAGCAGTGATAATCAGGATTGTTGTTGTCGAAATAAGCACGATTGGAATGAGGTTGTCCGAGCATGACAGGAACATAATGTCTGTCGTGGGCCCCAGAGGCCTGGCCGCAGCAGTGCTGGCCCAGCTCACCGTGAATTTCGGTCTGCCGCATGCCTACATGATTTCAAACATCGTCTTCGTGGTTATCATTGCATCCGTTCTCTATACGAGCTTCACAACAATGATTCTCACAAGGAAAAGAACTAAAAGAAATGTAAAAAAGCGAAAGCACTGATGAAAACTAAGATTTAGAAGTTAACCAAATCCTTCTGCTTTTGCATGCCCTCTAACGTTCGTTTCATCTTTTTCTCTTTGTGGTAAGCAGACCAGAAGTATGCCTCGTCCCGCGTGTTCTTTGTGATAAGCGTGACAACGCATCCGGCTTTCGTTCGGCCAGTCCTCCCGGAGCGTTGTATTTTTCGTATCTCGGACGGCACGGGCTCGTAGAATATAACTAGCGACGTTTCAGTGACGTCAATACCCTCCTCTCCAACAGATGAAGCGCATAGAATATTACAAAAACCAAGTTTGAATTCATTGAGAATTTTTATTTGGTCACCTTGTTTGAGGCCGTAGCCTTTCTTAATAGCCTGACCTACGAACATTGCCGGTTTTGCGCCAGAAACTTTTTTAAGTTCATTGCAGATTTTGTTTATGGTGTCGCGGTATTGTGCAAACACGATCACACGTGCATTTTTATTTTTAGCAAACTCTCCGGAAATCAATTTCTTTAGCTCTTCAATCTTCGGATGCTCGTCGCCTTGCGCAATCAACTTTTTAGTAAGCGCGAGCGCTTTTTCAAAATACTCGTTTTTAATCAGGCGTTGCGCAGCGCGCGTGTCGCCATTTTTTCCTTGTTCATAAAGCTGTTGCAGATATTCATAAAGCGAGTGCAGCGTCTGCGTCTCGAGCAGTCCTATGGCATGATCGACTTTTAGTATCTCAGCAACAATCGACATCGCGAGATACTTGAAACCTCCCTCGGATCTCTGTAGTCTTCTTTGTAGATCAAGCAAGTAGGTCTTGCTTATTATATTTTCGTTAGAGACATTTACAACCTTCCACGTTTTCAGTTTTTCCAGCGAATCTTTTTTGATAGTGTCAAGATATTTTTTTAAGTCCAGCATTGGTTGCGTCAGAACGACTTCAATTTTTTCCTCGTCTATTTTCTGTACATATTTCACAACATCTAAATCCTGTCGCGAGCGTATCTCCACGTTCTTTATGGATAGCTTGCGTCGTACATCATCTATTTTCCATTTATGTCCGCCAGGCGAGGCAGTCAGCGCAAGTATCAGGCCTCTGGGATTTTGATTCACATACGCCTTTGCAACATATGTGTATGCATAATTGCCTACGCACCTATGCGCCTCATCAAATATCAATAGAGAGTAGTCGTCTAGTGAAAGCCGTCTAGCTTTCAAATCGTTTTGTATGGTTTGTGGCGTTGAAAAGACAATATCAGCTTTCTGGTATAGTTTCATTCTCTTGATAGCAGGTACTTCGCCCGTGATAGCAACAAGCTCGCTCGGTCCGATGCGGATAAATTTTTCGAACGTCATCCGATGCTGCGCAGTCAGCGGTTTCGTCGGAGCCATGAGCATAATTTTTTTGCTCATGTCTTCATCAAGCTTTGCAGCAGCAACAAGAACAGCAATAGGCGTCTTGCCCATACCTGTAGGAAGCACGCACAACGTGTTGCCTAGCAAAGCCGTTTTTGCAATGTTTTCCTGGTAAACGCGTCTTTCTAGTTTGTTTGGGTGTATCCATCTGTTAGAAACGTACTCCATGAGAGAAATTATCGCGAATACTTATATATTCTATTGCGGAATTATATTCATGAACATGAAACAAATTAAAGAACTCGTCCTGGCAAAGATAAGGCCGCCTAAAGAAGAAGAAACCAAGCTGAATAATTTCTTGCGCGATCTAATCACAACCGCGAAAATTATATCCGGCCTTGACGTCGTCGTCTGCGGCTCCACAGGAAAAGGAGATTGGCTGTCAGGAGACCATGACATAGATTTGTTCATAATGTTTCCAAAAAACACGTCTCGTGAAAAACTGGAGGATTTAGGTTTGCTCTATGGCAAGCAGGTTGCCAAGGACATGCACGGCGAAGCGCACACGGAATTTGCAGAGCACCCATACACGTGCGTAAAAATAAACGAGTACGACATTGACATTGTTCCATGTTATCGCATCAAGCCCGGCGAAAAGATAAAATCAGCCGTGGACCGCTCGCCACTCCATCTTCACTATATTATAAACAAGTTCGATGACAAGCTGCGCGACGAAACGCGTTTGTTAAAACAATTCATGAAAGGCATAGGCGTTTACGGTAGCGACGTAAAAACAGAAGGCTTCTCAGGATACATATGCGAACTATTGATATCGCAATACGGCTCTTTTGAATCTGTTCTCAAGGCTGCTGCGAAATGGCAGGCGCCTCAAATAATCGTATTAAAAGGAAAACCCAGTAAAGTCAGATTGGTTAAGAAGTTTGATGGCAAGCCATTGATATTCATTGACCCGGTTGACAAAGAACGAAACGTGGCAGCCGTCATCAGCGTGGAAAAATTCTTCGAATTCGTCAAGAAGTCCAGGGATTTCATCAATGACCCGAGCCCGGAATATTTTTTCAAGCAGCAGCCGCGCGTGCTTTCAGCAGAGCAGGAACGTTCATTAAAAGAGCGCCAGACGAAGTTTATCGCGATAGTTTCAGAAAAGCCGGACATCATAGACGACATAGCTTATCCGCAGTTCAGGCGCGCGCAAAAACGTTTATTGTCATTGCTGCGCGAAAATGAATTTGTTGTTTTGCGCTCTTATGTCGCAGGACTTGAAAACGAAAAGAAGATGGCGATCATCATCGAGCTCGAGGTATGGTCCCTGCCCAAGATAAAGAAAATGCCCGGGCCTTATGTGTGGTCGTCCCGCCACGTCAAAGAATTTTTAAAGAAATACTCCGTTCCTGACTTCGGACCGTACATAGAAGGCAAGGCATGGGTAGTGGACAAAAAACGCTCGTTTCCAGACGTAAGCCATCTACTCAAGGACTTCCTGAGTCAGATGCCAGAAGAGCTCGTAAAGCACGGCATACCAGAACAGATATCTTCGTCAATGTTCAAAGCCTCATTTTTGGAGCACGACGAATTCTGGTCGTTAGTCCGCAGCAATCAAGAATTCTCGGACTTCCTAAGAATAAAATATTTCGAAAGAATGAACTAGAATCAATATGCTTACTAATCGTCTTAAATACATTGCAATATATTCTAATAAAATGCAACAAAGAAGGGTAATTGCTGTCGATTTGTGTGCTTCTTTTCTGGAAGTCATGGTTGATAGATTAGATAGTTATGGACACGATGCTGTATTGGTTCAATGTTATGAGGATGTCAGAAAAGAATTGAAAAAACCAACTGACTTCATTGTCGCCAACGAATTAATCTCTTTTGATGGCATGCCTAAGGAACTCTGGGAAAGATTTCAAGGAGACCATTGTAATTGGACAGGAATTGCTTTGTTTTATGCTCTAAAAGAACAAGGGATGCAGCTCCCCTATTTTATGTTGGGTTCGTGTTTAAACGATACAGATGCTCTGGGTAAACGGGACAGTGAAATTCTTAGACAGTCTTTAAATGACGGAATGACAGCACATATCGATATTGCTGAAGCTGATTTGAATGACGTAATCAAAATATTCGAAGAAAAGCTGGGATACAAATTGAGTGGGTAAATCAAGCCTCGTCAGCCCTTATTTTCTCGCCTTCTTCAGAACTTGCTTTGGCCTGGCCAAGCCCTTCCCTGTGTATGTGTGCATATGAAGGTGTCACGATGACCCAGTCGTCTGCAACGCCGGCTATGTCTCCATTGACAGCTATGCATGTTTTTCGTATGCGCGCTATCGCGCGTTTTAGCTCGGATATGTCCTTTTCCTTGAGCTCTTTTATCTTGACAAGTACTATGTCTCCGTCGCGCACGAGCTTCTGTATCCTGTCTGAATCCGTATACTCTTCAAGCTTGTCTATGCGTATCAATATCTTGCCGCGGATTTCTTCTGTGCCTGGCAAATCAAGCTCCACGTATTCCCGGTCAGAATCCTGCGAGATGGTTTCAGCCGGCTTTAGTTTTCCAAGAATATCAGCAAGTCCCATTTTTTTCATCCCATTTCATCTATGAAAAAATCTCAATGAGCTCTGCTCATTTGCAGATTTTTCAATACCTTTTTACCATGTAGTTGTCCGAATTTTCTACTATCATTTAGCCTGTAACATTTAAATTCTTATCTACGGTAGAAAACCGCATACTTTAGTTTGCGATTTTTTGCCGAGATGCTGTCGCATATGGAAATCAAAGGCTTTAACCTGCGGGCATATCAATGCGACACCATCTTAAACCTTTTCCCTTGCCTCAAGAATGGACACAATGTTCCAAATCTGCGTCCTCGTGTATATAGGTATGTTTGGGTCGCCTGAAACCTCATCAAGAATAGAAATAGCGTTGTTTATGCGTACGTCTTCGTCTTGCTTTTCGTCAATCAGGTTTTTGCGCACTTCTTCTGCAGCAGCACGCACATTCCGCGGAACCGTCCGATCCTGTTCCACTTCCTCTAATAGCCTCACAGCCTCTTCGAATATCATACCGACCACCATTTTTTCCGTTCAAATCAATCACTTATCATTTCGATTTAGGCAGCATTTTCTTGATTTTTTCCTGGGTTTCCTCAAGTCTCTGCTGCAACCTCGTTTCTTCTTTTTCAAGCATTTTCAATTTGAGCGTTATTTCGTCTTTCTGCTCCTTGAGCTCCTTGTCAGCGTCGTGTTTGCTCGTCTTGACAAGCAACCGAAACACAGCCTTGAACACCTCGGCCTTTAGCCCGAGCTTTGCCACCTCTTCTGAAGCAGCATTCAGTTCGCGCTGCTGCATCGCGAGCTGCTGTTTTTGCATGCCAACAATTTGCAGTTGCTGGCTGCCTCCCTGTATCTGCATTATCAGATCCTGTGCTTGTTTGCTAACTGTCATAATATCAACCTCAGCGCGCCTTCACCTTTTTCTTGAATTCTGGTCGGGCTTTAGCCATGATTCTGAACCCGCAGAACGGACATTTCAACGAGGCGTCCTCTGGCTCGAAGTTTTCCCTGCATCTCAAGCATACATATGTAACCATATTATTCACCAAACTTATACGCGCCCGAAGCGTATTTCACTTTACATTTCACGCACACCCACACGCCGGCAGACTCCCTGACAACGCTTTTCCTACTGCACGAAGGGCAGGCATATTTTGCTTTCTTTTCGCCTATAGCTTTCTTCATTCCGTCCCTTATACGTTTGCCGTATCTTGAACCAAAACGTCCGCTTCCGCGGTCGCTAACTGCTTTTTCTGTCATAACATATTCCCATTAAAATCAAACTTAAACAAGATTTGTGCAAAGAGTATTTAAGCATTAATCTTTGGCGCCAGAATTCCGACATACAAGCTCATCTGGAAAAAAATAGTCCTGTTAATCAGCAAGATGATATCCTATCATTTTAAGCATTTAACAAGTTGGCCCTAGCGTAGCCTTATTGTTTCAAGATTACGCGGCGCCTCGGTCCTGCACCTAAACATCTTGTGGAACATCTTTGCCAGCTCAATGCATTTCGTGCTCTCGCCATGGTTGACTATTATTCTTCTGGGCTTTGTGCGCAAGGCCTCCACGAAGTG
>JBDRKV010000028.1:0-2123 GCA_043813745.1 Candidatus Aenigmatarchaeota archaeon | reverse complement strand
CCGCTTTCAACAGCGAAACTAACATCCTTCAGAACATCAACGGAGCCATAAGAGCAGTCCACGCCTTCAATTGTTAAAACAACCATAAGCTTTTTGTCACCTTATACCGTGTATCCTTTCTTTCTTCTGCGAAGGAGATATATGAAAAATGGTCCTCCTGAAAGTGCCGTGATTACGCCGACAGGTGCTTCGCCCGAACCCATAACCACCCGCGCTATTGCGTCACATATCATCAAAAAAGAGGCTCCTACGACGGCGGCGGTTGGCAAGAGAACCCGATGGTCAGGACCAATTACCACTCGCGTCAAGTGGGGGATTATCAAACCAACAAAACCGATTAAACCGCTAATGGAGACAGCGGCTGCAGTTAAGAGAGCCCCGCAGATAAGCAGTATCTTTTTCACACGGTCTGTTTCGACGCCTAAATGTTGTGCCTGGTCTTCTCCTAAAGCAAGAATGTTCAAGTCGCGCGTAAAAAGATACGAAATGACGATGCCGATAACTATGAGAGGCAAAATGGACCAGACTTTATTCCAGTTTTCAGTAGGTGCAAGGCTTCCGATAAGCCAGAAAGTTAATCCATGAAGAAGTCTGTCGCTGGCGATTACTTGCAGAAAAGTGACTATGGCACTTTGAAAATATGTTACCGCGATGCCCGTGAGAAGCAGCATGGTAACTGGAACTCTGGAACCAGAACGGGATATTGTATAAACAAGAAGCACGCTGGTTATGGAACCGACAAAAGCGAAGACCTGAAGCGTGTTCACGCCCAGAAGGGATACTCCCACGCCCAGAACAATAACAAGCGCGGAACCCAGCGACGCACCTGACATGGCGCCTATAACGTAAGGGTCAGCCATTGGATTCCTGAAGATTCCCTGATATATTACACCAGCAGTTGCCAATCCTGCTCCAACCAAGGCGCCGCAGATTACGCGGGGGAGCCGTATCTGCATAATTATCACTTCAGAGGTTGAACTGATACCTGAAGAGTCTATCAGGTTGCCTAGGAATGGAATTTGTTTGCCCAGTATCCCTAAGATGTTATTGAATGAAATAGGGGAGTATCCTAGGTTGAGTGATGAAACAAAAATGATTCCGAACACGATTGCTACTATGACAAAGTACAGTTTCCAGTGAGATACACGCCTTAGATGAGCTGTTTCACTTTCAGATTTCATTTAGGTTCACAGATTATAGTTTATGGTATAAAAAAAGGGAGGGTATTTTAGGGGTGTCCAAAAATTTCTGGATGAACCATTTTAGCAATAGCTTCGAGTGCATTGACGAGCCTTGGACCGGACCTAGATATTATGTCTGCATTGATCTCGTAGAGTGCATCGTTCTTAACTGCAGTTATTATGTCCCATCCGGGACGATCTTTCACAACTTCGATGGTTTCGTAGAAATTCGATCGACCCATATACATGTCAGGGAAGAACATTACATCAGGATTCTTGTCAATAATTTCCTCGGAGCTTGCTGTTGGCCAGCTTGCAGTTGCATCGTTGAAAATGTTTTCTCCACCCGCCAAAGTTATCAGTTCATCAATAAAGGTTCCTGGACCCGCGCTCATTATGGGTTCGTTCCAAACTTCATGATACACTTTCGGCACAGTGGTGGCGGCAGCTACTTGGCTGGTTACGCTGTCGATTCTCTGATTGATGTCACTCTCAAGTGCAACAGCTTCGTCGTAATGATTAGTTGCTCTACCCATTAAGAGAATGTCACGAAGGACAAAAGTAATGTTCCTTGGCTCAATCACTAATACATTGTATCCGAGTTCTCGCAGGTTTTCAGCGGCTTCTAGACTCCCAGTCGAGGCAAGAACAAGATCAGGATTCAGAGCGACGATTGGTTCTACCGATGGACCGTAGAAATTTCCAATGCTTGTCATGTTGCCGGCCTCAATCCAAGCTGCGAAATTGTAGGGATAATTACAGAAATCGGTTATTCCAACAACTTTGTCTCCAGCACCTATTGCAAACAAGATTTCCGTATTGCTAGGCGCCAACGACACAATTCTTTCCGGAGGCGAAGTTAGAGTCAACGAGTAGCCTAAGTCATCGACGAATTCTCCTCCCTCGAATTTGTCGGCTTCTCCCTGATTTAAGACAAGAATG
>JBDRKV010000027.1:0-43566 GCA_043813745.1 Candidatus Aenigmatarchaeota archaeon | reverse complement strand
CAAATAAAGAAGGCATTGAAATTTATTTATATCGCCTTGAATGAACATTACATATGCGTACAAACATCCTTGCCTTGTTCGTGGTTTTCTTAATGATGACAAGTGTTTCAGTTCACGCTGTACCATATGTCACCGAGCTTCCAGATACAGGCTCTGCCATTGGTTACACAAATGAAATAGGTGACTTTCTCACGTCAACTGGAGAGATACAAGGACCAACAAGTTTCTGGGAAAGTCTCTGGGGTACGGCGAAGAACACGCTGGGCACGTTCAACTCGATAAGGCAGGAGATAGCAAAATACATACCTTATTTCTCGCCATCGAGCAGCTTTGGTCAGTGTCCTATATTGAATTTTATAAAAACCGGCAGCCTCAGCCTTGGCGGATTCACATTCTCGCCAGACAATGTGGGCGGGTTTAATGTCGGCTACCGTGACAATATGTTTGGACTGGGATATAGCACTCAGGCAGGCTTCAACGGATTCACGAGCGGCTTTGGAGGATTTGGTTATAACCAGGAAGGATTTTTCACGAACCTGAAGAACAGTGGCGGCACGATATTCGATCAGAACGGGTTGAGAAAGATAGCCCCGAATGACCCGAGCCTGGCAGCGTTCGGCCAGTACGGCTTTGACAGCTTCTATAGCTCAGCCATAAAATCAATAGCAAATAATTTTGAATTCAAGCAAGCAACAGACGGCATCTGGAAATGGATATCGAATTCAGACGGCATAACCATGGACAATTTTAATTTCGGCTACCAGCCAACGCCGGGCATAAAGCCAGGCTTTGCAGCAGATCCGTATGTAGGGGTGCAGCAATCCGGAGCCAAGTTCCAGTTCATGGACTACTTACAGCAGGCAATAAAGTTGGACATACAGGACGTGAACCAGAAGCTGCCGCCAGGCGTTATAAGCGAGGATGTCAAGAAAATTGATTTGATAGGCACGCTCATAAGAGGCGGGATAGCAACAGCAAAAGCAAGCTCTGCTCCCCAATCATTGGGCGCTTCTGATTACGCTGCACTGGAAAGGACACTAACCAATGAAACACCATCCAAGATATTGAATCTGCTGGGCGGCATGAGTCCCGAGTACAGGCCAACAAACCTGCCGAGCAACATCATCAATACGTGCACTGGCGTTTGCATCATAGGAGCTGGATGTGGCAATAAGGGCACGGCCCCAGGAGCTTGTCCGCTAGGCGAACCATCGCAGACCTGTTGTTACCCAGACAGTAGTCAGGGCTATGGTTCAGCAGACATATGCAATGCAAAGCCCAATGGCATCTGCGTGAATGCGCGTGTTTCATGCGGAAGTGCAAATACAGATACGTCACTCTGCGGCTATGGCTACAAATGCTGCTACACAGATGCAGGCCAGGTGACCATAACCCCGCCCATAATAATACGCGCCCCGAATAATTGTGATGCAATAACAACAGATAGCCAGAAAAGCTCGTGCGAGACCTGCATAAACCCAGGCCAGGACAAGACAGCCGGTCAGTGGTGCATACCATCTGGCTCGTCAACAGGTCAGTGCCAGTCAATCGGTTACACATGTTAGTGATAATAGGAAGCGGATGATGTAGAAAGGACAAAGTCCTTTGCACATAAAAGGCATTTGAAAAATGCCTTTTCAGAGAAACCGAAGGTGTCTTATATGATGAGAAAAGCATCGATAGCAGTGAATACGGTAGTCATAATAATCGTGGCGCTCATAGTGCTCGTCGCGATCATGTCATTCGTGATCAGCACGACGCAAACGCAAAGGCAGAATATCGATTACCAGAGAGTCTACAGCGAAAAATGCACGCAGATAGACTGTAACAACCAGCAGCAACGCGGATTCCTGCAGATGGATACGGGATTCCAGGAAAGCTGCAAGCAGCTGTACAATATCAATGCCAAGCAATGCGTGGAAGAATATTGCTGCAAGATATCTGTGATCAATCTACAAAATAACGCGAGGGACAAGGGGAACACGCTGTCCGCCGAATCCCAAAGCAGCCAAGGTGATTAAATGGAGCTAATTGATAAAGCCATAAATGTCATGATAAAACCAGCCGAGTTCTTCAGCAAGCTGGGCGGAGAAACGCTCATGGATACGCTAACGTACATGCTCGCGATATGCGCAATCCAGTTATTGATAGGTGTGCTGACGAATCTGGGTTATATAGCACAGTTCCATCTCATGGTATTGTACTGGTTCAGCGGAATACTTATGATCTTTATTGTCGCAGGCCTGATGCACCTGTTTGTGATGTTGCTGGGCATTGACAGGGAATGGAACAAGTATTTCCTCACACTCAAAGTGTCTGTATACGCAATGACGCCGTTCGTGCTGCTGGGTTGGATTCCAATAGTCTCACTGATTGCAAGCGTCTGGTTAGTTTATTTAATGGTCAAGGGCATCTCGGTATTCTACCAGGTCAAGATGACAAAAGCGTTTTTAGTGGCGATTTTGCCATTTGCCCTTCTGATAGCATTGAGCATGCTAATGAGCATTTGATTTTTATTAAGCCTTTAATGAAATTATGTAACGCCTTTTATACTTTTCATCGTAATCGGGCTTCTTAGAATGATTTGAGAAATTTCTTAAACCCTTTTATCCATTTCTGCGAACGAGATTCTATGGGAAAACGCACATACAATGTGTATCTCCGCGGAAACGTGGACGCGGAATTACTGATGTCAGCATTAGAGACGGAAGGCATAACAGACGTCAACTTTGACCTCCTACCTAGTGGTAACTGTCAGTCAAATTACTTAGTTGGTCAATACAAAGGCAAGACAGCCGGCGTTCTTTTAGGCAGACCCGTCAGAACGTATGAACTCGAAGCGCGGGGCTTGTCAAAATTGTCGCACAAGAGCATCCCCCAATGTTATGATTTTGGAGAGCTAAATATAGAGTCGAATACGTTTGGCTACCTGTCCCTACAGCATTTTCCAGGAACCAACTTGAAGAAAAATTTAGATTTTTCCACGAAAGACGGCCGTGGAAAGATTGTCAGAACTTTAACTGGTTTAGTTGATATTTTAGATTACATTCATTCTGCTGGTGTAGTCCATCGTGATGTAGTCGCAAACCACGTTATAGTAAACGGTGAAGAATTGGCATTGGTAGATTTTCATGGTTGGGATGATGCCGAAAGAATATCGCCGATTGTGGATTTCTGCGGAAGCACAGCGCTTCCCCAAACAGTTCTTGATCACATATATTCATCTGGAAGAACAATTCCTATAGACGAAATATCAGATTGGAATGGTAGTTGTTATGGAATTTTATTGGAAGAAGCTGCGGAGAACGAAGTTAGAGATGCTTTTTCAGATGGTATGCAAGAATTATCAAGTTATTTGCTGAAAAAATCACGCAGATTCATAGACAATCCCAGGTCCTGTGATATTGTAACCAGGCACGTCAGAGCCAGCTTAAAAAAGCTCGCTGACGCTGTTTAATCATGGAAGTGTTTTCATGAAGTCATTCTACAAAGACATTATTCTACAGACAGACAATGTTTACGCTCCGGCAGAAGATAGCTATATGCTGGCAGAAATAATAGAAAAACTTGAGCTGAAAAACAAGCGCGTTCTGGACATGGGCACAGGCTCTGGCCTGCTCGCGATAGTCGCAGCAAAAGCAGGAGCAAGCGTAACGTCTACAGACCTTAGTGAACAGGCGATAAAAACAGCAAAACAAAACGCCAAACAAAATAGCGTCAGAATCAATTTTATTCATTCAGATTTGCTCCAAAATGTTTCAGGTACATTTGATTTGATAATCTTCAACCCGCCATACCTGCCTGAAGACGAATACGATAAAAATATTGATACCACTGGCGGAATAGCCATAGTCAGACGTTTCATAGAACAGGCGGGCAGGTATTTAAACAGTAACGGAAACATATTACTTCTTATATCGTCACTAACAGGCAAGCAGGAGACATTTGAAATTTTCGCAAAGAATGGATTTGCCGCAAAGAAAATAGCTGAGAAAAAAATTGAATGGGAAAAGCTATTTGTATTTGAAGTGACAAAAGGGGGTAAATAAAATATGTGTCCATGGTTTAGAAAGGTCAAGCGTATGGAAAAAACGCGCCAGAAGCGCCTGGGACGCGGCAAGACCCACGGCAAGAAGAAGTTCTAGTTTTTCAATGTTTTTAAATAATTCTTTCAATATCTTGATTAAGCAAGCACCCTTGTTATCACGGAGCAAAGCGACGGGATACAGGGGCAACGGATTCCCTTGTTATCACGGAGCAAAGCGACGGATACAGGGGCAACGGATTCCCTTGTTATCACGGAGCAAAGCGACGGGATTTCAAGGGAATTGAACGAAGTGAAATTCCCTTGTTAGCTCAATGGTAGAGCGCTCGGCTGTAGCTTAGTACTGTAAATACCGTACTATAATCCAGCCTTCGTTTGGAAAAAAGAAGCGGACGATAGAAACCGAGAGGTTCTGAGTTCAACTCTCAGACAAGGGATAATACTCTTTTCTTGAAAGCAAAGAGTATTGTATTGAAAAGAACAGTGGGCTGATGCTAAGAATATTATTCCTGACGAACTCCTACTGACCCTCCATCGCCCTGCCTAAAATTTAAGGGGTCAGGAAAACCCATGAACTGGGGGACTGTGTCCCGCGGTTCGGCGACGGTTGGAACCCCCGCCGACTACTACGACGAAATTATCGATTTATAAAATTAATTACTAATTCTAATTATGCCGTTCTCAAAAAGAATACTCGTTTTTGTAAAATACGCCACAAAAGGTGGCGAAGTACTCACAGTCATTGATATATTCGGTATTGACAACGTCCCGAAAAGTGATCACCCGAGAATCGCGCAAATGTTAGCAAGCGCGCCTCCACACTTTACGCTTACAGTTCCAGAAGGCTCTGCCAGGTATAAATTAAATCTGCCTCCAGATGCTGCAACATACAGCACTGAGGAAGGCGCCAAAAGAAAGTTTTTTTATGACTTAGTTCCATAGTTGTCGCAATGGTCATCCATCTCTGAAAGATTTATACCATTTCTCTATTTCAGCAAACCATCTCTCAACAGCACCCTCTCCGTCAACCAAAGCGCCGCCGCTGCTGAGTATGTAGCCCCAAACCTGCGGATTTATCGAAACACCGATGTTTTCGCCGCACCTGGAGTCGCTCCTCAGCGCAAATATCGGTTTTGGTTTCTGGCCGCGTTTTATTCGCCAATGATTAAGGCCGGCATAATAGCCTATTTCGCTTGCAACGCCGTCATCAATAGCAGGCCCGCCGTCAAGCAGCGCAAGCTGCAAATCAGACTTTTGCATCAGTTTGTTATTGGTCGGTGTAATAGTCCTGCTGAAATTTATAAAAAATCTTTCCATAGCTTTGTAATCGCGTTGAAATGCTTCACGACGTTTTTGGTAGTCCAGCTTTTTTTCGCATTCTACAAAAGGGTCCAGGATCTTTATACCTATTTCCGCAATCCTTGGCTTTATCAAATTACCGAGAACATATCTTCCGGTTTCAGAAAAACCGAGCTGATGCGATAAATACGCGTTGACTTCTTTCATACAAACACTTTAGGAAATGTTTCTAGCGTCCTTGTCGGTTTCTCCGAGCACAGGCGTGTTGCTGTCGCGCTTCAAACGTAACGCTTTGTAGCGATAACGGGCACTGGCAGCAGGCAAACGCAGCTGCCCAGTAACGCCTATGGTGGACTGTATGGCATAGCTAACCACGCGTGTCTCGCCGCGGCCCATGTCACGTATGCGCCATATGAGCTCTGTACCCACTGGTGTCCGTCGTTCAATGGGCTTTATTGATGTCGCTGTTCTCAAAAATTTGAATACCGAAGGCACGAAATCCCGTATCACGATGTCATTTATCTGCCTGCCAGTGTTGTTCTTGATCTCAACACCGACAGTAAACTGCGTGCCGTCTTCTATCTTCTTCTGGTGCAGGATTTTCTTTGAAAGATATACAGTCATTATCGCATTCAGCACGTACCATGCGATTGCCGCGATGATTATAACAACGATGATTATCAGCAGGTAATTGATGTAATATTCTATGGTTTTCGTTTCGCCCACAGCGACCGAAAACGTCCATATGTATTTTCCGTCTTTCTCCTCGGTCGGCTCAGTGCCGACATATAAAGTGGCCAGTCCGCCAAGGTCCTTTTCAAGCGTCAGCGAGTCGTTTTTGTCATTACCCACGTTTTCGTATACGAACTTTTCACCAACACCAATGAACCCGAAAGAAACACTTTCAGTGAGCTCGATTATGCCGACTTTCTGCACCTGAAACGTGTCGCTTTCCATTTCATCCAGATTATTACCATCAACCACCACGGTTGCTGCCAAGGTATACTTACCATCAGGCAGGTTTTTTGGAAGCGACCACGATATGTTGATTGAAGCCGTCTCGTTTGGCTCTATCTTCGCAAACATACCCCTTGTTTCAGAAATAATCTTTCTTGTTGAAGATAGCAACTCAAGCTTGACTTCAACGTCTGGCACGGTGATGCTGCGGCTGTTTTTGACAGAAGGTACTATGTTTATTTTTCCAGTGGGCCTGAACTCGCCAGTTACCACGAGATCTTTGAACATTATGTCGTACTCTGCCTTTATCACGCTTATGAACAGCACCAGGCTTTTCTTCTCGCCTGTTGCAGACGACTGCGCAATGACCTCTATTCTATATGAAACCGGAAACACGTCCTTTGTAGGCGTTGCGTAGAGCCTGACAGTATTGCGCTCGCTGGCATTGACGCGCAGCTGCTGCTCGTTCAACGATATCCATGTCTTCGTGTCCTTTATCGAGAACACAAGTATGTCGTCAATTTTGCTTGAGAGGTTTATTTCCAGAAAAGCGCTTTTTCCGTGATCCACAGACATCATGCTTCTGTCCGCAGATATGGCAATATTATCATTATCAGCATGAACAGTGCCAGCACATAGCACAAGAGCAGCCAGAACAATAAACATCAATCTAGGCTTCATACGGATCTTTATTTAATTTATCTCCAATCTTTAAAAATGGCTCAGCCATGATGGGTTTTAGTCAATGTAATTAATCACTATCGAGTATAAAACTCCAGCATAAAAAGTCACTGCCAAAAAATCACAACGCCTTTTGAAAACATATTCCACAGAGCAGAAATCAATATATATGCCACGAGAAAAAGGGAATTTTACCTTACGGTGAATATGATGGTACGTGAATGTCCTAATTGCGGCACGAAGACGTCGTCCAAGTTCTGTAACAACTGCGGATTGTGCATTTCCTGCGCGTGAGCGCGCGTTTTAATTTATTACTCTTGCTTTTTCTTAAACATTTATAAATATTATCTTATTGTTATTATCATGGATGACGAACCAGCCGTGTCACAACAAACCGCGGATTTAAAACCATATCAGGACGGGGATTTTGTAGAACTTTCTTTCGGTAAAGAAGCGTTCAAAGGCCCAATTTTTCATGTTCGCTACCCACCCATTTGCGATCCAATGAAAGAAATGATGGATTGGCACAAGCTAGGGTATAGGATGTCCATGGCTTTCGACTATGGTGATGGACCCACTATAGTCGTTTTAGGAGAAATACCGGAATGGTTCCAAGACGGATTAAAACACGCTGGCGCCAGCATAACATTAGCCAAGCCACGCGGTCCACTGCAAGAAATTTAAGTCATTGTTTCTTATAATGTTTCATGCAAGCCCTTGTTTCTAAAATAAACGCACTGAAGCGCTCGGACGTTAGTAAAATAGTCAGAGAGCGTATCAAGGAATTCAAATCCGTCCCAACAAGCAGATGGTTCTCAGAGCTTTGCTTCTGTATACTCACGGCAAACTCCACAGCAAAGAAAGGCATTGAAATCCAGCAAAGCACGGACTTTAACCTAACTGAAAAAAACATGGCAAAGCATCTTAAAAAAATGGGTCACAGATTTCCAAATGCACGCGCAGAGTTTATCTGCAATGCGCCTATGGACGTTGCTAAGCAACTGGATGGAAAAACCAGCCGCGAAGCGCGCGAATGGCTCGCGGATAATGTGAAAGGCATAGGCATGAAAGAAGCATCGCATTTCCTAAGAAACGTTGGTTACGACGACGTTGCCATAATAGACCGCCACATACTGAATGTTTTGTCAGAGCACGGCGTTATTGAAAAGCCAAAAACGCTCAGCAAGAAGCGTTATGAAGAAATCGAGGAGAAGTTGGTAGAGCTCGGTAGAGCAACAGACTTGTCTCTGGCCGAACTAGACCTCTACTTATGGTACATGAAGACAGGCATCGTGCTGAAATGAAAACAGTTTAAAGCATGCGGACAAATTCTTAATTATGATAATATTTTCGCGAAGCAAAAATATCCCGGAGAAAACTAAAGGTTTTCATCCGCGGATCCATCACAAAATCGCCGGCATCATAATAAAAAACAAAAAGTTGCTAATGTGCCGCAAATACGACGAAGAGCACTTCATCATACCTGGCGGCCGGCCAAAAGCCAGCGAGTCCGTGGAACAGACATTAGCCCGGGAGCTCAAAGAAGAGCTAGACGTAGAGCTCGCTTCCATGAAGTTCTTCAAAACATACGAAGCTCCGCATTTCAAGGATAAAGATACATTGGTTAGCATGGACACGTTTTTTGTCGATATTAAAGGCATTCCCAAGGCGTCACAAGAAATCAATGAGCTCATCTGGCTGGGTAGTTCTTATAAAAACAAAGGCATCAAGGTCGCGTCCATAAACGAGGATTTTCTTATTCCTGATTTGAAGAAAGCCGGGCTGATTGACTGATTATTCAATGCCTATCACGCCAACGCCAGTTCTGTAAACATACGGTCCATATGATTGCGAATACGGCAACTCAACCACGCCGAGCTCGCTCAAATCCGCCAGGCTGTTCGCCTTTATCATGCTGTTTGATATCGTATAGAGCGTATCGTCCATGTACAGCGAGCGCTTTATCTGGCGGCTCCAGTCATAGTAATAATAATTTTCAGTCCCGCTGCCAGAAGTTGCATTTGTGTGCGTTATCTTTCCTTTGAGCACGAATCCATCTGTAAGGTCTACTGAGAACACCATGGCGCCGTTCCACTGGTTTCTATAATCCTCTTCGTAAATCGTGACAGGTATTACCAAAAGGTTTTTCGCTTTGTCAAACAAGAATGCCTTATGGTCATTGAGCGCTTCTGAATTAGTTCCTCGCGTGCCAATCATATATTTAGAAACCTCTGTCGGGTTAGCCACATCACTGACATCGAACAAGGACAGCTTCATGCCTGTTATGCGACCTTCTTCAGTAGCGTCTCTTCCAACGCCTATGACATGCGTTTCATCATAAGGATGCAAATAGTCCGAAACACCAGGGATTTTTAAAAATCCAAGCACGCTTGGAGCTGATGGATCGCTCAAGTCTATAACAAATAAAGGGTCGATTTGCCTGAATGTGACCATGTACGCCTTGTTGCCCATGAATCTCACAGAATATATGCGCTCGCCTTTTGCGAGGTCCTCCAGCTTGCCAGTTACTTGTAAGCTGTTATCAAGCACATAAACATGATTTGCAGATGTACTAGCACCGTTTATCCATCCACCACCAGTCGTTGTTGCAATCCTGAAGTAACCGTTGTATTCGTCCATTGAGAACTGGTTCAACGTGTGGCCAGGCACCTTGCCGTTGGTTTTGTATTCAATATTGCCGTTGGATATCGCGATCTTGTGTACGATTGTCTGCTCAGAGCGTTTTGATATCTCCTGCGTAACATCCTGCGTTTTCTTCTGCAGTTCTGCGTCAAACGTTGATTTCGCGTCGCCTGTCAGGCTCTCAGAATAATCAGCAACAACTGTCTGTATCTTCGACCATTTCTCCCACTCAGCCATTTTTTCGTCATTGCGTATTTCATTAATCTGGCTGGCAATGTCAGCCGGGATTATGGGCAATATCGCCTTTTCTATGATTTCTATGTAATAGTCCTTCTGGCTGAGGTATTTTGTGTAGACCACATATATATTATCCGTTGAAACAAACAGGTTCTGCGTATTTCCCATCAGGAACGTTTTTTCTTTTATCGCTTCGTTGTCGTTCTGCGTGTTCACAGAAACAATGTTTGTGAACTGGTAGGACGTGTCAGGCACGTCAAAATAATAAATCTCGCTAGCAGCGACTGTCTTTGTCACGCCGCTGTCGGTTATCACAGGCATTGGTATAGGATTTTCGTTGTAGTAGTAGATAAATTGCGGCGCAATGACGTAGATATAATCTCCAATCATCCTTGAACCATAATAGCTCCCGTTGATGGAAACATCACGCGTTAACGTAGGATTAGCCCTGTCGGTTACATCATACACCTTTACAAAAGCGTTGGAGCCGTAATTATATTCATTACCGAACACGACAAGCTTGTCGCCATTTATGTAAATTTCCATGGGCTGCGAATCAAAAGTTATATTCGCGACGATTTTAGCGTTTTCTGCAGGAAACGCGTCAACGATGGAAACAGAATTCCCGGAAACAGTATAGATATACCTGCCGTCATTCTTCACGATGTCTGCTTCATCCACGCCCTCGACCTGGATGTTGGTCTGCGAATAGTCCGCAGCGCCGGAGCCAGCCAACGCGCTGCTATCGGCAGACGTCGTTCTCATCGCAGTCGTGGTTTCAAACAAGCCATAACCGTATCCAGCCTGCTGGCTGTTCGTCTTAACGAACTCCGCAAGCTCGTCATAAGAATTGAATTTCTTCACCGTGTTCTGCACGACAGGCTCTGGATTGAATACGCTTATCACCAGGCCTGCTACAAGCAGGCAGATGAAAAATATCGCAAACGGAATGTTTTTGCTCATAATCCTTTCTTTGGTTTCCGGGTATTTATAAGCAGCCCCATTTATTAGGGTTTTTTACCTAATCCGCAGGATACGTCCTGGTTCTATAATTATATATTACCCGCCCGTTTCCGACAACAGTCATGGACGCGCGCATGGCTGGTAATGTTTCGTCGCGTTCGATTACTTGTGCGTTTCCAAAAGCATCAGGTTTGGGTAGACGAACCAGCTTCCCTGGTATCAGGTATTCCCTGCGTTTTTTGAGTCTAGGTATGCGCTTGGGCTTTTCAGAAGCCGTTATTACAACCTGATGCGAACGATAATGTTGCGGAATCCAGAAATGGACAACACCACAATTCATTGTGCCAGTGTCAGACAGCGAAAGTGCGAATTTAGTTACTGCATTCCCATGCCCATCACTAATATATTTCACATCCTGCAACTTGCCAGCATACATTTTAATTTCAGGCTTGTTTTTCATTTTCCCATTATTGTGGGAAACGCTTTTAAAGCTTCTTGGAAAATTACAATCATGCAAAGCAGTCCAGTCAAGCAGGAAGCATTATGTTATGCTGATTCACTCATGGATCTATTGGATTTGTCAGAGCATGCTACTGTTTCAGTGTTAAAAAGAGAAGGCAATCTGGTTATCACAAACACCTGCCCTCACTATAAAGCATCTCGCAAAGGCAGGGAACGCGTCTGCATTATTTCAAAGAAAAGATGCCCTGTTGTCACTGAAGCAGTTGAAAAATATTTCATGTCTGATGCATGAAAACAACCCTTAAAAAATTCAGAAATCTTATGATTATATGGTTAAACCTATCTACAGGCTCAGAAAAGAAGTAGGAAAAGACAGCGGTTTAGTCTGTATTTTTATTCATAAAAGTGATGAAAATAAAAACCATATCATTCTCACGGACCACATTGACCCTGTAGCGCCTCATGCAAAATATTCTACCGCGCCTCAGGCGCGGGTTTCGTCATTCACTTTTGTGTACAATGGAGATGAAGAGCAGGCATTTGAAAATATTCAAAAACAACCAAAACACCTCACGCCAGCTATTGAACGCCGCACAGATAAAAAAGACCGCATAGGCATTCTTGTTGAGCGCGATTATAGGCAGCCGAATGCCTTCAATATCGAGTTATATGTTTTCCGATTCGGCGACGATTGCTCCATAAAAGCCTCAGACGAGGATTGAACTCGCGACCTTTACCTTACCAAGGTTTAGCGAACATTTCGAAACCGAAACGTTTAACGCTCTCTATCGTCTTGGCGGACTCAAACTCTTGACATTCGTCAAGATACCAACTGAGCTACTGAGGCAAGATTCTTCTTGTTTTTATTTGAAAACCCGTATTCCTTAATCCAACGGGTTACTTGTATATTTCCATATATTTCAAGATTATAAATGTTATAGCGCCTGTCAACTCTCGTATAAAGTTTATAACCATTCTCAATAAGTAAGGATTTC
Organism: Candidatus Aenigmatarchaeota archaeon; assembly: GCA_043813745.1. Taxonomy (GTDB): domain Archaea; phylum Aenigmatarchaeota; class Aenigmatarchaeia; order GW2011-AR5. The sequence continues at coordinate 31,284 of JBDRKV010000027.1, read as the reverse complement.
ATCTGTTGAAATAACAACTGGCTCTTTGTAGATAACCCGATTCTAACATAAGGAGTTTTGTATATTTTTCGTCTATCGATGAACAAGTAACCATCCGTATCGAACAAACCTCTCACTAGGTGTTTTATCAAATCCGAATTAAGTAAATTTTCAGGAATAGAAACCGACTTATTTTTGATACCATCGGTGAATCCAATATTCTTAAAAAATGTATGCAACTCCTTGTATGTTATAATTAATCTAATTGCACCAGCGTGAATTACAGTTCTTGGTTTTACATTAAAATGCGATGTTATTATGTTAGAAAGGTACATTAAGTAATCACGATCTAATTTTATATTTCCTACGAATTCCACATGATAACTACCACCATACCTACCGATAAACCCATCGCCAATGAAAGCTCCTATTAACTCAGCTAATTCACTATCTAAATATATTTCATTGATTTCCATAATTACTATAAAATAAAACCAACTTATAACTAATTGCCTGGAGCGCGTGAAAAGTATGCAAAGTGGAGCTTAAAGAAATTGTTTTTTTACAGCTTACTTTAAATTTATAGCGAACATTATTAAAACATGATTCGCTACGAGCCCGCACCCGACATCCAGGAAGCGGCGATGAGGATAATCAGAAAACTAGGCTTGCCCATGGATCCAACATTTGTTATGTTTGTGCGTTCACATGGCTCCAAAGCCATGTTAACAACAGCCCGGTGCCACAGCATGTCGCGCATCATGCGCACAGCCCTGGGGCACAAAAAGTCGTTTTATGTTATAGAGGTCATTTCCGAGGCATTCGACAAGATGAGCGACGAAGAAAAAATTAAAACCATAATACATGAATTAATGCACGTTCCGAAGTCCATGGGCGGCGGATTTTTGCACCACTCTAATCATGTTACCCGTCACAATGTGGATACAATGTACAGGATGTTGAAGAATGATTAACATTTTAGATATACCGGATAATGCAAGAATCAGTATGCATTGCAAAGCCAAAAGACACGTCAATTTCCTACCATGTAAAATAACATACGATGGTAAAACAGAGGAAGGCATTGTGCCTATAGAAATGCTAGATCGACATTATCTCCCGCATGTTGATTTTAGCAAGCCCTACACAGGAAAACAGTTCAAGCAAGCTTTCCAGGAATGGCAGAGAGTACGGACAGGTGATAAAAATGCATAGATATTCGTGCGGTCCTTGTCATAACTATAACCTAGTCAATAATGTCCCTGACAGAGTAAGCGTCTGTTATAAAGGAAAAAACCACAGAGATCTGAAATTTAATAGTCTAAGCGATTCCGGCGGTCCGAGCTTCTTTTGGCTGCCTGGAAACATAGAGCCATTCTTGAAAAGTCGCCTGCCGCACTATCGCGGAAAAACACGAATTGAAAAGTTGAAAAAAGCAGTAAAGGATTGGAACAGGACGCGCCCGCATCCGTAAACTAATCAGCTTTCTTTGCAGCCTTGCTCTCTTTTTTTATCTGGTCTTTTAGCTTAGACACGGTAATCTTCGCTTTGCACTTCTGGCAGTTGAAGAAAATGGGTTTTACCCACGGCTGTTCAATGTAGCCGTTGTGCCCGCATTCCGGGCACAAGTATTCGCAGCGCACGATGTTATCAGCTTTCAACACAAGTATGCGGCACTTTCCAGCCGGACGCTTTTTCTTGTTTAGCAGGTCGCGCCACGTATGATAAGCCGAGTCCGAGGGCTTTATTCCCGTCGGGGTTATTATTGCTGCAATTTTAGTCAGTTCAGCCATATATTTACACCAGTCCTCTGTTCTTTGGATGCCAAGGAGCCTTTCTTACAAGAAAGGCTGCTTAACTCAATTAATGAAAAGAATATTAAAAGATTTGTTTGATGCGATGTCTATAAAGCGCCCGCTACGAACGCAATCAGCGCGACGAGCATCGCGAGTATGCTAAATTTAGCCGCGCGCTTCGAACGTGAGAGCATAGCTATGATGAAGATTATGTCCGCCACGAGCACGACAGGCACGTACGCGAACGAGAACATACCCAGGTGATAAGGCACGTAAGAAAGTAATACAGCCGCCAGCGTGAACACGTTGCCTATTCTCATGGCAGCCCTGCTGCCAAATCGCGTGGCAAACGTCTTTACGCCCTGGGACTTGTCTCCGACAAGGTCCTCGGCGTCCTTGTATATTTCGCGCCCGGTATTCGTGAGTATGGCCAAGAGAGCAAGTATTATCATCGGGCCAACATTGCCGATAACAAAACCAGCGTATATGAACAACGAGCCCACAAGCCAGGACACTAAGAAATTACCTATGAACTTGAAGCGCTTGACGCGCCACGCATACATGATTGCAACAACAGCGTTTATAATGGCTATGGCAAACACGTATGCATTTACAAGATAGGCAAGTACGATGCCGATTGCGAACAATACAACAGCATAGAAAATAGCGGTTTTCGGATCAATGCGCCCAGAAGGCAGCGGCCTTTTAGGCTTGTTTATCTTGTCAACATACATGTCAAAATAATCATTAACAATCATGCCTGCAGCGCATATAACAAACGCAGAAACCATTGTATACAAGATAAGATTGCTGAAAACAGGCGTTCCGGCAGCAATAAGACAGCCGACCCACACGGCAATGAACGCCATGATGCAGTTCTTGGGCCGTATGATTTCCAGGAAAACATTCATAATTCTAATAGGCATATGGAATTTTTAAGCATATCAAATATTCATCGCGCTTCTAACAATTTCGATTTCTTGCTCCATTGTCAGCATTCCAGAATTTAGCGTAAGATGGTAGTGTTGTGGCTTCCGCCAGTCATAATCGTCCCCAAACAGCTTGAATCCCGTTACTAGCTCATCGCTTTCGCGCTGCAGCAGTATTCGTTTTACTTCTTCTGGTGTGTTGCCTTTATACCGTTCTTTGCTGCCCCTTTCAGCCCTGACATCCAAATCCGCTGCAAGGAAAACAAACAGCAAAGGCAAATCCCTGAAAGCGTATGTGTATCTCGTCTCGCCTATGACTTTTCCCTTTTCAAACACCCCATGGGCTATTACGTTAACATCCATGTTTTGTTCAAAGGTTATTTCATTTCTCCAATATTCTTCAAATGTCACTTTGCCATCAGGATATTTCTGTTGCCAGGCGTCCCTGAACGCTTTGCTAACAGAATAAACAGGCCATTGATAAATTCCGGATAATCTCTTTGCCAGTGTGGATTTTCCGGAAACAGGAAAGCCAGAGAGAATTATTCCATCATATTGCATGACCATAGATAAGAAAATAAAATTTATAAGTTCGCTCGTAGTTTCAGAACTAAACGCCAGCGCCCCTGCGCTCTTTTGCTTTCAGACGTAAGTCGCGCGAGCCGCACTTGCGGCACTTGATTTTGCCTTCCCTGACCTTCTTCACACTGGCGCGCATGCGCGAGTTGCAGTTCATGCACACATGCATGTTAGTGAACAAGCGTTGCATGACTGCTGGCAGCAATTTCCTGGGCATATTATCAACTTCCTATTATAATTATATATCACTTCTTTTCTAATACCACGCTGTGTTTAAAAATGTTAATTTAACCTCAATCCACCATCTTTAAAAACCTCGCCCCTAAAATTCTATCATGAAGCGCACTTTTTTAACGCTGGCTTGCATACTCGCTCTGGTCGTTTCCGTGTCAGGCTGCACAGATCTCCTAGGTATTCGTAGCGGTTCATCTGGCTCTGACATATTCGCTTCCGGGCCAACAGGCCGGCTCATTGATTCGCCGACATGTCAGATTCCAGGCGAGCCAGGCGTTTACGAAAACAGCGCCCACCTGAGCCACGGCATTGTTAGCGATGTCTTTTCAGGAGAAACCATTGATGGAAGCGCATGCTCCAGGAAGGCCAGCGTCACAGTGATGAACACCGACAAACAGGCCGGATGGTTCGTTGTCACGTATAAAGTCGATAGCGCAAGCGTAGGTAAGATGTTGAAGACGCAATGGCAGTTCATAAGCCCGGGCCAGACCGCGACGTTTGTTTTACAGTTCAACGGGCTTAAGTGCGGCGAGCCGGTCATTTACAACAAGTGCGTTGGATGATTTTTTATTCTATTTTTTCATCTGTCTCAGCCTCGCAACGCGTTTTTCAGTGGGCGGATGCGTTGAGAACAGCGAAACAAAATCACTGCCTGAGAATGGATTAACTATGAACATGTGCGCGCTCGCATGGTTTCCGCGCAGACGCATATTTTTTGTCGAGTCAGAAATTTTAACCAGCGCATCAGCCAACCAGTTCGGGTTGCTAATCTTTGCGCCGCTCTCGTCAGCTAAGTACTCTCGCGAGCGCGATATAGCCATCTGAACGAGCGCAGCTGCTATGGGCGCGAGCACAAACATCAATATGAATGAAAACGCATTTCTGTTTCTTGGGTCTCCGAGCCAGAACGCATAGCCAAGCCACGAAACAGCTCCGGCTATGGTCGCGGCCATAGTGGATATCAATGTATCGCGATTTTTGATGTGCGAGAGCTCGTGCGCTATGACTCCAGAAAGTTCATGCTCGCTCAACTTTTCCATCAACCCCCTTGTGACACAGACAGCCGCACGCTTGGGCGAGCGGCCAGTCGCGAACGCGTTTGGTATATCCATGTCCATTGTGTAGATTTTCGGCATCGGTAAACTAGCCTTCTCCGCCAGCTCTTTCACGATTTTATGCAGCTCTTTATTGTCGCTAGGCTTTGCTTTGTATATCGATAGGACAATCTTGTCAGAATACCAGTAGCTCACGAAATTAATCAGCACTGCAAGCACTAGCGCAACGCCTGCTCCAGCCACGCCTGCAAAAAAGAAGCCGATAGCTAAGAATATGGCAGTCAATAACCCGAGCAATAATGCTACGCGCGTAAATGACATATGGACACCAAAACAACTTAATCAGAACCTATTAAAAACCTTTCGTAATCCTTTGTCCAGTCAACCTTGCCGGCAAGATATCTCTTGTCGCGCTTGGCAATGATGTGCCCGATTAGCGTAACAACGTCTTTTGGCTTCTTGCCTGACGTGTCAACCTCGTATACGTCGTTATTTTGCTCCATTGCTTTCACAGGAATGATGTCAAGTATCTCAGCTCGCACGTTTTCATCTATCTTCGGTTTTAACCATTTCTTTTTTGCCAGTCGATTGAGAAGCTCCTTTGGATTGCAGCGCAGCACAACGCATGCATCATTCTTTATAGCATAAGCCATCATGCCGTCCACAACAGCGTTCTTCAAGCCAAGCCTCCATACAGATTCACGCAGTTCTTTAGCATCCACTTCTGTGACTTTTGTCTTTGCATCGTATTCGCCGATCTTGTTTTCCTTGACAAAATCGGTCAATGACAAATAGTCATAACTCAAATCTTCGGCTAGCTTCTTAGCAACAACCGTTTTTCCCGTGCCAGGCGTGCCGCAAATGGCAATTATCATGAATAAAAATGGAAATCCGAGTATAAATTATTTCTTTTTCTCGGGAACTTAATTTTTAAGTAAGGATTGACAGGTTGATGAGAAGTTTTTGGAAAGCTAAGCTTCTTCTACGCCTTCATTGCCATGCCTGAAAGGAAAGATATAATTCAAGAAAACGCAGTTGTCTTGTTGCAGTATAAAAACCGCGCAGCCAATATAAAAATATGTTTGAACTTGTGTTGTTTGTCTTGCTTTCAATTGCCATTGGAATTGCTGCAGTATATCGTTATCTCTATTTGAGGAAATGCACAGCACACAGTGAAGTTTTATCATCAAAGCAATCGCTATCGACAAAGTATGGCAAGATGTCCGAACAATTCTTTCCATTTATGAAGGACTATCCCTATGACACATCCATGTTTAGATTTCTAGGCACGCCCATAGACGGCGTGCAGTTCAGCGACGACAGGATTGTCTTCGTTGAGTTCAAGACATCAAGCAGCAAGTTGAGCGAACGCCAGAAGCACATCAAAGAGCTCGTGGACAATAAGAAAGTTGAATTCAAAGAATTCAGGATATGATTAAGTGCAATTCATTGTACTTCTATGCGCCCATGGTCTCTGAGAAACTCTAAAACGTGTGCAGACGGCTTTTCTGCATCAACATATTGAAATGCGACGCAGTTTTCATCGGGCTCTTTTCCCCACGTTCCCGTGTAGTTAGGCCATATCGGTATTATATTAATTGTAAGCATCAGCGTGACTCCGTTCATTATCGCTCTATCGGATATGTCTACTTCTGGATAAAATTTGAGTATGGGCATGATTCTTGTTTATTAATTACATTTTTAAGAGTTGTTCATCAGGCCGCGCACGCCCTGACAAACCCCAGGAATAGCGGAGCTACGTCCGTTAGCGACGACTTAAACTCAGGATGGGCCTGCGTTGCGACGAAAAATTTGTGCTTCGCCAATTCCATGAATTCCATCAGGTTAGTTTCGTTCGTGGTTACATGCATTCCTGAAAATACTAAACCGCTTTCTTCAAGTACCTTGATGTAATCCGGATTGACTTCATATCTATGGCGGTGCCGCTCAAGCACCATCTCGCCTTTGCAATGTCCTATGCGAAAAGCGTTCGCAGGATTCCTCGCAAGCTCTGCAATCCGTTTCATGTCTTTCTCGAAACGCCCGCTTTCCTTGTATAAATTGAGAACCCTGCTTTGTTTCATGCACGCAGCGTACGCGCCCAGGCGCATCGTGGCGCCGTATTGTCCGTTTGCAAGCAGCTGTTTTTGCGATTCCAGCAACGTGATTACAGGATTTTTTGTATTTGGATCAACTTCTGTAGTGTTCGCGTCATTTAGCTCACATACGTTTCTAGCATATTCAACAACAGCTAACTGCATACCATAACACAGCCCAAGGTAAGGCACGTTCGTCTCTCTTGCAAATCTTATCGCATTTATCTTTCCCTCAACGCCGCTCGTGCCGAAGCCGCCCGGAACCACGACGCCATCGTATTCATTCAATATCGTTCTTGCATCAACATTCTCAAGTTTTTTTGCGTCAATCCAGTCTATATCCACGCCGACATCCAAGTTCGCGCCCGCATGCTCCAGCGACTGTATGACTGATATGTACGAATCAGCGAGCGTGTAGTCACCGATGTCAAAATATTTTCCAACCATTGCTATTTTTATCTTTCTGCCCGGATTGAGTATTCTCTGCGTTAGTTTTTCCCATTCAATGAGGTTGGACGGCTTTAATGAAATGCCGAATCTTTTTAGTATCTTGCTCCCAAGTCCCTCGTTCTCAAAGTTGAGCGGAACCTCGTATATCGTCTTGACATCAGGCGCGGATATTATGTGCTCTTTGTCTATGCCTGAATATGTCTCTATCTTGCCCCTGCGCACATCGTCAAGCGCATGCGGCCCGCGGCACAGGACAAAGTCAGGAAATATCCCGTTCTCATTGAGCATCCTTATGGCCTGCTGCGTTGGCTTGGTCTTCATTTCATGTATATGCGAAGGCACGGGCATGTATGTTACTAGAATGTGAATAACATTTTCCTTGCCAAGCTCGCGCTCGAGGTCGTGCGCAGCAAAAAGGAACGGTAGGTTCTCGTAGTCGCCTACAGTGCCGCCGATTTCAACCAGCACGAAGTCATATCCACTACCAACTTCCTTGATACGTTTCTTGATTTCCTCAGGCACGTGCGGTATGAACTGGACAGTCTTGCCAAGATACTCGCCGCGACGCTCTTTTTCAATAATTTCCTTGTAAACCTGTCCGGTTGTTATGTTGTTGCGCTTTGACAGTTGTACGCCCAAGAATCTCTCATAGTTTCCTAAATCTTGATCAATCTCTCCGCCGTCATCCGTGACCCAGACCTCGCCGTGCTCGGTCGGCCTCATCGTGCCGGCATCACAGTTGATGTAAGGGTCTATCTTCACAGCCGTGCATGAGAAGCCTTTAGATTGAAGAATTTTTCCGATGGAAGCGGTAGCAATGCCCTTTCCAACGCCGGATATTATTCCACCAGTTACAAAGATAAGGCGCATATTTTCCTATGTTAACGCAAGTTTTTATATGTCGAAAGAAATTGAGAACAAATAGAACCGTGTTCCATATCTTTCATTCACAAATGATATATAAGCAAAAAATCCATGTTAAAGAATGAATAGAAAAACAGATGCATACCCGATAAAAGTGGGCGATGCCGTCCTGATGGAGCCGCCAATAATAATTGAGACCGAAAAAGGTTATGAGGCGCAATTTACTCTTAGAATAAGAAATTATCCGAAGCCAGGACAAACCGAAACCATTACAAGATCCACTCCTTGTAATGGCGCTAAAAGCAAAGAAGAAGCTTTGAAATGGTTTGAATGCTTTTGGCCAATGGCATTCTCCTAATTAAAGAATCAGATAGTCTGCAAGAACTCGTTAGCAGAGCAGATAGGACACTTCACTGTGCGGTACGCCCACTCAAACGCGCATTCACGGCACTTAAACAGTTCCATGTGCGTTTTAGCGTACTTTGTCTTCTTTTTTCGTTTGCGTCCCATAGTATCACCGACAAATAAGAAAATGTGCCTGAACAATGCAATCTATATGTTCGAGGCTCTATATATAGATTTTAAAATGTATGTTTTGTGATTACGGAGTAGTTAATGTTAGCATTAACTAACATTTTTATGTTTTAGCGAACAAACGTAATTATGTTACCGGGTGTTGTTGCTGTCCGAGCGAAACCAGGTCAGCCCGTTAAAGTCGTGAGGAGAGATAACGGTAAATATATTATCGGCATTTTAAAAGCCCCAGCACATGTTGGAAGCGTTTATCCGATTAATGCGCATTTTGGCGATAAGTTTAGTTCTACTAAATTTGAATCGTTTACTTATCGTGATCCGCCGACTGATATAGTACCTGTTACATTGGATGAGCTATTATCCGGAGTACAGGAAGTTATTGACAAATATGAGCCGCTGATTGCACAAGGTGGGTTGAAAGGCGCGCATGAAGCAAGAAGACAGTTCATATTACAACAAGTCTATAATAAACTTTCAGCAGCCAAAGGAAACGAGGGGAGACTTGCTGTGATAGAATCTGATAACAGAATACCTGCTCCAGGGACAGGCTTGTATGTGATGATAGATAGAGAGCATGGAAAACCACTATTTGGAGTCAGGGCAACGCCACGACATGACGAAGACACTATTGCAAAGGCCATGACAGCACTTCTATACAAAGACGAATGCCTCCCAACAGTCGAAGCATCCGAGGTTCCGGAAAGGGCATTGGACTTTGTTGAAAATCCAAGAAAACTTACACTGGAACTTGTTGATTAAAACGTCAGCTAAAATGATGAAGTCAAGTTAATTATTGAAGAAAACTATTTTGCCAAAGCTTTTAGCAGCTTCTTGTCTTCTTCTATCGACTCTTTCATTATTTTTCTGAAGGTCTGCTTTTTCATACTAAGAATATGAAGCGCGTTTTATAAATAAGCTTTTCATTTTAATTCACGAGACAACCCTTGTCACATGCCCTTCTTTCGTGAAACGTATCACGTTTTCAACGAACGAGTCAATCATGGGCTCATGCGACACGATAATGACCTGTTTCAGCCCCAAACTTTGCAGGACGTCGCGCACTTTTTCCATTTGCGACGTGCTGAATCCGTCTGTGGGCTCGTCCAGGATAAGTAACTCCTTAGTTTGTATGCGCTCGACTAACTGGTTGATCACCTTGTTCAGCGCCAAACGATAGGCGAGCGCGACGCTTGTTTTCTCGCCGCCTGAAAGATTGTCGTAGTCTGTTTCGTATCCATTTTGTTCGATTACAGGCGTAAAACGCTCGTCTATGCGCGCAATAAGCAGTTCGTTGTCTATGAGCATGTTGAACCAGTTCTGGAACAGCTGATTGAATTCATATTGCAGCTTCACGAGCACATGCTTTTCTATCGTGGACATGAGCGGCATGAACAGGTTCGTGAGCCAGGTTTCCGCGGCTTCTATCTTTTGCGATTGCTGCATGGTCTTTTCCTTTTCTGCAATCTCTTTACTGAGCTTTTCCACTGACTGAATCAAGTCTGTTAACTGTTGCTGCAGCCGGCTCTGCTCGCGCTCCTGCACGGTCTGATGCACGACGAGAGTATCCAGCTCGTTTTCTATTTTCCTGAGCTCGTCTACAAGCGCCTCGTTGATCCTGGGGTTTATCTCAGAAAGCTGTTTCTCGTTCAGCCTGAGGGATTTTTCTATTTCCTTCTTCTGCTTGCTCTTTTCAGCTAGCTGGCTCTCCAGATATTTTTTCTGCTCCTCAGCGTGCTTTTGTTCCTGCAGCTTTTTCTCGTATTCAATCACGCCAAGTTTTGCCTTTTTCAGCGTGTCTATACTACTCATGACATCGCGCATCCTAGATTCCGCAGAGCTAAGCAAAAGTTCATATCGTGTTATCTTTTCTATGAACCGCTGCTTGTCAGCAACAGCCTGGCCGCACGTGTCACATACGCCCCTGTTCAGTATGTTCTTGAATTTGTTCATCTCGTTTGAGCTTGTTGTTCTGTCCTCGAGTGATTTTTCCTTCAAATGTTCGTTTTCAAAAATCTGCTTGTCTATTTGATCCATTGTCATTGCCGGCTTGGCAGGCAGCTTTATTTCAGGGAATGTTTTCAATTGCTTGTCAATATTGGATAGCTCGCTGTCTATCGTCGCTGCCTGGCGTTGCAACGAGATTATTGCAGACGTGAGCGACGCAATTTCTTGCTTCAGCTTCTGCATCTCTTCTATCCTGCGCGATAACGTTTCCTTGGCTTTTTTCTTCTCAGCAACATTGCTCTTGGTAGAATTGAGCACCCTCGTGGAAATGGTATAGTTCTTCCTGACGTCAGCAAGCTCGCGCTCCTTTTCCAGCATTTCCTGCTGCTTGGTTTCAAGGTCAGCGACAAAGCCCTTCATCTCTCTGGCATCCGAGCGCAGCTCTCGGCCAAGCTCGTTTGCATTGTCAGAAATTGTTTTGTACTTGTCAATGTCAAACACCTTGCGCAATATCTGCAAACGTTCGTCCACGTTTGTCGTCAAAATTTGTTTCATCGCCTCCTGCGGCGTGTAAACCGTGTAGCGGTATATCAATGACTTGTTCTTGCGCAATAGTTCAGGCGGATATTGCAGTATCTCTAGGATGCGTGACTGCAGCTCTGTTGGAGTGAGATCTTCCCTGGCTCCGTCCACGCTGATCCAGCAAGCATCTTGCGTGACGCCGCCGTCGTTCCCGCGTTTCAGCGAGCGGTGTACAGTGATTGTTTTGCTGTTGATTTCAAGCACAAGCGTCACGTTTCCTGTTTTTTCGCCATTGCGCAGCAGCGCGCTGCCTGAAAGTTCTCCTTTGCGCGCGCCGAACAACACGAAGTCTATTGCTAACAAGACTGTAGACTTTCCAGAGCCGATGTCCCCGGCCAGTAGCACGCTGCCGGTTGGCAGGGAGATTTCAGCGTCTGTATACGAGCGGATGTTATTCAATGCTACGCTCTTTATTATCATCATATCAGCCCCAATGTCCTTCTTGCATTCTCGATGATGCGTTGCATGTATGTCGCAGTTGTTTCTTCACCTTTCTCCTCTTTCATCACATCCATTAGGCTCAGTATTGTTTTCTTCTCGTTTCCCCAAAGCTTTATCTGGTTCAGGTGTTCGTTGATGATTTTGTCTTCAAGCTTCTCTATGTCTGTTTCCTCTGTTTCTTTTGAGATTTCCTCGAACTCTTTTGTCTTCAATGCAGAAACGTTTCTCTTGACAACGAGCGCATTGGTCTTTTCAGCAATGACCTCGAAGTTTATGTCGCTGGGCTTTCCGCTTGACAGTGTTCCGGCAATTCGCAAAAGAACAATCGTGTTTTCGAAATTCTTTCCGCTCAGCTTCTCGGAAATGTCCCTCTGTACCTCTTCTGCAGATTTTTCATTAGCGCTTATCTTGAATGCCGCGATGTTTGCAAGCTTTATTTCCTGCCAGTCAAGCTTTATGTTTTTTGCATCATCAACAGAAACAATATAGAATCCACCATTGTCCTGGCGCTCCAGCTCGGTGAAATCACATGGGAACAGCGCGCCTGGAAACACTACCGCGCCTAAGCCGTCTTCTTTCATCTCGAACGTGTGGTGCACGTGCCCGGTTGCATAATAGTCAAACCCTTTTGGCAATAACGATATAGGCATTGCCGAAAGCTCTTTCAAAAAGGCCGGTTTGTATTCCTCCAGAGCCGAGTGAAACATGAATATACGGAACTTATTTTTCTGTTCTGGAGTGAACTGCGAGCGGCGTATTTTCTTGAACAACTCAACCTCAAGCCCGCCTGCTCTGCCAGCCATGCCGCATATCACTGCTTTTTCGTTCTCAGCAATCTGCAGTGTTATGCCTGTCTCGTCCTCTTCAAAAGCAGCAACGTTTTTCAAAAGGCCAGCAGCTTCAAAAACGCTTATCATCGTTTTTCCAGAAGGCGAGAAATCATGGCTTCCAGGCACGACGTAGACCAATATTCCGGCGTCGTTTGCTTTCTTCAATATCGCTGCTGCAGCAGAGACGATATCTATGGATGGCAGGTTGGTGTCAAACAGGTCTCCAGCAATCAGTATGAAGTCCATTTTCTGGTTTATGCACGCATTGATAGCGCGCTCGAACGCGCGCAACGGCATCGCAGCCAGCTCAGGATGATTATGCCAGCATCCCAGATGGCAGTCAGAAATGTGCGCGAATCTCAGCATGATATCTCCTATGACGTAAAAAGTTAAATTGTTGAACTTTTGTAGCGAATACTGTAAATAAGGAAGGAGATTCAGCAGACCATTCAATATGGGAGACAGCACCAATCATCAACGTTTAGTTAGCAGGAATGGCGCTTACTCTTGGATAGAAAACTATTGATGTCTTTCCATGCGTAGTCGAGCGAAGCTCACTAGCATGCTGTTGCACAAAGGTCATATCAGTGCAACACCATCATTACCTAAAGAATCCCATAAAATTCCCAGCAAAAACATTTTTATACTTATCTGCATCGTCTTATTATTATTCGAAGTAAATACTGGTGGCGAACATGGAAAACTTGCAGTTTGAAACCGAGGAAGACAAATTTGAATGCATAGAATGCGGAAAAATCATGCTTGTAAGCAAGAAAACCCTCAAACAGCTCGAGGAATCAAAGAAGCAGACACGCTTGATTACTTGCGTCCAATGCAGTACAGAATACCTTGTCGGCAACAACCGTGGCGGCGGCTTGATCGTCACTGTGCGCAGCCGTAGCATGCCTGAACTTGAAGAGAAAGAAGAAGAGGAAATGGAAGGCGAAACTGATGAAGACGAAATTGAAGATGAAGACTTCAAGGAAGAGGAAGATTTAGAAGAAAGCGAAAAAGAAGAAGAGTGATTCAGTTGTTAGTAATTTTGATTATACTATCCATTATCTGGTTTTTTATATCTGTTTTGGTTTTTAGGGTAAAATTTATTAAAAAATATGTTTCATCATATAAAGATTGGGTGAAAGGTGCTTTTACCCAAGTTCCATTCATTTTGTTTATTAAAAAAGACAAAGAGTTGAAAGCATGGGTCATCCAGATATGGGTTTCTTTCATTTTGTTTATTCTCTTCTTAATAGTAAACTATCTGATTAAGTAAGTCATAGAGGACCTTCTAACTAACTCAATATCATCTTACTTAATTATTAGCCAAACAAGGCAGAAAAAATTCAGCTTTTCAGCGCCATGTCCGTAAGCATAAAAAACTATTCAAGTCCTGATTCATTCAGCCGCTGTACGGTCTCTTTTATTTCTTGATCTGTCAAGTCGCCAAGTCCCTCTCTCTCCAAGCGAGATTCCAATTGCTTTGCGATTTGTTCAAAATATCTTTCCAGACGTATCCTTCTCATATCTGATTTATGAATTCTAGAAGCAGTCAGTGAAAAATTATCACCACTTCCATATTCGATTTGTAAACCAAGAGCATATGTATCTATTGCCAATTTGAAAGCACACCCAAGCAAAGTGAATACTGTTGCATAATACAAATCCGTGCCGATTTTTTTAAAATCTTCTTTCGTTTGTTTCAAATCTTCTTCCCAGGAAAAATTAGGATCCCAGAAGTGTCTGGCAAGATACGTTATCATAAATTGATTAATGATGTCAGCTTTTTAAAGCCATCTCAGTAAGCAGATCTTTTTTCAAATAATTTTCAGGAAACATTAGATGAAGTTCTGTTGCTTCCTTCTTTAGCAGATTTTCGTCAAACGTCATATGCAGCTCTTCATTGTGCGGCTGCATCTGCAGCTCAGGGAATGCCATGTGCATGACAGACTTTTCCATAAGCGTCTTAGGCATAGCCACATGCAACTGCTCGCGCTTGTATCCTTCAAGCAGGTTGTCAGGGAACGCAATGTGTAATTTCTCTTTTTGTGTCATGTCTATCTCGTCAAACTTCAGCAGCAGTTTTTCACGCTTGGACATCGCTGGCTCAGGCATAGATAAAAGGAATTGAGGATTGCCATAGATCTTCTCTTTGATGTGCTCGCCGCATGACTTGCAGAAACGCCCGACAATTCCATGCGTGTGGCATGAAGAGCAAAACTTGAGACCGCAGGATACGCAGCTTTCCAGGAAGTCGTCGTGATTGTGGCATATCGAGCAGTGCAGCATGCTATATTATTGCGCGCAGGCGCTATATATAAATTTTTTGAAGTAATGCATGATAAGTCAGAAGAAGTTTCTAATGAAGTGATTAAATTAACCCACCATCGCCCTACTTAAATTTTAGGCAAATAAGCTACGCTTTCAAATCCCCTGCTTCGCCACATTACCGCAATGTTCCTTGTACGGGCAGTATCCGCACTTGTCGTATTCCCATAGGGTTCTGTCAGGAATTTTAGGCGTTTCGTTTCGTCCAATCATTTCGCGCAAGGCTTCGAAGTCCCGCAGGATCTTTTTTATCAATAAGTCGTTTTTTTCAACAACGAATTCCTTGAGTTCCTGGTCTCCCTTGTTTTCCATCAAAATAATGCCTTTTTGCATGTTGAAGTAATTCAAGTATAGTTGAAGTTGTTTCAAGTGTTCTACTTTAGGCGCGTCCACGGTTTTTTTGAATCCGAACGGCGATATGCTCTTCATCTCTACCACATAATTCTCGCCGTTGATGTTCGCTATGCCGTCAGCCCGGCCGTGGAACAGCTCGGTCTCCGGAATCTTTATTTCTGAAGCAGTAATGATTCCTAACCCATACATGGCTGACATCAAACGCATGTGCACATGGTCGCCTTGGTCCAGTATGCGCGACACGCGCGGCTCCATTGCCGCGCACGGTACGCCCTTTACGCTGAAAAATATAGCCCTTTGGCATTTGTCCACTTCTGATATATAAAAATAGTTGCGCTCTTTTGGCCTGTCGCACCGTATATAGAATTTATCAATCAGTTCTACTAGTACCATGAGAACACCAGAGATAAATTAATATTGAAAACTTTAATGTTCAATTTATTCTGATAACGATGTTATGAAACTGCCTCCTGTAAAACACATTTAAATGTTCTCCCACTAAAGTGGGAGAATGGGACGCGATTACGGCACAGGCAGACTTATAGAAGAAAGAACAGCTGAAATAATCGGGCTTATTAGAGAATATCCGAATAGTTCTGAAGAGGATTTGTGGAAGGAATCCATACCAGTCAAAGCACACACAGAATATCTCAGAACGCATGGAGTTACTTTTGCTCAACTGCGCCGGATGGCTGGTTGTGAGCCGCGCATACCGAATATGCACTACACGCCTTCAGAACTTGCGAAAACATTTGCAAGATGCATGTACATGCTGACAAGGCGCCCAAGCATGAGTGCGAAAGAGCTCAAACCAAGAAGCCCGGTTTACGAGATGTTCCTGCGAAATGGAAAAGGTATCGATGATTTGCGCGATTGCGCAGAAAAGTGGCAATCGCACGAATGTCCGGTAAGAGCCATACATCAGATGCGCAGGCGGGTTAGGACAAAATTGCCAGTGGCAGATAAAGATGGGCGCTTAGCCTTGATAAAAGATCGTGGAAAAAAGCTACTCCCAGTGCCGCTAGCACAAGCCATAAGGAACTTGCGTTGGTTGGATGAGGAGCCAGATCAAGAAGCCATACAAATTCCAGTTATTTTGTCGCATCAACGCGACGCGCTATATGAAATTGGAGATGCATCCATCAAAAGCTAAAAAATTTCATAATTCTATATTCTTGAAAATATACTTTTGATACTGACCAGTCTTTATATACACCCCGAAAACAATAAAGAATTTAGACAAGACCAAATTTCAACCGATACTACTTTCGTCATCGGCAAAAGAGTTCTGCAAAAACTCTTTTTCTTTTTAGTTAATAGAATAAATGCCTCCGCATGTTTATAAGCATTTATTCACTGGAAAATATGTGTTATATGTTTTCCAGAAAAAGTACACAGGAGGAAGAATAATGTATATCGATGAAAAAACCGAGTTCGAAGCGCACAGAGCAAAGATCATGGTGTTCGGATGCGGTGGAGGCGGCTGCAATACCATAAATCGGCTGACAGAAATGAACGTCCAGGGTGCGGCAACCGTGGCCCTGAACACAGACGCGCGACATTTGGCGTCGATAAAAGCCCACAAGAAGGTCCTTATCGGAAAGGAACTTACAAAGGGACTAGGAGCAGGAGGATATCCAGACATAGGCAAGAAAGCAGCAGAAGAATCCAAGAGCGAAATCAAAGAACTGCTCAAAGACTGCGATCTGCTGTTCATTACCTGCGGACTAGGCGGCGGCACAGGCACGGGCTCTGCGCCAGTGATAGCGAGATATGCCAAGGAACTAGGAACAATAGTCATTGGCACGGTCACGCTACCCTTCAAGATTGAAGGCGCGAGAATAGGAAAAGCAGAAGAAGGCCTGGATGAGCTGAGAAAGTTCTGCGATACAGTGATAGCCATAGAAAACCAGCGCTTGGTCGAGCTAGCAGGAAACCGGCCGTTGAAAGAGGCGTTCGGCGTTGCAGACAGCTTGATAGCAACGATGATAAAGGGCATTACAGAAACCATAAGCCAGCCATCGTTAGTCAACCTGGACTTTGCTGACGTGAAGGCAATCATGAAGCACGGCGGCGTTGCAACCATAGGATACGGCGAAGCAGACAGCGACATGGACGATCGGGCCATGTATGCAGTGAAGAAAGCCATGAACCATCCGTTGCTCGACGCAGACTACCACGGAGCAACAGGCGCCCTGATACAGGTTATCGGCGGCGAAGACATGAAGCTGGATGAAATCGCTGTCATAGGAGAGTATATCTCCTCGCACATGAATCCAAATGCAACAGTCATGTGGGGCGCGAGAATCCTACCAGAACTGCGCGGCAAGCTGCAGGTCATAACAATCGTGACCGGCGTGCACTCACCGCACATAACCGGGCGTTCCATGCTCGCGGAAAGCAGCCCCATGGCAAAGAGCAAGCTTTCGCAAGAGCTCGGTATAGAAATCGTAGTTTAAGGAAGCAAGGCATTTATTTGCCTTCTTTTTATTTATTTTCCATTTTTCATTCTTTCCTGTCGTCAGACTATTTTTAGAGCGCGATAATATGGAAAACCTAGAATCAATAGTCAGTAAGGATATGCTAGCAGTATCGCCAAATACAACCGTGGTCGAGCTCATAAAAAAATTCGCGTCCTGCAAGACAGACTTCGCGGTTGTCCTAGAAGAAAATTTGCTAGCAGGCGTTGTTTCTGAAAAGGACATACTCAAGCTCGTCAGGATAGAGCCCATGATGTCCATGGAAGCAGTCATTGCCTCCAACATTCCAGAGCGCGTCGGCAAGAAAGTCGTTTCAGAGATAATGACCACACACCCTATTGTCGTGGAAAAGAATACGCAGATAGAAGAAGTGATAAAGCTAATCGCGACAAACAGCATGACGCACATACCTGTTGTTGACAATGGCGTTTTTGTCGGAGTTCTCAATGTTTTGGACATCTTCAAGGAGATGATATGAAGTGGATGCAACAATACTCATCGGCATTGCGGTGTTGCTGCTTGCTGCAAAAATATTCGGAGAGGCAGCAGCCAGGCTGCGCATATCGCCTATTGTCGGAGAAATCTTTGCAGGCATTGTTGTCGGTCCGCTGTTCCACCTGATTAACATAGGCAGCCAGTTCGGAGACCTGCTTTCATTCGGCATATTATTTTTGTTGTTCCTCAGCGGGCTATCGTCCAGGATAGAGGACATAAAGAACGAGGCATACACAGGCGTTGCATTGTGCATAGCAGGCGGAGCGTTGTCCGCGGTTTTAGGCTATGCGTTCGGAATGATATTCTTCCAGGACCAGCTCACAGCCGTATTCATAGCAGTTGCAATCATCTCCTCTAGCACGGCCGTAGCAGTACGCTCAATGGTTGACATTGGCGAAATCGAAACAGCCAATGGCAAAAAGGTTTTAGCAGTCATGATGTCAGACGACGTGATGGCTGTGGCTGCCTTGGCGATATTGACAGCATACATAACATCAGGAAACATCGTGTTTGATGACGCAACAAAGCTCGTCCTGATGATACTGGGTTTCTTCATAGTGCTCGCGTCTGTCGGAACGAAAATAGTCAACAAGCTTGTGAGCATTGGCCAGAAAATGCGCGACGAGCAGGCGATATTCTCGCTTGCTCTCGTGGTTCTGTTTATCGTGGCAGCAATCAGTGAAAAGATAGGCGTCGCGGCAGTGACTGGCGCGTTCCTGGCCGGGCTTATACTATCAAAGAACTCCTTCGTGTCTCCAGTAATAGTGCCGAAAGTAAAGACCATTGGTTATGGCCTGTTCATACCGCTGTTCTTTGCGTACACAGGCATGTCTGTTGACCTCAATGCATTGCATGCGTTCATCGTGCCCATATTAGTGTTGACAGTATTGGCCATAGCAGGCAAGCTCGTAGGCGTCCTGCTTACAGGCAGGTATTTTGGCATCAAAAAACGGGAGTTATTTATAATCGGGACAGCCATGGTGCCGCGCGGAGAATACGCTTTAGTGATATCGCAGATAGCCCTGACAGTCGGAGCAATCAGCAGAGACGTGTTTTCCATAGTCATGGGCGTCGTGCTACTTACGATAATCGCCACGCCTTTGCTCATGCAGCTCGCAAAACGAAAACGTTCGTCAACGTCGCTAAGAACGATAGTTAGCAAAAACAAGCAGCCCTGGCAGATCAAAATGAAGTAATTTCAATTATTTATATCCCCTCAACCTAAGAAATAGTATGAAAACTAAAACCTATCTTCTATCCATCATAATTCTCGCAGCCGTGCTCGTCGTAGCAGGCTGCTCATCTAGTAATGACACGACTACTGTGGCCACGACAGCTTCGACAACAAACGCGGATTCCACTACGACTGTCAGTGGAACAGCCACAACCACAACAGGAGCACTGTCTTTCAACTGCGCGGATCTCATATCAGCAGAAAAGTTTTCGGAAATATTGGGAGGTAGCGGTGGGAGATATATAAGGGCAACGCCGAATCGCGGGGTTTGTTCATTCCTTTTCAATTCTGCCGCATACGGTTACGGTATCTTTGAATCAAGTCTATACACTAATACAAAAAATACCATAGATACGCAAGAGCACGTAACAAATTATCTTGAAACAAACAGAGCCGGCAAGGCATCATTTCAATATAATTTGTATGACTCGCCGGTTGTAACGGTTCTTAGCACAGACGATAAATACACTATTTTAGTGAACATGATAAGCACTGTAGACCAGGGGTACCTGATAGCTGCGGAGATAGACAAGAACACAGACAAAATAACACAAACGTGATTCAATGAAAACGCAAAAACTTTTTTTCTTGGTTTTGCTGAGTACGATTTTATTAGTATCCGGATGCGCGAACAATAATTTGAAGAACTGCACCAACGGCACTGCAAACTGCACATTAATTGGTAATGGATTGAATCCATCTACAATCAATGATAATCCCGCTACATCTATCATAGACGGCGCGACAAGCATAGCAACCACAGTCGGATCGTCGTCGCTGCCATCATTCTGCCCTTCAAGCGACTTCGTAGAATTAAACGCATTAATAACAGCCCTGCCGGCCATCAATTTCAGATGCGCTGACTTATTGCCTGATGCGGCAATTATAAGCATACTGAACAGCGACGCAGGCATTGGCGGTTCATATTACCCGGTTGGCGGCGTGTTTAATGCAAGGCGCGCTTATTCAGAAGTAGCGCCGCGCGCAGAAGCCAGCGGAGGATATCATTGTGTAATGAGCATAGCCATATACCGTGACATCTACACAGAAACAGACTACGACAAGCTCACACAAACGCAAAGATACACGGGTTACATAGGAGAAATAGAACCACACTATCAAGTGTGGCCTGTGGCATTATATTGCACGCACAAGTACAGCCATGACAGAGGCTCTAGCACAGGCATGACTAATTATATTGAAACGAACAAAGTAGGCAAAGCATCTCTGCAGTACGATTATGCAGGCAAGCACCGTGTTGAATTCGTTGACAACAGCGGAAAGTACACAGTAGTAGTGGAAGTCGGAAAGGATTACATAACCGAGGACGATGCTTTTGCAGTAGCCTACGAGTTCGCGGAAGTCATACATTCAAATATTGGTTGAACGAAAAGCGAATTTTTAATTATTTATATCCCCTCAACCTAAGAGATAGTATGAAAACCAAAACCTGTCTTCTATCCATCATGATTCTAGCAGCCGTGCTCGTCGTAGCAGGCTGCTCATCTAACACGTCAAGTACAGTAGCCACGACAGCTTCGACAACCAGCGTGTCAGGCGGCGAAACCACCACGTCAACAGCTGGTGTCACAACCACGACCGCATCAGGCGCAATGAGCTTTGCATGCGCTGACATTGTTTCCGAGGCAAAGCTTACCCAGATAATCGGCACGTCAGTGACATACAAAGCCGCAAACCCGGAATATTCAGAAATACTCGGCACGCAAACCTGCGAGTTCACTGTTTCAGACAGGCTAATGGTGGCAAATTATTATAAAGTCTACTCTGGCGCTTCTTACTATTCAGGCCAGAAACTAGCATTCTCCGACTCTCAGTATGTTTCGGACTACCACGAAACAAACAAGGTAGGAACCGCTTCCTTTGATTACATGATTAGTGGAGGCGGAGGCAGCTTTGTCACCTTCGCGGACAGCTCTGGCAAATACACTATAATTCTAACGTCTGGCACTGTCAGCACTCAAACAGTGCTGGGCATGGACACGCTTTACTCGATAGCAACAGAAATCAACGCGAACACGAACAACATCGTTTAAGGATGATAACATGAAAAAGCAATTGGCAATTATTTTTATTTTGGCATCTGTTTTGATAATATCCGGCTGCAGCAGCAGCGATAATACAACAGTCGCTACAACAGCTACTACAACCAGTGTTTCAGGCACGCCAACAACAGCTGCTACAACGACAACCAGTGCTGCAAAATTCCATACCTGCGTATGCGCTGACATGATACAAGAGTCCAAGCTTACTGAGATAATAGGAAGCCAGATAAAATACAAATCACAAAACGCCGTCCTAAATCAATGCCAGTATGACGCTGTAGGAAGCGCATCCGCATCCACGTTCTCATCAAACGACAAGTACGTTATTTATGCTGCAAGTTATTATGCAATCGAGAAAATGTTTGAATCCGGAACAAGCACCTTCCATGAGACGAACAAAGTCGGCCAGGCTTCATTTGATTACGTTGATACGAGCGTATTGGACGCAGGAAACCAGTTATATTTCCTAGATAGTTCTGGAAAATACACTATAAGGGTTATGTCACGCTCGTCAGCAGATAGTCCATCGCTAGTAAGCATAGACCAGCTATACCAGATAGCAGCAGAGCTGGACAAGAACACGGATAAGATTACGCCAAGCGATATATGATTTGAGCTATTTCTACATTGTCGGTTGCTTGTATAGAATTGTAATAATCAACGCAGTCAGTACAGCAGCGACAATGGCTGTATTAGTTCCAACATCGCCATCGAGCTTTAGGAGAGACGTGCCATAAACAATAACCAGCGCTACAACAACAGCGGTCGCTGCAAAGCAAACCAGTCTAACAAGATGCTTGTGCATGATAATATCTTGCACGCAGAGATATAAAATTGATTAATTTAAACCATCAACCAATTAATATTCTATGCCCTTCCGTTACAAGGAGCACCAGGCCGACGTCGGAATTGTCGGCGAGGGAGCGTCAGCAGAAGAAGCGTTTGAAGAAGCAGCCAAGGCAATGTTCAACATCATGGTTGACATTGACGGCGTGAAGCAGAAAGACAAAATCGAGTTTAGCGTTAAAGCGCCAACGCTCGAACAGCTGTTGGTCACATTTCTCAACGAGCTCTTGACACAGAAAGACATCAAGCGAATGTTTTTTTCGCAGTTCTTTGTGAACATCCATCGTAACCAAAACGAGTTCTCGCTGCGTGCCAAGGCGTTCGGAGAAAAAATAGACCTGCAGCGCCACATCATCAAGACCGAGGTCAAGGCAGCCACATACAGCGGACTGAAAGTATATGACTTAGCCGGCAAGTCGTACGCTGAATGCCTTGTTGATGTCTGAAATAATATATTTGCATCAGCCCTCTGTCTTTTTGTGTTTGAAGAGCAAAGCTTTTCAACAGCTCAAAGGAAAGTCTTTTCCTTTGCAGCAATCCAAGGAACTTTCTGCAACTGAAAACTTTGTTTTCGTTGAGATCTTGAATAACTTCATTATTCACAGATTTCTACAGAAAAAGTGGCTTATGCTGAGTGCCTAGTGGACGTATAGGATAAATTCGTGCAGATGATTCTAAGAATCGCGATTATAGCCTCTTGGTTTTGCATTCCTAGCTTCAGGCGAAATATTGTGGGGTCTGTATGCGTCATCGCTGTTCTTCTCCGTGCAATCAGAACAGAATCGATTCCACGGCCCGTTCGACAGGAACGTTGTATCACATCAAAGGCACTCGCGCTTTGCGACGTATCTGGCACCCAACACTTCTGCATAATTAGCCATTCGCGAGCGCTTTCTATGAAACGGAGAATGAGGTTTTCCATTACCCATAATCAACACCTTATCATAGCATTCAATAATAATATACTTTTAAATGCAAATAAGCATTTTATTGGTTATGAATATACCCCAGGTAAAACGAATAACTGATTTTAAGTGGCTCGTAGAAAAAAGCGGCGATATGAACGCCCCTGCTATCATCTATGGCAACCAGGAAACCATTAGAAACTTGACAGCGGACGTTGAGAGCGGAAAAGAGTGGAACGCATTATTGCAATTAATTAACGTCGCTTGTTTGCCAGGCATACAAAAGGCCGCATTGGCCATGGCTGACGTGCATCCTGGTTATGGTTTTCCCATAGGCGGCGTGGGCGCTTTTGATTTGGACAAAGGTGTTATCAGCGTCGCGGGCATCGGGTTTGACATCAACTGCGGCGTGCACGACATGATAATACCATTGAAAAGGGAAGACGTTGAAAAAAAGAAATCTCAGTTAGCAGAAGAATTATTTAAGAAAATACCAGCCGGACTTGGTTCTGAAGGACAAATCCGTCTCAAGCCAAGCGACGTGGATGAAGTTCTAATCAAAGGCGCGAAGTATGCCATAGCAACCGGATATGGCTCTAAAGCCGACCTGGACTTTATTGAAGAAAACGGCTGCGTTGACGGCGCTGATCCAACAGCAGTGAGCGACATAGCAAAAAAGCGCGAAGGAAAGCAGCTAGGCACGCTAGGCAGCGGTAATCATTATTTAGAAGTCCAGTATGTTGATCAAATCTATGACGAGAAAGCCGCTAGCGCATTCGGCTTGAGCAAAGACCAAATCCTCGTGTCTATACACTGCGGCTCGCGCGCGCTCGGACATCAAATCGGAACCGACTACTTGCCGTTCCTGGAGCAGGCAAGCAAGAAGTATAATATACCTATCCGCGACAAAGAGCTCGTGTGCGCGCCTATATCATCGCCAGAAGGCAAGAAATACTTTTCAGCAGTCAATGCAGGCATGAATCTGGCATTCGCTAACCGCCAGGTTTTAGGACATTTGACGCGCCAGGTTTTAGCAAAAGTTTTTGGAATAGACGAATCAGAAATAAAAACATTTTATGACATCGGACATAATAATGCAAAACTAGAAGAGCATAAAGTAGACGGCGTAAGCAAAAAGCTTCTTATCCACAGAAAAGGCGCTACGCGTGCGTTCGGCCCAAACCGCATAGAAGTCTCAGAAAAGTATCGCAGAATAGGACAACCAGTACTAGTCGGAGGTACAATGGGCACTGCTTCTTACATCATGCACGGAACCGAGTTTGGCATGAGCGAGACATTCGGCAGCGCGCTTCACGGTGCAGGTAGATGCATGTCCCGCATGGCTGCGAAGAGGAAGTGGTGGGGAGACACGCTTGTCAAGGAACTAGCATCCAAGGGCATCATAATCAAGGCACACAGTCGCACAGGCGTGGCAGAAGAAGCGCCAGGCGCATACAAGCTCGTGGACGAAGTCGTGGACATCATGCACAACAGCGGCATTGTTCGTAAAGTCGTGAAGCTAAGGCCGTTGATTTCTATAAAAGGCTAGAGTCATCAATCCCACTTTTAGTTTATAACTTTTTGCTGATTATTGTTATTATATGCCTACATATCTATTCACGCAAACACAGCAGGAATATACTGACCCTGATTATCCTTTTCCTCCAGGCATCGTCGCCGCTTTATTTGAGCACTATGGCTGTCGGACAAGGGTAGGTAATGAACATAGATTAGACGGTCATATTGTGACAGAAATACATGTCAGTTGTCCATCATTTCCATTGCCGAGAAATTTTTTGGATTTCGCAGTCGCTGAACTGACTTCACGACATTTTGGATTAAGATTAGAGCGAAAGCGTGCCAATTAAAACGTTTTTCAACCCAAAAATATATCATGCATGACACATAACTATATAAGTTATAATGCATTATTACATATTCTCGGTGGTCAGATGACAGTAAAATCATTAGTAAAGGGAATCCGCAAGCGCAATGGCAGCGTCGTTCCATTTGACCAGGAGAAGATTACAAACGCTATATTACACTCAGCCGAGGAGGTTGCAGAGAAAGAAGAACGCAAGGCAGACCACAGCGTGGCTGAAACTGTTTCTAATAATGTTGTAGAGCTATTGAACCAGAAATTTGCAGACAAAATACCAAGCGTCGAGGAGATACAAGACATTGTGGAGAAGGTCCTTATCGAGCGCGGGCATGCAAAGACCGCTAAGGCGTATATACTATACAGGCAAAAGCGAGCGGACCTTAGAGAGACAAAGGCAGTGCTCGGGATAGTCGACGACATAAAGATGTCTGTTAATTCCCTCCAAGTGCTTCGCGCACGTTATTTGAAAAAAGACGGTAGCGGGGACATTATCGAGACGCCAAAGCAGCTGTTTGAGCGCGTGGCTGAAAACATCGCCCATGCAGACAAGAAATACGGCGCTGGCGCAAAAGACATCGAGGCAGTTGAAAGAGAATTCTATGACATGATGGCAAACCGCGAGTTCATGCCAAACTCTCCAACGCTAATGAACGCAGGCAAAGACCTGCAACAATTAAGCGCATGTTTTGTTTTACCAATAGAGGATAGCATAGAAAGCATATTCGATTCATTGAAGTACACGGCTATCGTGCACCAGTCCGGCGGTGGCACTGGATTTTCTTTCAGCCGCTTAAGATCAAAAGGCTCTATCGTGCGTTCAAGCGGCGGCGTTGCGTCCGGCCCGATTTCATTCATGAAGGTGTACAACGCAGCAACCGAACAGATAAAGCAAGGAGGAACCCGTCGTGGCGCGAACATGGGTATACTGCGTGTAGACCATCCAGACATACTCGACTTTATAGTGTGCAAGGAGCGTGAAGGCTCGTTGAACAATTTCAATATTTCTATCGCCCTTACGGATAAATTCATGAAAGCAGTGGAGAAAGACGAAGACTATGAGCTCATAGACCCGAAGACCAAGAAAATTATAAATAAGCTGAGCGCAAAGCGCGTTTTTGACCTGATTACAACGATGGCATGGAAGAACGGTGAGCCGGGAATAATATTCATAGACAAGATAAACAAATTCAATCCCACGCCAGAATTAGGAGAGATTGAATCAACAAATCCATGCGGAGAGCAGCCTTTGTTGCCTTTTGAATCCTGCAATCTCGGCTCAATTAATCTGGAGAAAATGGTCAAGCGCATTGAGGGCGACGGTTATACATACGAGGTTGACTGGGATAAGCTGAAAAAAGCCGTTCATCTGTGCGTTCACTTCCTGGACAATGTCATAGATATGAACAGGTATCCTGTGCCTGAAATAGAAAAACTTACCAAGGCAAACCGAAAGATTGGTTTAGGAATCATGGGTTTTGCAAACATGCTGATACGCCTAGAAATTTCATACAACACCGACAAAGCTGTTGAGTTCGCTGAGAAGTTGATGAAATTCATAGACAAGGAAGCATTTGACGCTTCAGTCGAACTTGCAAAGAAACGTAGCCCATTCCCAAGCTTTAAGCAGAGCATTTACAAGAAAGGTCCTCCAATAAGGAATGCCACGCGCACAACAATTGCGCCTACAGGCACAATAAGCATAATCGCTGACACGTCAAGCAGCATAGAACCGCTGTTCGCTATCTCTTTCGTGCGTCGCCATGTCCTGAGCGGGGACGAGATGGTTGAAGTGAATCCGCTGTTCGAGGAGATTGCGCGTCGCGAGGAATTTTACAGCGAGTCGCTGATGAAAGAAGTCGCGCGCCAGGGCTCGGTCCAGCACATTGTAGGCGTGCCGGAAAAATGGAAGAAAGTCTTCGTGACAGCGCACGACATACTTCCAGAATATCACATTCGCATACAGGCAGCATTTCAGAAATATACGAACAATGCTGTTTCAAAAACGATAAACTTCCCGAACAGCGCAACCGTGGACGAGATTGAAAAAACATATCGGCTCGCTTACAAGCTGGGCTGCAAGGGAATAACAGTTTATCGCGACAAGAGCCGCGGAGAACAAGTGCTAAACATAGTAGAGCAAAAGAAAGAAGGATAGACATATTAATTTCTAGTGTGATCATCATGGGCATTCAGGAAATTAGAAGCAAGCTGGGTATGATTCATGTCTATACCGGAGACGGCAAGGGCAAGACATCCATGGCTCTCGGAGTTGCTTTGCGCGCAGCCGGGCACAATCTCAACGTCTATATAATTCAATTCCTGAAAGGCGGAGGCTATTGCGGCGAATACCTTATCATGGACAAGCTGCCATCCGTATACGTCAAACAGTTCGGACAGAAATGTCCATGGTCGAAGAAGAAGATTGAAGGCAACTTTGACTGCGGCTCGTGTCGCTTTTGTTTCAGTGTATACAACGACGACAAGAAACGCTGCCAAGAAGCCCTCGAGCATGCAACAAAAATCCTCAAAGACGGTAGATACGATGTTGTCGTACTGGACGAGATAAATGTTGCCTTGTCAAAGAAGATGATTAAGACTGCTGACGTTTTGGCAGCGCTGAAGAACAAGGCAAAGAACGTTGAAGTGATTCTCGCTGGCAGGAAAGCACCCAAAGCATTGCTGAACGTAGCAGATTACGTCACGCTCGTTAGGAGCAAGAAGCACCCATTTTACAAGGGTAAGAACGGTCGTGTAGGCATTGAGTGTTAATCAACTTTTTCTATTATTCTTCTTTCTACAAATATCTTTTCCCAAGCCACAGTAACCCAACAACAAACGTGAATGCTGTAAGCACTATCAGCGTCGTATTCAGTGACGTAGCATCAATAAGCATGCCGCCTATGACAACAGCTATAGCGCCGCTGGCATTCATCAGCATGCTGTGCGAGGACGTCAGCGTCGCGCGTATATTTGACGGCGTGTGCTTTTGCATGTAGGCATCCACGACAATGTACCTGTAATTATGCCCGAGATAGAATAGTATGAATACCATGACTATGAGCGGCGTGCTCAGCAGGGCCATGAGCAGGAATGTTGTGCCATGAACGAGCACGACCAGCAGCAGGGAGAGCTTTTCCTTCAAAAATCTTTCTGCGTGGTGGATGAACGCTGTCATGAATCCGCTTATGCCATACACTATCGCGAATATTAGCCCAAGCTCGACTACCTTGAATCCCGAACCTATTAAATAAGGCTGGTTCATCAGGCTATCAAAGACATAATAAGGAGCGAACATTATCGCAGAAAAACCAACGAGCCATTTGAGGTATTTGCTTGAAAGCAGGTAGCCAACCCCTTTTTTAACCTGGTCGTAGTGCGCTGTTATATTGAACTTGATTTTCTTCATAGGCGGCTCTTTCACACTAAGCATTATGATCGCTGCAATGGCCATGCTTCCTGCCAGTGCAAAATAAGCCAGCCTCACATTTATGCTGAAAAGTATTGAGCCAGTGAATGCTGCAATAACAATAGCCATTGTGCTTATCAATATCAGGCGGCTTTGTATCTTCAAGTATTCCTTTTCCCGGCCCAGCGCTTTCAAAGTCTCGTATATCAGCGCTTCCCTTGCGCCGGTGATGAATGCATCAGCCACGCCCCAGAAGAAAAATCCTATAATGAAAAATAAGAATACGCTGGACAAGCCAACGATTAGTGAGGCAACAACAAGCACAGCCATGCCTATACACACGCTGTTCCTCCTGCCAAACATGTCTGCGAACGCGCCGGTTGGTATTTCAAGCAGCACAGCCACCATCAAGCAAACAAATTCAAGCGTGCCTATGCCTGTATAAGAAACCCCGAAGTACTGCATGTAGAGTATGTATATGACGGCTATGAACCAGAAGTTCGAGAAAAATTCCGCCAGATAAAACTTCCATATGTTCGCGCGCAATTGTTGTTCTGTTGGTTCCATGGAAAATCTTTTCCCAAGGCTTTTCTTAAAAGGCTTATTTCAGCCACTTCTTAAGCTGGGAATATGTCATCGTGTTTATAATATTTTTCTTTTCAAGCCAGCCCCTGCGTGCCATGCCCACGCCGATTTCCATGAAGCGCAGCGAGTCTGCGTTATGCGCGTCGGTGCCCATAGATATCTTGCAGCCGAGCTCTTTGGCAATGCGCAAGTAGACGTCACGTAGGTCCGAGCGATCTGGATAGGCGTCTATCTCCAGCGCCACTTTATTATCTTTGCACGCCTGAAAGACCTTTTCAATATTAAACTTTATCTCGTCTCGTTTTCCAATCATGCGCGTCATCGGATGCGCCAAAACATTGGCGTATCCACTTTCTACGGCTTTGAGCAGGCGTTTCGTCTGCTCCTGCGCAGGCATCTTGAAGCTGCTATGCACTGCAATTAATCTTATATCAAAACCATCCAGCAACTTTTTGTCCATGTCCAGGGAGCCGTTCTTGTTTATGTTTATCTCAACCCCTTTCAGTACGTGGATACTCTTTATTCCATTGATTTCTTTCCACTGCTTTCGCGCTTCAGCAGGCGTCATTGCTCCGGCAATCTTCAACGAACCGTAGTGGTCTGTTATAGCAATGTAATCATACCCGCGCTGCTTAGCAGCGCCGGCTATCTCCTTAATGCTGTTTGTACCATCGCTATACGTTGTATGCAGCTGCAAATCTCCTCGTATGTCCTTCAGCTCAATAAGCTTTGGAATTTTTCGTTTCATCGCGAGCTCTATCTCGCCGTTTGCTTCGCGCATTTCCGGAGGTATGTATTGCATGCCTAGTTTTCTGTAGACCTCCTGTTCGGTTTTTCCGGCAATCCTTTTCTTGCCTTTGAACAACCCATATTCGCTGAGCTTCCAGCCCTTCTTCATTGCCAGCCGCCTTATCAAAATATTATGCTCCTTTGAGCCGGTGAAGTACAGCATTGCCGCGCCAAACTCTTCCTTGGAGAACACGCGCAAGTCTGCATCCATACCCATGTCTAATGTAACAGACGTCTTAGTAGACCCTTTTGCTTCTATGTTCTTGACATTTGGCATGCTCGCGAAGAAATCCATGACAAGTTTTGGCTTAGGCGAAACAACAAGTATATCAAAGTCTCCGATAGTCTCCTTGCATCTGCGGTAAGAGCCAACAATCTTAACGTCTTTCACATAAGCAAGTGAGGAAAGCTTTCGATGAATATCTTCAGCAATGGGTATTGCAAACCCGAGTAGCATCCTTCCAGCACTGCGTCTCATGCGTTCTATGCCCGTAATGATGTCTACTTCTGACTTCGTGCCCATGCCTTCAAGCTTCTGAATCTTGTGTTTTTTGGCAGCAGCCTCAAGCTCGCGGACATTTTTTATATGCAGTTTATTGTAAAGATTCATTATTTTTTTCGGCCCAAGTCCAGGCACACTCATCAATTCGTCAAGTTTAACAGGCAGTTTCTTTTTCAGTTTCTCATAGTATCTCAGTTTTCCAGTAGCAAGGTATTCAGAAATTTTTTCAGCAATGGCTTTGCCAACGCCAGGTATCTCCTTGAGCTTTCCTTGTTTATACAAGACTTCTATATCCTCGGACATGTTCTCTATACTCTGCGCAGCGCGCCTATAGGCTTGTGGCTTCCACTGCACGTTTTGCATCTCCAGGATATCAGCTATCTTATAGAGCAGGTTGGCGACTTCAAAGTTCTTCATCTTCAAATACCTCCGGTGTTTGAGATGTTGAAATGAATTTCGATTCATTTACACACATGAATAAAATTCGCTTGACATGTATAAAAAGTGTATTGTGTGCCAAGATGAATTACCTTGCATTGGCGCATGACGATTAAGTAAGATGTGGATAATTCAGCAAACTCTCCAATAGTGGACTAAGTGTCATATCTAATCAAACGAAGTTCATGGGATATTCTGATGGTGGTGGCACTTTCCTTTCCAAAAAGAAGGTCGCTGTTGTCGTCATCCCTTACCTAAATTCATGTAAAAATTTATGATATCTTTATATACAACTTCAGCACAATTATCTAATTAACGTGAGGTGAAAAGAATGGCAAAGAAAAAAAGTACAAAAAAGAAAAAAAGGTAAGTAAAAAATAATCCACTGAAATAATGTAGTCATTTTTAACAATCTTAGACAATTGCTTTTTCTCTCTTTTTCCTATTTATTGAACAGATGTCGCAATCATTTACGCTTCTTAAGCACCCACCTATGCTCCCGACGCCACACGCGCGCTATGCGCTTTTCATGGCGTTGCCAGCACAACTTTGAGCGGTGCTTGTGATAATCAGCGTAGAATGAACGTTCTATTTTTTGTGCAATCGGATGCGCCTCATGATCGACATTTAGCTTAAACCTTTTTGATATATACCTTTCAACAACCTC
>JBDRKV010000026.1:0-3651 GCA_043813745.1 Candidatus Aenigmatarchaeota archaeon | reverse complement strand
CATCAGACCCTGGTAGTCATCAACAAGTTTTACTGTATTCACCTCTCCCCCATACGTTTTTGTTAATAAAGTCTGCCGCTATCACATCCAATGGAGCTGCCTGCGAAATCCACAGATCTTCAGTGAGATATTTGGAAGGCGGATTGAGCGTGATTATCGTATATCTCATGTCTGAGAAACTGGTTTTATCATTGAAGAAAGATTTCAGTGCGACTGGCGGACTGTATGAATAGTCTTGGGCAAAATAATTCACCGTGCTGCTTGATTTTATTGCTGGATATAGTTCTGGCGTTACATAACCCATGACATAAATCGTTGCTGGCACGGACTGGCTGCCGTATATGCTTGTCGGCTTTAGCGGGTAATACATTTTATCTGTCGGAAACGTCAATGACACGGCGATGACATTTCCGCTGGAATATCCGGTTTTTACCTGTTCTTCCTTGAATTTCGGGATATCATTAATCCATGAAACTACGAACGAATATTCATACCCTGTATACTCATCAAAAACGGCTTTTGAGCTTGCCGGAAGATTCAAGTCTTTTCCCATTAAATAATTGTAAAGCGCATCGCCAGTTTCTGCTGTAATTAATTCTGTTACTAATCCCATTTTTTCTATATGTTCGTAAAGTGTTACACCACCGTGCTCTCCAAGTATACTACCGGTTTTCATGTCGCTGGCAGTTGAGCCGAAGCCTGAATAAAAGTAGAATGGGAACAGGAACAACGGATATAATTGTGTCAATCTCATTGTGTTGAAAGCGCCTGAAATGGTCGAATCGGTTTTTCTCTTTATATCATAACCACTGAATTGTGGGAAGCCTTTAACAACGTCTATAACGGTTTTATCAGGCGTTGCTGGCACAGGGAAAATCCAGACAGCTTCCTGGCCTTTCAGGTCGCTGAAGTCGACTGATAAAATCATGTTTTGGAATCCATTTTCGTAATTGATGGCAGCCAGCTGGCGATTTTCCTGTTGCAATTGCCAAGGCTCATTGGGCGGTCTTATCCACATGCCACCATCTGCTGAGGCGGGCTGAATAAAAATCAGTAATAATGAAACAATCAGGAATAGAGAAACGGCTTTTTGATAAGATTTCATAGATATAGTTCAATTTTTCCTATTTATATAGTTTATGTAAAATCTATGGTATCTTACATAGCGATTTATATAAACGGGCGTAGGAATTATTATGGGACTATTTGGTAACCTGCGGGACAAGGTGAAACGAGCGCCTTTGGATGATATTGATGTCGGCGACATGCGCTCGCATGTTCTTGGGAATAAATTCGATGTTCCAGAGCCTAATTACATGCCAAGGTCGCGCTATGCTCCGCCAGGTCTTGGCCGCGGCCCGACACAGCGCACGGTAAATATTGGCATGCCTACTGACGAGCCACTACCTCCTGAGCCTATGCCCATGCAGCCGCTTGGCATGAGGCCTACTTTTGAAGAGCAGGCGCCGATGTCCATGCCGGTAATTGGAGAAAAGGAAGACCAGATACTTGACAAGATTTCGTTCCTGCGCCAAGAACTTTCTACGATGAAAGACCAGATTTCGCTGATAAACGAGCGCCTGAAAAATATACAGAGTTTCCTGGAGCAGCGGAAATATTAAAAGAAGTAATTTCCTTCCCTCTTCTGCGCTGTATCTTTCTGCGAGCCGGGCTTGTTCGCCCTTGGGCGTCCGCTTGCCGGATCGCGGCGGAATGTTATGTTGCATTCCTTGAGGAATGCATTCATCGCGTCCTTCAGCGGCATGAGTTTTGCATGGCCGTTGACACTACCTACGCCGGAAAACAGCATGGCGCGGTTGCTTGCGTAACTCAGGAAAAGCAGGTCGTGGTCAATGACTACAACACCATAGCCGCGTTCTGCAAATCCGCGAAGGACTTTCGCGACTATCAGACGCTGGTCCACGTCCAGAAAAGCCGAGGGCTCGTCCAATAGATATAGTTCTGCATCTTTTGATAACGTTAACGCGATAGCCAAACGCTGCAGTTCACCGCCGGAAAGCTCGGAGACGTTCTTATCAAATAATTTTTCTAGCTGCAACGGCTCAAGCACGCTAATCTTATTTTCTGCTGAAAAAACGTTCTTGACTGTCGCCAGCATCTGGTAGACTGTACCATTGAAGTCCGCGGATATGTACTGGGGCTTGTATGCAATCTTTATTTTTTTGTTTATACTGCCGTCGAAATCCGTGATTTCGCCGGCTAAAATTTTCATAAACGTTGTTTTTCCCAATGCATTGGAACCAAATATTCCAAGGACTTCATTCTTGTATATTATTCCGCTGTCAACTACCAGCTCGAAACCGGATTTCGATTTTGCATCCTTGAACGATTTTATGGTGTTGCTGAATTCAATCAGCGGCTTCACGCTTGCCTCGCCTCTAATGACTGTTTCAAACTTCGTGGGCTCACGGATACGGACATTATCCTCGGCAATATAGCCGTCTAGGAAGACATTGATACCATTGCGCACTGTGTGCATACGCGAAACGATTCCGTATACGCCTGGCTCGCCGTAGAATATGTGCACGTTGTCTGCAAGGAAATCCAGCGTGGCTAAATCGTGCTCCACAACCATCACACTTGACGATTCTGATTTTTTCCTGATGAGAGACGCCACGTTTAAGCGTTCCTTCACGTCCAGGAATGAGGATGGCTCGTCAAAATAATATACGTCCGCGTCTTTAGCAAGCGCGGCTGCGACGGCTATCTTTTGCGCTTCGCCTCCGGAAATGTCTTTGACATTACGCTCCAATATTTTTTCTATGCCTAATTTTTCTATCAATTCCTTTGGAACATTCTTCAGCAGATCTTTGACTAAGCCTTTCTCTATTTGCGGTATCAACGAGACGTTTTGAGGCTTTATCACCGCTCTGACGACACTCTTGCTTAAACGTTCCAGGTATGACTGCAGCTCTGTTCCTCGGAATATCGTAATGATTTTATTCCAGTCCACGCCTTCCAGGCTGCCGAGGTTCGGCTTGATTTCTCCGGAAAGTATCTTCAATGCTGTTGTCTTTCCAACGCCGTTCGGGCCAAGCAGGCCGACAACGCCCTTGGATGGAATCGGAATGCGATATAACGCAAATTCGTTCTCGCCGAATCTATGGATAGGTTCTTCGTCCAGTGCTTGAGGCAAATTTACGACAGAGATTGCCTTGAACGGACATTTCTTCACGCACAATCCGCAACCTATACATAGCTCTTCGTCTATGTTTGCGCGTTGGTGGATTTCACTGCCAATTTTGTATTCAGCCAGTTCTATGCACTTCTTGCCAGTGCGATTAATCGGGCAGACCTTGATGCACTGCGAAGCGCACTCGTTTGGCTTGCACAACTCCCTATCGACTACTGCGATACGTTTTTTTGACATAATCTATGACCCCTTCCCATTCAGCATGAATTGCAGGTATTTATTTTTTGTTTCTTGATCTACTTCTAAGTCTTCTAAAAATGATTTGCCGAACTCCTTTATATGCAGCTCTTCTTCATGCCAGATTGTTTCTCTCATCTGTCTACAATCACCATACCAGTAGCCGTCCTCTGATAGCCACACTTCTGCTCCGCTTTCGATGTCTTGCAGCACGAAATGCAATTCATCGTTATCTAACCTTTCTATATATAAAATATAAC
>JBDRKV010000025.1:0-3820 GCA_043813745.1 Candidatus Aenigmatarchaeota archaeon | reverse complement strand
CCCTTGTACTGCTTATACCATTCAATAGTCTTTCTAATACCCTCTTCTACGTTCGTTTTCGGCTCAAATCCCAGCTCGCTTTTAGCGAGAGTTATGTCGCACAGGCTTCGTATCGGGTCTGTGGGGCTTGCAAGAGCGTCCTCTTTCATAGCGCTCTTCCCAGTCTCGTTTTCAATAAGTTTTATCACATCCTGCACGCTTACTTCCTTGCCCGCGCCGATATTCACAGCTAGATTTTTTCGTGATGTCTTCATGGCAAGCATGTTAGCCTCTACAATATCGTCAACATAGGAAAAGTCCCGCGTATATGGCACAATTTCACCGGCAGCGTTTTTGAATATATTTATCATTGGTGCACCTTCCAGACAACTCGCTATGCTCATTAGTATCAGCATGTCCGGGCGTCCCCACGGCCCGTATGCAGTAAAGTAGCGCAAAGAAATCGTGCTTAAGCCATAGCATTCAAAAAAGGCGTCACAGTATTTTTCAGCAGCGAGCTTGGAAACACCATACGGTGAAATCGGATTCAGGGGCGCGGTTTCTTTTATCGGAACGTCCGCATTTCCGTATATAGCAGCAGACGACGCAAAAACGAATCTGCTGACATTTGAGTCAGCAGCCAGCTTGAGCAGCCCGACTGTCTTGGTTGTGTTTTCCTCATCGAACAGCATTGGATTTTCTATTGAATTTCTCACGTTTGCATACGCAGCCTGGTGAAATACGACATCTATATCCTTCATCTGCTCTTTCTCCAGTGAAGAAATATCCCATTCCAGGAAGTGAAAATTGATGTTTTTTATCAGCCCGGCAACCCTGTGCTGCTTTATGGCAATGTCGTATTCATTGGTTATCTTGTCAACGCCTAGCACCTCATGCCCTTCATTGAGGAGCCTTTGACACAGATTAAATCCGATAAAACCAGCGCAGCCAGTGACCAATATGATGAGAACCACCAGAAGAAAATAAGGTTTTAAAAGTTAAATACCGAACTCTAGGTATGACTACATCCTTCGGGATTAATGATTTCAAGGCAGACTGCCGCTATTTCAAGGCAGACGTCCCGTGCAAGTTCCACAAGCTGGACAAGCGCAGTTGCGTAGATTGCGAGAACTACGAGAAAATAGACAAGAGGATATTGATAGTAAAACTGGGCGCCATGGGCGACGTCATACGTACAACGCCATTACTGAGAAAGCTCAAAGAACTCTATCCGAATTCTGAGATTACATGGATAACATACTTCCCAGACGTGCTGCCGAAAGCCGTCGACGTTCCACTGGAGTTCAATGTCATGAACGTCATAAAGCTGCAGGCAGACCATTTTGACGTATTATATTCATTGGACAAAGACCCTGAAGCAGTCGCTTTGGCGAATTTGATAAAAGCAGATATCAAAAAGGGGTACAAATTAGAAAATGGCAAAGCCGCGCCCATAGACGCCGATGCCCATGGAAAGTTCCTTACAGGACTGCACGATGGAATCAATAAAGAAAATGTATACAGCTATGTTGAAGAAATATTCCAAATCACCGGTTTGTCATATTCCAACGAAAAGTATCTGTTAGACAAGCCCCCAAAGCTTGTTAACGATCAATTGAACAAAATGAAACGTCCGATAATAATGTTGAATACCGGCTGTGGCGACCGCTGGCCAACGCGCATCTGGCCAGATGACAACTGGATGGAGCTTACAAACATGCTCAAGGAAGCCGGCTAT
This sequence comes from Candidatus Aenigmatarchaeota archaeon, assembly GCA_043813745.1. Classification (GTDB taxonomy): domain Archaea; phylum Aenigmatarchaeota; class Aenigmatarchaeia; order GW2011-AR5. The sequence goes on along the minus strand of JBDRKV010000025.1, from coordinate 2,103 downwards.
ACGCCGTTGCTCGTGGGTGGACAAAATGAAGATTTGAAGAACAAGTACATGGCCCAGCACAGCAGCGCGCGCTACATCGGGGTTCTGCCCATGAACGAGTTTATTTCCCTGGTGAATGAGTGTGATCTCATGGTCACATGCGCTACCATGGCCCTGCATATAGCACTCGGCCTGGAAAAGAAAATCGTGCTTATGAACAATATTTTCAATAAAAACGAGTTCGAACTATACGGTCAAGGCGTGGTTTTAGAGCCAGAAGCGGACAACCGCGTTTTGGAGTGTTTGAGCTGCTTCAAATCGTCCTGCGACAAAAAGTGCCTGGAACTTATAACGCCAAAAATCGTCTTTGATAAAGTCGTCGAGTTAATGGAAAGCAAGAATAATATGACTTGAGAACCTAAATATTAAACAAGGCGATATTGAGTTGGTTGGAAGTTCTCCAAAGAAGCTTCTGCTAACCCTTCATCATCTTACTTAAAAAGTAGTTGGTAGTTATGCACGAAGAAATTCTATCAGAAATCAACGAATCCATGGAAGCGAAGAAAAATATGGACCCGGAAATTATCAGCAAAATCGTTGATATCATCGTTGATACCTACAGGAACAATAAAAAAGTCCTTATCTTCGGAAACGGCGGCTCTGCCGCTGATGCGCAGCATGTTGCAGGCGAATTAGTTGGTAGGTTTAAGCTCGAACGCCGTGCGTTAGCGTGCGTCGCGCTTTCAACAGACACGTCCATAATGACAGCATACGCCAATGACTATTCTTTCGACAGCGTTTTCGTCAGACAAGTTGAAGCATTAGCAAATCCAGGCGACGTCGCCATAGGAATAAGCACATCCGGAAACAGCAAGAACGTTGTCAAAGCGATTGAAAAAGCAAAGTCCATTGGCGCAGTCACTGTCGGCTTTACAGGCATAAGTGGTGGAGCAATGAAATCCCTATGCGATATCTGTTTCTGCGCCCCGTCAACAAACACGCCGCGCGTGCAGGAATGCCATGAGCTGGCATATCATATAATCTGCAATCTTGTTGAAAAGAAATTATTCGGATGATTTTATGAACCGCGCTGTTTTCCTGGACCGCGACGGCGTAATAAGCGAGAATAACGATAACGGCACGCTGTCATGGGAAGACTTTCACTTCTTACCAAACACATTTCAAGGTTTAGAAAAGCTGCAAAAACTCTGCCTAAAGCTGGTCGTGTTTACAAACCAGTCAAAAATAGGAAAAGGTAAAGTCACGCGCAAAGAAGTCGAAGCAATAAACAACAAAATGAAAAGCCAGCTTGAAGAGCTAGACATTCATTTAGACGCCATATACATGTGCCCGCATACTGACAAAGATAACTGCGTTTGCCGCAAGCCAAATACAGGCATGCTCAACAAGGCAGTCGCGGATTTGGATATAAACCTAAAACAGTCGTTCGTTATCGGCGATTCGACCTGCGATATATTGGCAGGAAACCGCGCTGGCTGCAAATCCATCCTCGTTCTAACAGGCCACGCTGGTAAGGACAACAAACACCAATGTAAGCCAAATTTCATAGCCGATGATTTGCTGGAAGCAGCCAGAATAATCCAGAAAGAACTAAACAGGAATTAGTAGTTGTTTGGCCTTAACGCCAGCTAGCACGCAATTTATTTCGTCAAAGCTTGCATTGTCAAGCCTGGATTTAATTTCCGTTAATCTGTCGTCCTTTTGGCGGATTCCCGTCATTATCGCCATGATTTTGTGTTCAGGCAAAACCTTCCATACAGAAAGCTGGTTATGCTCAATAAGCTTGGCAATATGCTCCCATACTGTTAGCTCTTTAATATTTCTGTAGAAAGCTATTTGTTTAATGCCAAATCCGCTGTCAAGTAATTGCAGTGTTTTCTGGGAGCTGAATTTTATTTCATCGTCTGCGCTATGAATGTATGAAAAATTGGTATCAAAAATATCCAGCAGATGCTGCCGATATTTGTAAGTATTTGCATGCGTTGCATAGGCAATCCACCCCTGAAAAACTTCGTACACCTTTTCATGCTCAATGAGTCCAGCGACATACAAAATATTTATCTTCCTTATTTTTCTGTCAAATTTACTGATATTTTTTCTAGT
>JBDRKV010000024.1:0-8187 GCA_043813745.1 Candidatus Aenigmatarchaeota archaeon | reverse complement strand
ACTATGTACCTCCCATAGATAAGGCAATCCCGCCAAATGCATCAACGAGAAAAATGATCATGTTTATAGGCCAGCTCAATGAAGCATTGAAATTTAGCAGGACCGGGAATGAAACCGCCATTGGAAACTCCATTCAAACATTCACTGACTTAGAAAAAATAAATCAAGTTCATGGTTTCTTCAGGCGCGTCATAGCAGAGCTCGCGCCGGGCGCGAACGTGTAATCACTTCAGCGCCTTCAGAATACGTTCATCCACTTCTTCGATATCGCCCACAGCATCCACTGTAACCAAAACATTTTTCTTCCTGTAGAATTCAATCAGCGGCTTTGTATCTTTATGATAAATCTCCAGCCGTTTTTTAACGGCTTCAGGCTTGTCATCCTCGCGCTGAAAGAGTCGTTCGTTGCATTTGTCGCAAACACCTTTTTTCTTCGGAACCTTATTAGGTATGTTATAAATCTCTCCGCACTTGCACTGCCAGCGTCCGGACAAACGTTTTATTAATTCCTTGTCCGGTACGTCTAAAAGTATCGTTGTTGTCACTGGCGCAAATTCTTCAAGCGCTTTTGCCTGGACGATGCTGCGCGGAAATCCGTCGAGTATGCAGCCAGTCTTCTCTCTAGCCAGGCGTTCTTTAACAATGCCTATAACTATTTCATCATCAACAAGCTTTCCAGCATCCATTATCGCCTTTGCCTTCTTGCCCAACGGCGTTTGCTTGGCAACAGCCTCGCGTAGCATAACACCCGTGGACACCACAGGCAAGCTAAGTTTCTCAGCAACGACCTTTGAGTGTGTGCCCTTGCCCGAGCCCGGCGCGCCAAGCAAAACAAGTATTGTTGATTTCATGATATCACTTCAGCTTATCCATCAAATTATTAATATTCTTTTTAAGTTCGTCAAGCCCGCCCTCGTTTATTATGGTATAATCCGCTATTGCAATGGGTCCGCCTGTATGCAGATTTTTAAACTGTGTCAAGTCCCGCTCTTTGACTTCTTTTTCATTAAGCGGCCTCAGCGGACGAGAGCCAAGTCGCTTTATCCTTAGTTTTTGCGGCGTGTATAGCGCAATGACAATCAGTTTGTCGCCGTATTTTTTCTTCAACCATAGATATTCCTCCAGCGAGTACAATCCGTCAATAATGACATTCTTCGTCTTTAGTCCGTTGTTAATGTTCTTTTCATTTAATTTTGCCATGGCCTCCATGCCATGCTTTGCGCGCAATTCCTCGCGCACAGCTTTTTCATTCTTTTCATTTACGTCAAGTTTTAGTTTTTTGACTTCTTCAACAACCGTCCCGCCGAAGTAAACGCGCGCGAACCCGCGCGATTCCAGAAATTTAGTAGCTTCGGTCTTGCCAGAACCAGGCATGCCCACGAATGCAACAATCAGTTTAGGCGCTTTCATGCTTCTCTTTTTAAAGCAGAGGGATTTAAAACTTATTCATGACATTGAAAAAAATCCTAGAAAGCTCTCTCTCAGAAGAAGAACTGAAATTAGCTCCGTCGTCTTTTGACCTGGTCGGCAGCAAGGAAAAAACAGTCGCTATAATAGAGCTACCAGAACAGCTGCTCAGCAAGAAAAAAGTCATCGCGCTGGCGTTGATGAAAAAACACAAGAATGTCAAAACGGTTCTTTTGAAAAAGTCGCCTAGGTCAGGCATATATCGTTTGCATGATTATGAGCTGCTGGCTGGAGATGAAAATACATTAGTCATCCACCAGGAAAGCGGATGCAAATTCCTCGTAGATGTTCGCAAAGCATATTTTTCTACGCGCGAATCCACCGAGCGCATGCGCATAGCTAAGTTAGTTGGTTCTGAAGAAGTAGTTATGGTGTTTTTCGCAGGCGTGGGTCCGTTTGCAATAATAATCGCAAAGAAAGCCAAGCCCAGCCGCGTGATAGGCATTGAAATCAACCCCGATGCTTCTCATTACTTCAGGGAAAGCCTAAAACTCAATAAGCTAACAAATGTAGAGGTCGTTGAAGGCGACGTGCGCGTGCACGCGCCCAAGTATTTCTCCGCAGCCGATCGCATAATAATGGCATTGCCTGAAACCGGCCACGAATTTCTGGAAGAAGCCATGAACTGCTTGAAGCCGGAAGGCATCGTGCATTTCTATTGCTTTGCAAGCCCAAGCGAGCTCGTAGCAAAAAAGAAATTAGTTGAAGAAGCTGCAAAGCAGCTAGGCAAAACCGTTTCGTTTCATGGCATACATAAAGTTCTACAATGGGGCCCAACGATATGGAAAATGCGCATTGACTTCTCAGTAATTTAAGGGAATCAGGAGGCACTCGAAACTGAAGGGACTGTGTCCCTGCGGTTCAGTGGAAGATGAGGATTGACTTCAGCGTTAGGTAATTTACTTAAAAATATTGATGTTTCTATTATGAATATGACAATATCAAAGTTTGGTGAAATAGTTGCCGCCCGTGGAAGTATGGTGACATTATCATTGGGGCATGCACTCTGCTCTGGAAGCGGCGCATACAAAGGATTTTGTGAAGCCAACAGAATGGAAGCGAATGTACCTTTCCAATATTTCTGGCTTTCAAATGCAGCAGGAACAGCTTCGTTAGGCGCAGTTGATGATTTGCTATATCATAATGGAAAACCCTATAAAAATGCAGCAGTATTCGGCGCGCTTGGCATAGCTCTCGCGCCAGCAGAATTTGCCGTAGGATATTGCATAGGGTATACTGCAGGTCTTTTCATGGATAAAGTAATTTATTGACGGTTGAATTTCCCATTCCTTATTTCTAGCAGAAAAACGCGACAAACCTTCCAACTAATCCACCACAATCTTACTTAATAGAGTGTAGGCGCGCAGTCCGCGCCAATAATATGCACATTTAAACCTTTGCATCCATACGTAAGGTTACCAGTTTTTTGGTGAAAAAATATGAATGGAAAACATATGTATAGAGCAACAAGGCGCGCTTGTAGCGGCGGCTTTAGATACTGCAAAGCAGTAACTACTGTTTTAGATGATGGTACTGCAAGCGTTAATCACTATTGCGGTGAACAGCATATACGTGATTGTCATGTTATAAAAAAGCTTTTAGACGAAGGTGTTACTGTAAATATTCCATTTACCGATGAGGACAAAAAGAAAAAAGGATGGGATGAAACAAGCAATCCTGATTATCAAAAGTTATTTTATCAGCTATTTGAACCGCGGGCTGAAAAGCAGGCAGCCAAGAAACAAACAGACAGAGAGCCAGTCGCTGCTGCAGCTGATTAATTCTTTCTAGGTGAGATAAAATGGATCCTTATATTGATAAAAACAAGCCCGAAAAGCGCATGCCTGAGCACAGACAGCTTAGAATATATCAAAAAGGCAGCATAGAGCACACATTAGATTATCCTTCGCTCGGCCCGCCCGTGCATTTGAGGCGCTTCTTTAGATTGTTGAGTGGAAGAAACGGTTTTACACACTAATTTCTAAAAATCTATTTAGAATATCTTAGAGGTATTCTGACACATCTAATTAAGCCCTGCTTAATTAAATCTATATAAACAAGCCCGCACAATTATAACCATTCTTGTTCTGTAACTTGTTTTCGCTATTCTTATAGGTATCTCTATGCAAGCATACGCGCGAGCGCAGAGCACTCTGGAAGACGTCTTCTGGCCAGCAGAACGCTCCTGTATAGTCGTTATCAAGGACCCAAGCTGCATGTTTTACCATGGAAAGTGCACGATATACAGGAAAAATGGAGCAACAGTCTATGTTTCACTGTGTCCAGGAGCTTCAAGATTTCCGCACGCCTGCCCCAAGCTGCGCACATTCAGAAACGCCGGCGTAAACGTAGAAATATCTGGCAGGCCTTCCTAAGCCCTTGCAACAGAGATGTCCATCACGACATGCAGCACGCGCGGCGCATAGGACTTGACCTTCTTGGTCTTTATCCGCCTGGTAATCCAGCCGTTTTCAACTATAATATTTCTGACGCTCTTCTCGGCGTTTGGAATTTTGTCTTTTTCATATATGTTGTGGAAATGTATCATGCCTTTCTTCTTTAGGAATCCTAAGGCCGTGGGCAGGAACTTCTCAGTGTCAGGAAAGTATCCCATTATCACACGGTCAGCCACGCCATCCAAGTGAGTCGTTCTACAGTCGCCTAATATCGGCTTGACTTTTCCTGTCAACCCGTTCAGCTCGATATTTTCGCAGAGATAGTAGTATGCATCACGATTTTTCTCTATGGCAAAGACCTGTTTAGCGACTTTGCCAACGCCCAGGGAAAAATAGCCAATGCCCGCGAACATATCCACTACGGTTTCTTTCCTGTCAACTAGTTTCGTCAAACGATTTCGTTCGGAAAGATTCCCTTTGGAAAACATGACCTTGGACACGTCCAAGGTAAATATCAATCCATGCTCTTTGTGCACGGTCTCTGTACCGCCGCCAGCGATTTTTTGGACAATCGGTTGTCTCAGTTCTCCATCAACCTGAATTATTTCACATACCGTCTTTACGTAATTATATTCCTTCATTATAGCTTTAGCAACGATTTTCTTCTCCTCGTCAGAAATGTTAGGCATTTTCAAAAGCATCACGTGTCCCAGAACCTGATAGCCGGACGGTACTTTGTCCTGGCTCAGGCCAGTAGCGCTAACAATCGTTTTCTTGAACCCCATAGTAACCAATAAAAGCTATCGCAACAAATTTTTAATACGTGATTAATATGGATTTACAGAAAGCAAAAGACCTATTCAGCGACGCCTACCAGGACCGCGAAACCGTCGAAGTGTCAATGATGTTGAAGCTATGCACGTTCACAAACCGCTCAGTTTTAGAAGTCGGCACTGCCGAGCCCAGTACAGTAGCTCCTCTGATCAAGAGTGTCGTAAAATCCTACAAGTCAGTTGCACTGGACAATACATCCGGAATAAAAAACCAGTCCTTTGATATCGTTCTTTGTAGATGGCATATCCACGAGTCTTCAAGCATTGTCAAGACAATAAAAGAAATGTGCCGCATTGCCAGCGAGTCAGTCATCGTTATTACGCAGTCCGAGCATGGAGATTTCACGAAATTAAAGATGCTCAAAGATAAATCCGCCCACGACCGCCGCAAGAAGCGTTTGCTGGAAATAAAGCAGTCGCTGTCGTCAAATGGCTTTGCCGTGCACGATATACCAATTGCGCTGGATTTCTCATTCAAATCATTGAACGAAGCCCTGGAAATCCTGCTTGCAACCGAGTTCAACAGCTCAGTGAGCTATGCAGGCATGAACGAACTCAGCTCATTCCTGAAGAAATACGAGAAGAAAGGCAAAGTCGTCATGAGCCAGGGCGCGGAGATAATAGCAGGCGTGAGAAGGACTAGGCAATGAACTCTTTTTAAAGAGTTTTGCAAACTTATTCTTCATGATGAACGACAAAATTAATAGCTTTGCATCAGCCAAACGTTCTTTTAGATTCCAAGGAGCGTTTTCTTCCAAGAAAAAGCTGCTTAAACTAATGGAGAAGCAGGGCTACCGCTTCATAGGTAGGCACAAGCACGCTGCAATAAAGGTATGCGAGTGGTGCCGCCGCTCGCTGGCAGAGCGCGGCTATTGCTACAAGCAGAAATTCTATGGCATCAGCAGCCATCGCTGCGTCCAATTTGCGCCTTGCGTGTTCTCGTGCACGCACAACTGCGAGTTCTGCTGGCGCACGACGTCGTTTTCCATGCCTAAAAACGTTGTTTGGGATAAGCCCAAAGAGCTAGTTGATGAAGCGATTTCTGCACAAAAACTTATTTTACATGGATTCGGCGGAAACGCGAGGACAAAGAAAGAAAAACTGCAAGAAGCACTCAAACCCAATCAATTTGCTATATCACTGTCAGGCGAGCCAACCCTGTATCCATACCTGCCAGAGCTCATTGATGAAATCAAGAGCCGGGGCATGACATGCTTTGTTGTCAGTAACGGCACGAACCCAGACATGATAAAACGTCTCGCTTCATCAGAAGCGTTCCAGCCCACGAAGATGTATATTACATTACCCGCGCCCAACGAAAATGTTTACAAAAAAATATGTCACCCCATGCTAAAGGATGGCTGGAAGCGTTTGCAGAAATCGCTGTCACTGCTTAAACTGTTTGATTCAAGCGTCATACGCCTGACACTTGTAAAGAAGCTAAATATGATTGAGCCTGAAAAATATGCGGAAATAATCAAAAAAACAAAGCCAGATTTCGTAGAGTGCAAGGCATTTATGTCCATAGGCGGCGCAAGAGAGCGTTTATCCATCGAAACCATGCTGACGTTTAAAGAGATTAAAGCATTTGCTGCAAAGCTCGTTAAGGCAACCGGCTACAAGATCGCTGATGAGAAAGAGGACAGCCGGGTTGTTATTTTGAAAAAGGCGTGAGAAAATGAACGGAGAATTGCAGTTGATAAAAGATTTGGCGGATCGTGGTTACCATACAATGATTTTATCAAATTCTGGCGGAAAAAAACCAGGCTTGCATGTAGATTTTATGTTATCATCTCTGCCAGATGTAGACGATGCGGTATTCGGATTCAATAAAGGCGTTAACGGTAATCCTATCCTTGTTTATTTTGAAAACGTAGCAGCACTGAGAGATCTTCCTAGTTATTGCAAAAATCCTAAATTCCTGGACAGAGCAGGCGCTCCAGAATCATCGCCACGAGCATTCTTTATAGATTCAACAGGCCCGTCAGCGCGTCTTTCTTAAATTGTTCCTGCTAGGTTGAATGCGTCTACATAGCGATGTATGGATGCTTTTACTGCGTCTAATGCATCTGCGCAGACGCGTTTGTTCATACGCGACATTGCGTTCTTTATTTCCGGATAATTGTATACATATCGTGCGCACGAAACAGCCAGCTCAATTTTTTCTTTTTCTGTCAATTCGCTTTCTTGTTTCTTCGACCACTTGTGCCACTTACCATCCCTGAGCGCAGCTGTTTTGAATGCTTCCAGAAGCGCTGGCTCGTCGTCGACATACGTTTGCGTTTCAGCAACCGAGAATTCAGGCCCGACGTTTGCAGCAGCTACGCCAATCTTGGGGAACAGCCGTAATTGTGATGTTTCCATATCATCTGTGCTGTGCTGCTTGATGCCCAGTCCGTATCGTTTAGCGATTTCTACTAGCTCTTTTGCGCGTTTCTCGTCAAAGTTATGTTCGCCCTTGAACCCAAGCTTTGTTCCGGTCTGTGCCACGACAAAGCAGAATTTTTTCCATGCCGGATTTTTACTCAGTTCTTTCAGATAGTTTTCAAAAACATTTAAATCCGTCAACCCGCCTTCTATCTCCTCAGTGCCGACCTCGTATTCCATAGTAAAGTTTTTTTCCTTAGAATACGCTTCAATATGATTAATCAATTCTATAGTCCTTTTCAATACAACGTCTATAGAATCAGAATTCATTGTGGCATCAACATGAAGCATCTGGAATCCGTTATCAATATCCTTTTCAAAAGATTTCTTGGTTTTTTCCATGGCGTCGCTCTCTTGTAAATCACGCTCAGCAAAATTAAACCATGGCCCGCCATGGTCGCGTGCAATAAAAACAAGTCCATTAAATGACGATTCTTTAGCAATTCTGTTAACAAAGTTTACAAGTCCCTGTTGGTCCCAGCCAGTATAACCACCGTTAATATCAACCTGGTTGCGCGTCGCAACGAACAAAATAGGAAAACCACTTTCTTTTGCTTCTTCGAACGTCGCTTTTACAATAATTTCAGACATCGGACAGATAGCTAAAAGTGTTGCATTATCCAAGTTCTTTAGCAATCCAGAAATTTTATTTTTTAGAAACAACACGTTTTCCGCGCTCCTGTGGAATAACCCGCAACTCTCCGCCTATGAATTTTTTATCCAGCTCCTTACCCTGTTGTAATTCGTGCAGGAATATAGCTAAAGCAGCTACTTCGCTATGCGGCTGCGACGTCACAGCGATATTATAGTCGGCTTCTTCATAGACCTGGCCAGGAACCTTCTCGCCGCCCACGATTATTAATAAATCACCTTCCACTTTTCTGATTTCGCCTATCTTGTCCTGCACAGGCATGCCATAAATTGTTAGATGCACCTTGCAGCCTTTGAACTTGCGCAGGATTTTGCGCCAGTCCTTTTCATAACGCACAGCAAATGAACCGCCCCAATTAGCTGCAACGGATGTAACGCTTTCAATCAAACCACCGTCTTTATCACCTGAATAG
>JBDRKV010000023.1:0-3816 GCA_043813745.1 Candidatus Aenigmatarchaeota archaeon | reverse complement strand
CAACCAACGGCGGATAAATGTCGATTTTCAGCGGACAGCCCGGCTTCGTCTACCGGCTACCCGTCTTCGTTAAAAACTACGCCGAGGTAAACGCCGAGGCAAGCAGCTTTCACCCTTCTTCGCTTCGCTACGCAGGGCAGGCGGACTTAGTCAGCCGGAGGAGCATACTCGAATAAGCCCTTTTTCCCCCTAAGGGGTGTCAATGTCTCATTCTCGTCTGCCGGGCGACGTTGTTGCCCACCGCTATTTGCGGTTTACCGGCTGACAGTAAAAAAGGAGACACGGATTTACACCCCTCTTCGCTGCGCTACGCCGGGGCAGGCTGATTACACTGTTTTTTATTTAATTTTCTGTCCCACAAACTGGGGCTTCGTAAGACTTCGTGTAATCTGCGGAATCTGTGGTAAAGATTAACCGCCCCCTGCCGTTTTGCACTCGGTCCGAAGCGGGCCTCGCAAAACGAGACGCAGCACTCCCCACACCCCTTAGGGGTAGCCGTGGGGGCTGCGCTTCGCAAGATGGCCCCACGAAATCCAGAGGATTTCCGGGACTAAAGTCCTCGAAATTGCTTTGCAATTTCTGAGGGGGCTCCGTTGCACTCCACAAGGCGGGGCTTCGCGCCCGCAGGGCGGGGCTGCGCAAAAAAGTTGTGCTTTAGGAGGGAAAAGATATAATTATCGCACACCCGGGAGGAGTCAGTTTACGTTTTTGTGCTGAATTGCATCATCAGTGGGATATATGAATTGGAGAACTCAAATGAACCTCGAAGATGTAAAGAAATTCATGAAGGAAGTCGGCTGGGGAATATTAGCCACAGGCGACGGAGCTATTGCAGGCGCAAGACCAATGAGCGGCTGGGCATGGAAGGAAAGCGAGTTATGGTGTGCTACGGGCGAATCGTCCGACAAAATTGCTCAGCTTCGAAAAGTGCCCTACGCGGAATATTGCTTCTGCGACCCTCAAGGTAAACACGTTCGTATCGCGGGGCCTTGCACCATCAGCACCGACAACGATGAGAAGCTTTGGCTCTATAAGGCGGTGCCTGCGCTGAAAGAGTATATACCCGACCCGGCAGCGCCGGAATACGTGGTCATAAAGATGACGCCCGACAACATTCGTTGCGCAGAATCTACTGACCTCAGCTACACTCAGGTAGAGCTAAAGTAAACAGATTTGCCTGCCCTGAGTTTATCGAATGGGCCCGTCAACTTTGTTGTCCGATAGATGGTATTTGACTCGGTTTATACGAGTTGTATAAATATTGTTAGGTAAGAATTTATGGACAATCACAAGAAAGAAATTATCGTAACTATTGTATGCTCCTTCTTTGTTGCGGTTACGGCGGTGGTGTCATCCATAATTACACGATGGCCGACCACGACATACCACATCAAGACTCTACCTTCATTTGAGGATGTGCAAATAAAAGGCTATTTTCCATTAAAGGATGGCAATAGGTGGGAATATTTTGGCGTGGCCCTGAATAATACAGGGAAGGATGTCATCGAGAAAAAAATCAAGGTTGTTATGTCTGTCACCGAAGTCACACAAGGTGGGAATGCTGTTCTCTTTACAATGAAAGGGCATCCATCCGATGCCGCTTGGGCATTGGAATCCCATGATGCATTAACGGATATCGTTGAAGTACCAGCTTCTACCTACGGTTACTTGCTTGTGGCCAATAAGATATTTAACATTCCAGAAAAACGGCTCGCAGAAGTACGAAAGTCTATCAAGCATGGAGGTTTTCTTAAGCCCGAGCTTGTTTCTCAAGACGATTTAGAATTCGAGTTTCCCTTATTCAGTGGGCAGGCTTTCGGTAGTCCTAATCAAATCACGCGAGCCGATCGCAACTATTCGTGGCAAGTCAGAGACGCTGTTCGTTACATCGGACCCGGTAATGAGGATGGAACAAAAGGCTCCCAATATAAGCTTGTTTATACTACTATTCCTGATTACACGGAAGTTGCCTTTGTTCCTTACCTAGGTATTGTGTCGTTCTCCTATCACCACCACGGAACTGAAGCACAAATAGACATTGCCCTGCAGAATTACCGTATGAATGTCAAGCAATAACATTGGTGGAGAATAAGGGCGAGTATTGAAGAAGCAACAGGAACGGATAGTCTTTAGTATTTAGCCTGCGGGATTGTCGGTTTTGGGTATAATGATAGCATAGATTCTGGTCAAGCCCTAATGATTTACGTTCCTCTACCTAATAGAATTAAGTGCCCATGTTATTGGATCACAGATATTTATAGGGTTGATTTTTTGCGTGGGATTTCCTTGGTCGTCCACTGAGCCAACAGATGATACGAAGAATGCCTGTGACTTATAGCAGCGATTCTCGCAAATCGCAAGAAGTCGTTTAATCTTTTTTAGCGCGAAAATTTCGCTATCCTTAGTTTGTTCCATACAGTCAGCCTTCAGTATGAGTACGGCCACGGGCATGGTCGTCTTACGACTGAACTTAACGCCTTTCTCATCAAGAAGAACTTGAATTGCTGCGATAAGGTTGTTTAGCATTTGTTCTGTCTGTAAGGGGTTGCCTTTTATAAGCTTTTCTCCATCGACGGCCAAGAACAAGATATCCGAGTCCGCAATGTAAGCAAAATACTTCGTACGATGTAGCCACTGTTCAGACGTAGAATCGAATTCATGGATGTGCTCTCCCGCATAGTCTCCAATTTCAACAGTGTAACGTCTCGGGAACAGCCCACCTGGGATTCTGGCATTAGCTCTGAAGGGAAACACCACATCGGATTCGGTACGGGGCAACCATTTACCAGACACAAGTATATTGATATTCCGAGTAACTTCCTCTATTGTCTCTCGGCCATACGGTTGAAATGAAATGTCATCACCCCCATGGGACTGTATTTCGTAGAACAGTACACTAAGGAAGACGGTTTTGCCAGAGCCTGGAAGACCGACCAAACCAATTCTGATGGGTTTCGGATTCTTACGCAGCGTGTAGAGGAAAAAAACAGGAAATGCTATAGAAAAAACAAGCACGACTAACATAGCTACAGGCAGTGCCCAGTTGTTCCCTCTACCAACTGTAATTAAACCTGCTAACAGTGCTATTATGACTGACCACCCTAGCATGATTAAGGCCTTGAAAAACCAGCCATCGGTTTTTTTTAAGTTAAAAATATACTCTATGAGGTTCATAACTTCTCCAAATCGTATTTCTTGTTCGTATAAATTGCAAGAGGGATAACTATGATAGATATAATAACAGTAAACCAACGAAGTCTTCCTAGAATCAGCTCATGTTTTGCGTTTTGGTTGAGGAAGTCTGCGGGAAGAACGGGTAACCCGTTGGTCACTTTTTCCTGAACTGTGTGCAGGATTGTAGTCTGTGTGGCATTGAGGTCTATTTGCAGAAATAAGACACACGAGAAAAGTATTAGGTAAAGGATTAGACCAAGTTGAAACAATGGGGTAATCGCATTACGAAGCGTAGAATTTTCAATGCGAGATGTGTTTACCGAGATAACCATCATCAACAAAGCCATGGAGAAAGCCAACTCAGCCGGACTGAGCGAAGCAACCTCAAATGAACCTGCATACAAGCATCGCATAAACGTGCCAGAGAGAAATGGCAATAGTGGAAAAACAATGAACTTCAGCGTCCACGCCAGTGTCTTCATACAGTTACTTTCAGCTTTCTGGACATTGTCCCAATCGTAGTTGGAGGTTTGAATGGCTACTCCAGTTCTCATAGTTTACGCTACCTTTGATTTTCCGTCAATTCTTTCTTCTTCAGCCAACTCTTTCAGCTTCGCTTCAAGTATCCATAACTGCTGATAG
>JBDRKV010000022.1:0-11389 GCA_043813745.1 Candidatus Aenigmatarchaeota archaeon | reverse complement strand
CCAGAAGGCATTTCTACAATAGATCTTTCCATTTCGCGCCTAGAAAGTGGTTTAGTTCTAACTCCTTGATTTGGATTAAAATCTCCATACATAACTATCATTACTCAGATAACCTTTAAAAATTATAGTTGCGTCCTGAAGTATTCAATTGCTTCTTTCATGCCGTCATCGAACTTCGTTGTCGGCTGCCATCCTAAGGCAGCTTTGGCAAACGTTATATCCGGTTTGCGCCTCATTGGATCGTCTCTTGGCAAAGACGTATGCGTCAGCTTTGAAGAAGAACCGGTTAGTTTTATTATCCTCTTGGCCATATCACGTATTGTTCGTTCTTCAGGGTTTCCGATATTTATCGGCCCATGCTCTCCAGATAACATCAGTCTTATCAGACCGTCAACAGTATCGCGCACAGAACAAAAGCTACGTGTCTGGTATCCATCCCCGTATACAGTCACATTTTCATTTTTCAGTGCCTGCATCACAAAATTAGGCACAACACGCCCATCGTCCACGCGCATCCTTGGTCCGTATGTGTTGAATATGCGAGCAATCTTGTAATCTATGTTGTTTATTGTCGAATACGAAACAATCAATGCTTCTGCAAACCTCTTTGATTCATCATAGCACGAACGAGGCCCGTTTGGATTCACGTTCCCCCAATACGTCTCACGCTGTGGATGTTCTTTCGGATCTCCATAAACTTCTGAAGTTGATGTGAAAAGAAATTTGGCATTATTTTTCTTGGCAAGCTTAAGCATGTTGAGCGTGCCGTTCGAGTTAGCCATCATCGTCTCTATCGGTCGCTTTTGATAGTCAACCGGGCTTGCCGGGCTGGCCAGATGAAATATAAAATCAAGCTTCTTGAGTTGCAGCGGCTTTGTAATGTCGTGATTGATGAACTTGAAATTTCTGCTTGTTTTCAGGTGCTTGATATTTTCGGGTTTCCCAGTGATGAAGTTGTCTACGGCAATGACATTGTATCCCTTGTCAAGAAGCCCTTGACATAGCCATGAGCCTATGAATCCGGCTCCGCCTGCAACCATTATAGTTTCATTCATTTTATCACTATCCTTTGATCAGCCCGTGCTTTTTTAGTTCAGACGCGGCATTTTCAACCATGTCCGTCGCGCGTTGCGTTTCTCCCCATTCAACAAGTTGTTTTATTCCGTCCTCAAATATCACCTTCGGCTGCCAGCCAAGTTGTTTTATTCTTGATATATCTGCAAAGCAGTGACGTATATCCCCTTCTCTGAAGTTGTTTGTCACACTAGGCGTGAGTTGTTTGCCGTAAAGTTTTGCAAGCATGTTGGCTATTTGCAGTATGGTAACTGGCTGCCCAGTACCGATATTGTAGACACCCTTGGCATTGTTATTGTTCATGACAAAAATATTTGCGTCAGCAATATCCTGAACATCAACAAAGTCCCTTGACTGCAAACCGTCCTCGAAAACAAGTGGTGGGTTGTTGTTCTTTATCATTGAAGAGAATATCGCACACACGCCAGTATACGGGTTATTCAACGACTGTCTAGGCCCATATACATTGAAATATCGTAACGCTACAGCATCTATACCATACGCACGCCCAGTTGACAGGAACAATTCCTCCTGGTCGCGTTTGCTCACAGCATAAACCGAGTTTGGCATGACAATTTTTGTTTCAGTCGTATGGACTGGCCTGGTAATTTTACCACAGTGTGGACAGTGCATATCGAAATCCTTTCTCGCTAGTTGTTCGTTGCCGCGTAGTTCTGGAGATATTTCCCCGCATGATTCACACACATATGCACCTTCTCCATATATGCTCATGGATGATGCAACCATCATCTTCTTTACATTCGTTTTGGAATTCACAACAGCATCCAGCAACGTAGCCGTGCCCATGACATTCGCATCCATATATCTCTTTATTTGGTACATGGATTGTCCAACGCCAACCAGCGCTGCTTCATGAAAAATAATTTCTTTGTCCTTCAGCACGTTTTCGACTAGTTCGTGGTTTCTAACATCGCCTATGATTATTTCTACTTCACCATCCTTCCAGTATCTCGGAAAGATTCCGCGATGAACCTGATATTCCAGGTTGTCCAGCACAGTCACGCTATGTCCATTCTGCAACAATTTGTCTACAATATGGCTGCCTATGAATCCCAGCCCGCCTGTTACCAAAATATTTTTTGTCGTCATTACATCACGTCCAGTACTGCGTCCCTGTAGGATTCTGGCGTTCCTATATCAATGCGCTTCTCGTTTTCATTGAGTTCTACAGCCAGAACCTTGCCACCGTGTTGTATGATATGTTCTATTGCATCAGTCAGTTGTTTTTCATTGTTCTTGTCCGGTGAGATTTTTTCCAAAGCAGAAAATATTTTTGAATTGAAAACATAAATAGCGACAACCGCCAGGTTAGTTGGCGGTTGTGCCGGTTTCTCTATGATACGCGTGACCATGTGAACGCCGTCCGCGACAGGAACAGCCTCTATTATCCCGTAGCGTTCAGGCGTTTTCGTGCGCTCGACTAGAAAAGTTACATCAGCATTGTTAGTTTCATGCACTGAAAACAGTTTCTGTAAGTATCCACATTCAGATTTTACTAGAGTATCACCCGCATGCACTAGGAAGCTTCCTGTACCGACAAAATCCTTTGCCTGGTAGACAGCATCGCCGAATCCGCGTGGCGAGGGCTGTTTTATCCAGAACGTGCGTGAGTTCTCCAGCATTTCATAGAACTGTTGAAAATCCATCAGTATATCCGCGTGTTTGTTATGGTTTATGCCTGCAATGAAGTAAGGATCAATAGTAAAGTGGTCCTCAATCGCCCTCTTGGTGCGCCCGGTTATGAAATAGAAATTACGCACCCCTGCCCTATGTATTGTTTCGTATATAACCTGCAGTACTGGCTTGACAAGCACGCTATTCTGTGTCCTAGAAAATATAGGCAGCATCTCCTTTGGCTGCTCTTTCGTGGCAGGCAACAGTCTCGTGCCTAATCCAGCAGCCGGTATTATCGCTTTCTCAATCATAACATCACCAATTAACTATCCACAGATTTTCCACCAAATTATCTTGGAGATAAACTTTAAGTTGTTTTTAATCTCCTTCTTCGTGTTTAATTTGGACGTTCCATAGGCCCTCGTTGTTAGCACAACCGGCACCTCCATGAACGTTCGCTTGTTTTTCAGCAGTTTGTAAAGTATCTCAGCGCATATTGTGAAGCCCCTGCTCTCCAGGTCAAGCTCTTTCAGTTGTTCTGTTTTGTACAGGCGAAATATGCCGCTCACCGAATGCACGCGCTTTCCAAGCACAATACTGTATAAAATCATTACAGCCTTGCTCATCACGCGTCTTCGTAATGGCACGCCCACCATTTTTCCGCCAGCACCAAGATGGGAACCAATAACAAAATCAACGTTATTGTTTTTGAACGCATCCAGCAGAAGTGGAATTTGGCTTGGATGGAACGTCAAATCAGCATCAATCATCACGGTCAAATTGCCGACACCGTTGGTTACGTTCTCTATTCCTGTCCTTATGGCACAGCCAACGCCATTGTTCACTTCATGCATCACGAGCCTGATGTTTTTGTTTTTCCAAGAAAGTTTTTCCGCGACATCAGCAGTCTTATCCGTGGAACCGTCGTCAACGACAATCATCTCGTAGCCGTTGGTGTAATGCTGTATTTTTTCCAGAACAGGCACGAGCTCGTCTTCTATCCTTTCAATATTTTTCTCTTCATTGTATGCTGGGATTATTACTGATATCATTTCATCACCTTGTACAGATGTCGACTATCTTCTTAGCTGCATTGCCGTCTCCTAGCGGATTGCTCCACGTGCGCGACTTTGAAAGCATGATTTTCGCACACTCCAGGATATTTTCCGAGTCAGTCCCTGCAAGCATGTTGCACCCTGCATCAATCGTCTCGGGTCTTTCAGTATTTTCCCGCAACGTTATACACGGCACCCCGAGTATGCAAGCCTCTTCCTGAAGCCCGCCTGAATCCGTAAGTATTAATCTGGCTTTTGATTCCAGTTGCAAAAATTCTAAGAAACCCACTGGCTCTATCATACGTATGCCGCGCGGCACGTCAATGTTGAACATATTCATCATTTTTTTTGTTCTCGGATGCAAAGAGTAGATGGATTCAATGCCTGTCTCTTCGTAAAGTCCGTGCAGACCGTTTAATATTCCCTCTAGTTTGTATTTCACGTCCACGTTCTCCTGCCTATGTGCTGTCACAAGAAAATAGTCTCCGTGAATACCAAGACCGTTTGTTATATCACATCGCGTCTTTGCGATTTCAATGTGTTGCATTACAGCATCAACTATGGTATTGCCAGTCACGTGTATCTTCTCGGCATCTACGCCCTCGCGCAGTGCATTTTGTTTTGCATTCTCGGTTGGCGCGAACAAGTACGTAGAGATGTGGTCGCTTAGCACCCTATTCACTTCCTCTGGCATTGAACGGTCATATGAACGCAGACCTGCTTCCACATGCCCGGCAGGAATGCCTAGTTTCTGAGCACATAAGGAGCCGGCAAGCACGGTTATTGTGTCGCCCTGAACAAGGACAACATCCGGTTTTTCTTTTGTGAGCACCTGTTCTATCTTCATGAGCATTCTGCCAGTGTGATCTCCCTGCAGCGCAGGTGATTTTGAAGTAACGCCTAGACTGTATAGCGGTTGCGGTAGATTTAGTTCGTCAAAAAACAGCTTGCTCATGTTATATGAAAAATGCTGCCCGCTGTCAACAATAAAGCTGTCTAAGTTTAGCCTATTGCATTCGCGTATGACCGGAGACATCTTTATTATCTCGGGCCTTGTACCCACAAGTATAGCTATTCTCATATGTTACACCAGCAAATCAACGAAGATTTTCTCCTGATTATTGAAATGTTTGTTATAAAGATCCAGCGCCTGCAAGGCGAACATCGTACACCACGAGTTAGTGTGATTCATTTTTTTACCTGTTTCATCAGAACCATAGATGAATCCGCCGTTGCGATGTTGAAACCCTAAGAGCCTTTTCCGCAATTCATCAATTTTAGTTTTATGATTTATCAGCCCTGACGACAAAAGTAGCGCAGCCAAACGCAGCGTTTGTGCAAGAGTGTCGCTGCGCTCATTTTTGTTGACTTCATCAGCAACAATGCACGGCACGCCGCCTGTTTCCAGCTGCATTGCCAGCGCCCATTCTGTAGCGCGCCTGGCAGCTTCTAGATATTCATTGTTGCCCAGTTTTATCCCGGCATAAAGCAGCCCCTCTGCCGAGTACGAGTGCGGATGCATATGCGTTGCGCCGCTGTCAGAAAATGATATAAACCTACCTTCTGGTTTTTGCAGAAGCAGCGCTGCGTTACAGATTTTTATTGCACTGTTAAGATATCGCTCATCGCCGCAAACCTCGTATAAATCTATCAAACCCATTGCAACCTTCGCATGATAGCTACCGGACTGTGTGGACCACTTGTCTTGCGTGTCTCCTAGCTCGCCAGTTTTTGCATTGTATGTCGCATAGAACAATCCGTCGGATTTTTGCATACCCAGCAAGAAGTTTGCTATTTTTTTAGCATGCTCCAGATAAGCGTCTATACCCGTAAGCTTATACAGGTTCGTTAGCGCATACATAACCATCCCGTTGTCAAAAGAATAGATTATTTCGCTGTCAAAAGAATAGAAATTTTGCTCGTCTGCAGAATTGTTTGCATATTTATAATAGAATCGTGTTTTCACGCCGCCAGTAGCATGCACTGCGACATTAATGAGCCAGTCCGCAGCCATTTTAGCGTGCTCAAGCAGGATTTCTTCCTTATTTTTATTATACAAATAGAGCAGCGTGGTTATGCCATATCCAGTTATCTCAGAGTATATGTATGGATACGTCCCAGTGTCTGCGTCATACCATGAATTGAACCCGCCGTCCGTGCGCGTGTCTGCAGTTATGTTCTGGATGCCAGAAAAAAGCAGCCAGTTCTTTGAAGATTTTATCGGATCAATATCAGCCATATTTTCATTTATTACATTTTCTGTCCCGCACTCGCATCGCATCATTATCATGTTATCTTTCTTGTAGCATGTTGTTAGTTTTTTTCCGCATTTACAAACAAATCCGATAAGCCTTGCAGGATTACCATAGACCAGACCATGTGCAGGCACGCTTTTAGTGACAACAGCACTCGCACCTATCATTGCATATTCGCCTATCTCAATATCAGGCATGATTATGGCGCCAGCGCCTATGGACGCGCCTTTGCGCACGAACCAGCTTATATCTGAAAGATCCCGTACGACCCCGCTGCGTGGATGTTTGTCATTCGCAAAGCAAACCGCGGGCCCGATGAATACGTCGTCTTCTATCACCGCATTCCTGTATATCAGTGCCTTGTTTTGTATAGAAACATTGTTTCCTATCTTAACGCCAGCGTCTATGTACACGCCATTAGAAATCGTACAGTTTTCTCCAATAGCTACGCCTTCTCTTATCTGCGTAAAATTCCACACTTTCGTGCCATCGCCTATTTTCACATCAGGCGCGATGATGGCTGTTTTTTCAACGTGAATCATAAATATGAAATTAAATCCTGTATTTCCTTGCCCATTCTATGTTGCGTTTCAGTCCCTCGTCTATGCTCACTGTTGGCGCCCACCCGAACATGCGCTTTGCCTTTGAGTAGTCGCAGCACAATCGGTTGACCTCTGATGTGCGATCTGCGACATGCATGATTTCGGATTTGCTTCCAGAAATTGCCTTGACCTTGTTTGCAATATCAATTATAGAAGTATCCGTGCCTGTGCCGAAATTTATCGCCTGTCCTATGGCACGCTTGTCCGAGCCCATGATCAGGAATGCGTTTATCATATCATCAACATAAGTGAAGTCTCTCATCTGATTTCCAGAACCATATATTGTCAGCGGTTTGTCGTGTATGGCCAAGTCTATGAATTTAGGTATGACGTCGTACGTGTGCCTCGGTCCGTATGTGTTGAACGGCCTGATGATTGCAATAGGCAACCCGTAGGTTATGTGGTATGCCAGGGCATATCTGTCAGCAGCAGCCTTTGAAGCTCCGTATGGTGATGTTGGATTCAGTTCGTGCTCTTCGCTTATTGGTTCTTTAGATGTTCCGTATATTTCGCTGGAAGATGTTACAACAACCTGGCCTACATTGGTGTCCTTTGCAGCATGCATCACGTTCAGCGTACCCATCACGTTTGTGTGTGTAACTTCGTTCGGCTGTATGAAGGATTTTGGCACATAAGCATCGGCTGCTAGATGAAAAATTATTTCTGGTTCTATCTTCTTTATGAGTTCTATCGTATCCGTGCAAGCAATGTCGCCAGTAAGTATATGTTTGAGTTTGTCCCGTAAGTGCGGTATATTTTTTAGCTGAAATTGCGTGGTGCCGCATACAGACGTGCCGCGCACGAATATCGATGTTTCAGCACCTAAAACGACAAGTTTTTCAGTAAGATGCGAGCCCATGAATCCGTCCGCGCCTGTCACAATTACGCGCTTTCCAGTAAAGTCAAAATTCGTCATAGAAATTGATTTCTACATAACTTTTTAATACCTTTAACGCGTCGCAATAAGCCCAATCATACGCATGCCAAGCTTGAACGAGCGAGAAAACGAGGATGTTATCTTGCTCTCGCCAATACGTCTCTTGTAATTTATCGGTATTTCGATTACGTGCAGCCTGTACTTTAGGGTAATTATCATCATTTCCGGCGAAAAGTGCGAACTACCCACACTGAAATCATTCATTATTTGTTCGTATGCAGCTCGTCTTACAGCACGAAACGTGCAACCCACGTCAGTTAGCTTGACATCTCCCCAGAATCTCAGTTGCAACAGTTTAGCTATGAATAAATTTCCCAAGCGCAAGAACGTCCCCATTTTAGCGCCCTCGCGTATCAGAGCAATATTCGTCCTTGTTCCAACAACCATGTCAGCATCCTCTAAGTACGCCAACAGTTTGTTTACATCCCTAGCTTCGAAAGAATCGTCTCCCTCTACGAGAATAATCATGTCCGCGCCTGTATTGTGGCATTCTTTTAGCGCCCGCTGGCACGCATTGCCATAGCCCTGTTTCTCTTCTTTTACTACGATAGCGCCTGCTTTCTTAGCAAACTCGTTCGTGCGATCATTTGAATTGTTGTCTATGACGATGATTTTATCAACAGAGTGCTGCTTTTTGAAATCGCCGACGACTTTGCCTATTGCTTCCTCCTCATTATATGCAACTATTCCAACCGCAACCTTGTTTTTATTATACATGTGAATTACTCCAGTTTACAGACAAGCCCTGCCAGGCGTCCGCTTACAAAAATCTCGCGCTTTTCTAAACAATTCTGCGCTAGGCTTTTAAGTTTTAGTTCATCCCTGAACCCGTATACAGCCAGGTATGTTATGTTGTTATTCTTCATATAATCCATCGTAAGTTCTGGAAAGCAGATTTGTGGCGTTTCGTCTTTAGGCGTTAGATAAAAGTCAATATCCTGGTTTGCGTAAGTTTCATTATGCGGAAATCCAAATTCGTCCACGCCTTCTGTAATATCTTTTACAAGATTGGATTCAACAGCAGGCCATGTAGCCATTCCTATGACCAAGAACAAACTTAGTCCGGCAAAAGCTCCGAGAAGCAGCTGCTCTCTTTTCCGTGGAATAAGCATTGCAAAAGCTACGACGTAAACAGCCGCTATCAAGAGCGGATTATAATAACCCAGCACGTCGCTGATTCCAAAAATTGCAGCCAGTAAGAAAGAAATTACCATGACAGGTATGATTATTTTCTTGTTTAGATTTATTCTAGACAAGAAAGATGCTATAAAAATAAATACCGCTGGCAAAACAGTCGTGAAGTAGCGTTCAAAAGCCCCGCCATATGGCATCATAAAAATTATAACTATAGTCAGTATCCATGAGACGAGCAGCCAGTAATTGCTGTCTCTGTTCTTCTTGAATAGCGCCAGCAACAGCAGCGCCAATAAGAACGGCGTCATTTGCCAGCTCGCCGTTGCAACATAGAATGCCTTGTCAAGTAGTACATTTTGTATTGAAGGACTGCTGCCGCGGCCAGAAAATTGCATTAAATAGTTCACCGGTTCTGTGAAGTAGCCATTTTGCCCTGCAATTGAAGCATACCCGTATAGCGCTCCAAGAAAAATTATTCCGCACACGATAAAGAAAATTAGTTCTTTTCCAGTTTTCCTGAAATTTCTATCCAGCGCATACGAATAGACGAGTATTGGTATTATAACAAGGAACCCGGACATCTTCGTGAACAACGACAAAATCAAAAACAATCCACTAAAAAACAGAAAGCGCTTTTGCAGGTTCTTCTTGTATAGAACAAATGACAGTATTGTCGCAAGATTGAAGAATGCCAATATTGCCCCGTCCACATCAATAATCTGCGAAGCTATGATATGATAGCTGGATATGGCCATCATGCCGGCTGCAATCAAGGCCGTCCTGTCATCAAAAAGTTTCTTGCCTAAAAAATACGTAAGCAGTATTGACAACAAACCGAATATTATGGGCACGAGCCTGACAAATTCAACGCCAGCAGACGCGATTGTCGTAGAGTAGAGTATCAGCCCCATTGGCGGGTGTATGTAGAAATATCCGCCTGGAACGCCGCAGTAGATTGGATTTGATGGGAATCCGCTTGCAACAATGTTTTTTGCAGGGGTTATCCATGTTATCTCGTCATTTATCAGAAAGCGGTCTGCACTGTATAATCGCAACGCGACAGTAAGTATTACTATGAGCAGGATAACGCAGAGCCTTTTGTCCATTTTCATAAATATCAAATAAAATAAAACATTTTAAAAAGGCATAATAGAATCTTACTCTATGTTCAATCCGATGGTTGCTCTGAAAAACCTATGGAAAGAGCCGATGTTTCGCAAGCTGATTATAGCATTCATAATAATAAAATTATTCATAATAGCACTCGGCTTGGTGGGCGATTTTAGTTTTCCTCTAGACAACGTGCACCAACGTAATGTAACTGGCAATCCCATTCTAAACGAGTGGGCGCAATACGACGGCGCCGGATACCTGGATCTTGCGCAGAACGGCTACAATAAGGAATGGAATAACACAGGTAACTATTCAGTGTATCCGTTGTTTTCCATGCTGATAGCAGTATTTGCAGTGATATTTGGCTATCCATTGGCAGCTTTCTTGATATCAAACATCTTCTCGTTGGTAGCGATCATACTATTGTATATTTTAGTTAGGAAAGAGCTCGATGAAAAAAAATCCTACAGAGCAGCTTTATTCCTAATGTTGTTCCCTACAGTGTATTTCTTCACAGCCATGTATGCCGAGTCATTATTTTTAGCCCTGGTCCTGGCAATGTTCATATGCGCAAGGAAAAATCAGTGGCTCATTGTCGGCTTGCTCGGTTTTGCAGTAAGCCTGACGCGCATTCAGGGCATATTGGTGTTTCTACCGATGTTGTACATGTACGTCAGACAACAGAAAATAAAAATGAATATGCTTTATCTGTTCCTAATTCCTGCTGGTCTGGCATGTCTATTCCTGTACCAGGGTTTTGTAACAGGCGACTCGCTGATCCAGTTCCATTATGGTTTTGGGCTATATGAAAAAGGCCTTTCCTGGCCGTGGGATCCTGTAATAGAAACATTACAAAACATGATAACAACTACAAAAATAGACTGGTTGTTCTATAATGGCGCGAACTTTGTAATGTTGTTGTTCATGCTAGGCTTGACCTGGCATTCGTACAAGAACCTGAAAAAAGAGTATTTTATCTATTCCGCCCTGAGCATATTATTCGTATTGATTTCATCAAACCTGCATGGTATAGGTCGATACCCGCTGGCGATGTTTCCGTTGTTCATGAGCCTGGCGATGCTATACGAAAAGAATGATTTCAACAAATGGTTCGTGAGAATACTGTATGTTGTGTTCGTGGCACTCCTGGTAGTTTTCGTTTTTCGCCATGTTAACCAGGGAATTTACCTTTCGCTTAGTTTCATGTTCTAGGGTATAACCTTGAACAGCTTGACTTCTCCGCCAAACACGTTTACCAATTGGAAGTGTTCTAGCCCATATCCATCATACAAGAACATTCTCGTAAACATCGAGTTCTCCAGTTCGGGCGGTATGAAAATCACTGTCCGCTTATCGCTGGAAACCCACAGCGTGCCCTTTACTTCAGCATCAGGCGTCTGTAAAAGGTAAGGTTGTCCTTTTGAGTCAACAGCAAACACCTTCTCCACTTTCAGGAAAGTGTTTTCTTGTACAAAGAACGATTGCAGCGTGTCGTTCCTGTCGTATACCACAAATGACCGCCCGCCATCGAAATTATATGTGTAACTTATGGCATTTTCAGCAAGCAGTGGCTTGGTTTCCGTG
>JBDRKV010000021.1:0-10987 GCA_043813745.1 Candidatus Aenigmatarchaeota archaeon | reverse complement strand
TCAGTAACACGTGGTTAACCTGACCTAAAGCGGGGGATAACCTCGGGAAACTGAGGATAATACCCCATAGGTGATTATGGCTGGAAGGCCTTTTCACTAAAAGCTTCGGCACTTTAGGATGGGACTGCGGGCGATTAGCTTGTTGTTAGGGCAACTACCTAACAAGGCTTTGATCGCTACGGGTCATGAGAGTGATAGCCCGGAGATGGCTTCTGAGACATTAAGCCAGGCTCTACGGAGTGCAGCAGTCGCGAAACCTTCGCAATGCGCGCAAGCGTGACGAGGGGACCTTGAGTGATAGCGCTTATGCGCTTTCTTTTACCTTCTCTAAACAGGAAGGAGAATAAGTGGTGGGCAATACAGTTGCCAGCCGCCGCGGTAATAACTGAGCCACGAGTGGTAGTCACGATTATTGGGCCTAAAGCGTCCGTAGTCGGCTCAACAAGTCTTTGGTAAAATCTGGCAGAAAACTGTCAGCTCGCTGAGGATACTATTGAGCTTGGAGCCGGGAGAGGTCAAGGGTACGTTACGGGTAGGGGTAAAATCCTTTAATCCATAACGGACCACCTGTGGCGACTTCAGTTGGCAAAATAGTTTTGTCAATATTGAATGAGGCCATTAAAGGCGTTTGACTAGAACGGACTCGACGATGAGGAACGAAAGCGTGGGGAGCAACCGGGATTAGATACCCCGTTAGTCCACGCTGTAAACGATGCCCGCTTGGTGTTGCGCGTCTTTTGTGGATGTGCAGTGCCGTAGTGAAGACGTTGAGCGGGCCGCCTGGGGAGTACGATCGCAAGGTTGAAACTTAAGGGAATTGGCGGGGGAGCACACAAGAGGTGGATGCTGCGGTTCAATTCGATTCAACGCGAGAAATCTTACCATGGAAGACAGCAGTATGAAGGTCAGCCTAAAGGGCTTACCAGACAAGCTGAGAAGAGCTGCATGGCCGTCGTCAGTTCGTGACATGAGTTGTCCTGCTAAGCCAGGAAACGAACGAAACCTACATTATTAATTGCAACCCGTCTCTCCGGAGACGGAGCACTTTAGTGAGACTGCCCGCGCTAAGTGGGAGGAAGGAGTAGGCAACGGCAGGTCAGTATGGCCTGAATTTCATGGGCTACACGTGGCATACAATGCGTAGGACAATGGGATGCAACGCCGAGAGGCGAAGCCAATCTCCTAAACCTACGCTCGGTTCGGATCGTGGGCTGAAACCCGCCCACGTGAAGCTGGAATCTCTAGTAAGCAAAGGTCACTAAATGTTGTTGCGGATCAATGAATAAATCGTGATTTCGCGTTTCACAGCAGCTCGATGAGTACGCGACAACGTCGTGAAATCTTTTGCTGAATACGTCCCTGCTCCTTGCACACACCGCCCGTCAAGCCATCTGAGTGGAGTCTTGGTGAGGCTCGTGCAGAGCGATTCGAATCAAGTCTCTACAAAGAGGGCTAAGTCGTAACAAGGTAGCCGTACGGGAACGTGCGGCTGGATCACCTCCTTTTTTTCACAATTATAATATGTGAAAAAAATCACGACGTGTGTGAACTAGTAATATGCTAAATTTGGCGCGCTTGCTTGTCTGTGCTAGAATTAATTGGAAGTGGACCCATCGGGACTCGAACCCGAAGCCTCCTGCTTGCAAAGCAGGCGATCTTCCAGTTGATCTATGGGCCCGTTAGCTGATATTACGATGTTTATAATTTAAAACAAAACAAAGGTTTAAATCCTCACCGCTACATAAGATAGGTTACTGGAAACTCACCGGAGTTTTTAGTCGTATAAAATTATAAAATTACAAAGATACAAATACCATAGGAATAAGCCTTTTAGGAAAATCCTTGGGAAATCCTCGAAGACATTAAAAACGTCTTCGGGATACCAAAGACATTACCAAAATGTCTTTTAGGTAATACCTAAAGGCTAGCTGTTCAGAGTCAGCTACATGTGTGACACGTGTGGTTTACAGTTATGGAATACGAGCTAACCAATGCTCGCCGGTTCTTTTGGTGTAAACATCGTGTTGATGTCTGGTTCTGTTCAGCGAGTGATTTGTGTAAGTGAAAATATAACTTAACAAGTCTATCAATGCTCGCAAAGAAATTTACGGGTGTTAACGGAATTGCTATACCCTATCTATAGTAATGCTGATGTGTCATCCTCAAATGAAAAAGTTACTTTCCGAAGTTTTGCTTCGGCGGTTCTTTTTTTCTTTTGGATGCTACTGCATTTTGAGAAGTATATTGAATGCAGTAATCACAGGTCCGGAATGGAGTTAGCTAGCTTCCACGCTGTTTGGTGGATAGTTCGGCTCAACTAGCGACGAAGGTCCTGGCAAGCTGGGAAAAGCTCAGGGGAATCGCACGCAGATTTTGATCCTGAGATTGCCTAATGGGACATCCTTTCGTGCGGAAACGCACGTGAATCGCATTAGCGATGGCGCACGCACCGAATCAAAACATTCTAGTAGGTGCAGGAAGAGAAAACAATAGTGATTCCGCCAGTAGGGGCGACCGAAGACGGAAGAGAACAAACCGAAACCCGCCAGAAATGGACGGGTGATGTGGAGTTTGGACTCGTGCCTGCCTTAACTTTCAAATTCGAAGTCCGCTGGAAAGCGGCGCGATACAGAGTGATAGCCTCGTAGGAAAACGAAAGAAAGGTAACGGCGAGTATCCAGAGTAAGGCTGGTCGAGTTTCCAGTCTGAATACGGCAGCTATTTACTGCCAATTCTAAACATATGTTGAGACCGATAGCGTAATAGTACGGTGACGGAAAACTGAAAAGCATCCATAATAGGAGCTGAAAAGATCTTGAAACCAAGCAGCTATTGTAGGGTGGCGAATGCCTTCGCAAGAAGGAATAACCCACCGTCCGTTTTGAAAAACGGGGCAGGGAGTTCATGGTCGTGGCGAGCTTAATTGCTTAAAGCATGAAGGCGTAGCGAAAGCGATTGACTGTAACTGGTTTACCAGCGATAGTCGACGTGTGAAAGTGCGTTTAGTCACGGCTTTGAGATCCGAAGCGCGATGATCTAACCCTGGGCAAGATGAAGCCGCGCGAAAGTGTGGTGGAGGTCTGTATCCGGTTATAGCACAAACTTTTCGGGTGACCTGGGGCTAGGGGTGAAATTTAAGGAAGAGCTAGAATTCTAAACCATTTAAAATGTTCCTGTCTAATGATTAAAAATGGAAGATTATGTTGCATCGTTGCTTGCGATTGGAGCAGCATCAGCATTAATCTTTGCAGTAGACGGAATTGTTGCTTATTGAGCAAAACGCCGATTAGAACAAGCAGAAAAAAAATTCGGCCTAGAAAACATGCTTTATCAGATACGATCTGATGGAGAAGTTTCATGGCCAATGTGTTCTTCTGGAATAATAACTGACAGCATTTATAGGAGTGCATTAAGGCGATACAAGCAAGCAGCAAATCCAGAACTAAATGGTTAATTAATCTTTTTCTTGAACACCAAAAGCCAATCGAATCGCGCGATAGCTGATTCCTCTCGAAATGAACGTTAGTTCAGCCCGAGTTTAGATTTGCAGTGGGGTAGAGTTACTGATTACGCAGTCAAGAGGAGAAATCTTCAGCTGTGTTGTCAAACTCCGAATACATTGCTGTCGCAGACTCGGAGTGAGACTGCCGGAGTAAGTTCGGTAGTCGAAAGGGAAACAACCCAGATCGAAGTTAAGGTCCCTAAGTGCGGCTAAGTGTTGAAGGTAGTTTTGGATTATAGACAGTGGGAAGGTAGGCTCAGAAGCAGCCATCCTTTAAACAACGTGTAAAATCGGACCCATTGAAATCCGAAGCGCTGAAAATGGACGGGACTAAGTCGTGCACCGAGGTTTCGAATTTGCGCGCTTGCGCGCAAGTGGTAGAGAGGCGTCCTGCGTGGACAGAAGCATCTTCGTAAGAAGGTGTGGACCGCGTTGGAATGAAGATCCTGCCGGAAGTAGCAGATTAGTCGGATGAGAATTCCGACCGCTTAAAGGGTAAGGGTTTCCCAGTAAAGTTTATCTACTGGGAGTCAGTCGATCCTAACCGTAGTCCTAATCAGAACTGCGGGAAAGGGAATACGGTTAATATTCCGTAACTGACTGATGCTCGTCTGAATTCTTTTTGGACGCTTTTGGATAGCTGAAACATGATTGTCGTCATGTTTAACTGTTTAAACATGGGGAGTGTTGTCAAAACGAGAACCGTGTGAATGCAGGAACAGCCTGGTGTATGCTGGGTTTTGGTAATTCCAAGAGCTGATAAAAACAGAAAGAGCTAGAGCATTAGTTAATCGTACTAACAACCGACACAGGTTCCCTGGCTGAAGAGGCCATGGCGTTCGGACGAATCAACTCTAGGGAATTCGGCAAAATAGCTCCGTATCTTCGGTATAAGGAGTGCCTGCTCAGCGATGGGCAGGTCGCAGTTACAAAGGGGATCCGACTGTTTAACAAAAACGTAGCTGGCTGCTAAACCTAAAGGTCTTGTATAGCCAGTGAGTCGTGGCCACTAGCGGTGTGTCATATCTCATTTCAATGGGAAGAAGCCCCGCTGTAGGCCGGCCCTAACTCTAGATTGTTTTTTGCGTACTATTGTGCGCAGCAATCGGTGAAGAGGGTCTTAAGGTAGCGTAATCCCTTGTCAATTAAATGTTGACCTGCATGATAGATTAACGAGATCTCCGCTGTCCCAGAGTTGACTCCGGCGAACCCATTCTTATGGTGATTAGGCCATAGACCCCCAGTAGGAAGAGTAGACCCCATAGAGCTTTACTACAATTTGTTGTTGCGGTATAGTTGTGATCGTATAGAGTAAGCAGGAGACATCGAAACTTTGACGTCAGTTGAAGTGGAGTCGCCAATGTAACACTGCTCCCTCATGACTGTACTGCTAATGTTGCGCAAGCAGCAGACATCAGCAAACGGGTAGTTTGGCTGGGGCGGTACGCCCTTGAAAAGATATCAAGGGCGCTCTAAGTTAAGCTCATCGCGGTTGGAAACCGTGAGAAGAGTGTAAACGCAAAAGCTTGATTGATTGGGTTTCGAACAACATGAAACCCAAAGACGAAAGTCTGAGTTAGCGATACGCGTGTCGGCTTAAATAGCTGCACGTGACGTCAGAAAAGCTACCTTGGGGATAATGGTGTCGTAGCGGGTGAAAGTTCACATTGACCCCGCGTGTTGCGGCGTCGCTGTCGGCTCGCCCTCACCTGGCTGTGCAGAAGCAGCCAAGGGTACTGGAGTTCACAGATTAAAAGGGCACGTTAGCTGGGTTCAGATCGGCGTGAGCCAGATTGGTCTATATCTGCTGGGGGTGTTTGCGTCTGAGGGGAAGGAAGGATAAGTACGAAAGGAACATCCTTTCGAGGCCACTAGTTTACCAGTTGTCTGACAAGGCAGGCTGGGTAGCCACGCCTTAGTTGATAAGCCCTGAAAGCATCTAAGGGCCAAGCAACTCCCGAAAATAGACGCACGGCGCGGAAAGACTATCCGTTATGGAACAGGGATGTAAGCACGAAGCTTCGGCGACGTGTTCAGTCCACTGTCTCCTAAGCCAATGCTAGCCTCAAATATTCCGGACTTGTGAGCCACTTCTCTTGTAAGAGAAGTTCCTCGGGTTCAAGAGAACAGAAGGTTGATACAAAATATTATTTTTGTACCAGCCACATGTTCTTTGTGTGTGGAGGACATTAGTTCTCCAACAGCTCAAAGAGCGTTGCTCTTTGAAGCGATACCAAGGAGCCTTTCTTTTAAGAAAGTTGGCTTTTGATAGGATTTTATTTTCTATTTTAGAAAATAATTTTATGGTTTAGCGGAAGCTATGAACCAATTTAGTATCTGGAGATGGAGATATTGGTATATGTTTTTCTAAACAATATACTAAAGCCGGTGCAAAATCGTCTGGCCTGCCTTTGTAAAAAAGCATTTGCGTTGTGGGCGCTCCTGGGTGCCACTTGGTTTTTGGATTAGGTTCTCTTTTTCTATCAATCTCAAATCCCCTATCGTTACCCTCGGGAGCCATTCTATGCGTCTTGGCGCCCAATAAAGTTCTCAATCCTATTTCTGGATCTTCCCACACTCGCTTTCTTTGCCTATCAACTTCTAAAATTACGACTACATCATCTAGAAGATATTTATAAAATAATCGCATTTCGTATGGCATTTCATACACCGTTACATTATTAATAAAACCAATCTTTTTAAGATTATATCTTTATATCAAATTCTTGCAATCAATAACTATGAACCTTAATCAAGCAGCACTGAAACTGCTCACGCAAAACTTAGCGCTCAAGAAAGGTGAAAAAGTCATTGTCGTGAGCGACCGCAAACACTGCCGCGTGTTCGATGCAGTCTGCAAAGCTACTATTTCAATGGGCGGCGAGCTGACTAAGATCCACATAACTAACAAGAGGATGCCTAGTGAACCATTGCCAAAACTGAAAAATGTTTTTGCGCGTAGCGACGTAATCATTGGCATTGTCGACAAAAGCATCACGCATTGTCCTGAAGTGCGTATAGCGCGCAAACGCCACGGCGCAAGAGCGGTCACGTTTGTCGGCGTTGATGAAAAACTTTTTTTGAAAGCGATGAAAGCTGACCAGAAGCAGATAAAGAAAATTAATAACAAGCTTGTCAAGAAGCTGAAGAGATGCAAAATCGTGAAAATTGTTACGCCTGCTGGCACTGATGTTGTTTTCAGAATGATCAAGAGCTCGATAGGTCCGGACGACGGGGACTCGACAAAGCGCGGAAAGCTGAATAATATTCCTTTTGGCGAGGTTGCTGTCGCGCCGATTAATATCGCAAACGGTACTGTTGCGATTGATTTTTCGCGCATCAACGTGAAACAGAAGGATCGAGTCAAGGTTATGATAAAGAACGGGAAAATCATTGGCTGGAATAATAATATTGCAAAAAAATTTGTTGATTACCTAAGGAAGGTTGATGGCGAGCGCGCTTTGCACGTTGTCGAGCTCGGATTTGGCACGAATCCTTTGCACAAGAAACTTATCGGCAAGATAATACACGACGAGAAGATATGGGGCTCGATTCATGTGGCATTCGGCGGATTCGGAAATGCGCGCAAATGTAAGATACACGAGGATGTTATTTTGCTTAGGCCGACTGTTTATTTTGACGGCAAGATGGTTATTAGGAACGGAAAGATTTTGTAGCAAGATACTTATTTAACCTTTCAGTTGCTAAAACATGAAATGCAGATTGCTGTTTATGGTTCTGCTGGCGGAAAAAATGTTACTGATGTTGCCAAGCAGGCAAGAGAAGTCGGCAGGGTTATTGCCAGGCACAAACACATACTAGTTACCGGCGCGTGCCCAGGGCTTCCTTATGAGGCTGTTTTGGGTGCTAATGAATTTGATGGTAGATGTATTGGATACTCCCCAGCTATTGATCTAAGAGATCACGTTGACAGATTTGCATTTCCATGCAGAGGATTTTCCGAGATAATATATATGTCAGAACCCTTCTGTCGAATAGACCGGGCTGGCCAAGCTGCTCGCAAGAAAATAAGGAATGTTTTTTCTGCCGCTGATGCTGGTGTTATTATTAGCGGCAGGGCTGGCACGTTGAACGAGTTCACGCTTCTTTTCGACATGGGCAAGCGTATAGGCGTGCTGAAGGGCACTGGTGGCGTTGCTGATAACGTGATTCCGGTTTTCCTTGAAACAACAGACAAACCAAGCGACTCTAAAATAGTTTTCAGTGATGATCCTGAAGAACTTATTATACAATTGGAAAGCGTCTGATTATATTTAGAATGTTCTTATCAAAAAATTCTTTTTATACTTTAGCTTAAGCTATGTAGAATCATTCAAAATATCTTACGCCGTTTCTGAAAATCTTCCTGCCGTCGTATTCTTCTGGCACTGTCCCTGAGCGTTCTTTCAGGTATGTCCAGTGCGGCAGCTGCGTGAAGAATATCGCCCTTTCTGGATGCGGCATCATGCCTAACACTTTTCCGGATTCATTTGTTATGCCTGCTATATCATCTACAGAGCCGTTTGGATTCGGCTCAAGGTCTAGCCAATTACAAATCTCACCCTCAACATAACGCGCCGCAACCAGGCGCCTTTGTTTGATTTTATCCAGGACTTCCGTGGTTGTGTAGAACTTTCCTTCTCCATGCGCGATAGGCAACATCATTCTTCCAAGCCCACATGTCCATGGACCTTCGCCGCTGAACTGCAGGTCGACCCAGCGGTCGCAATATCTTGGCTGATCGTTATGCGTCAGCGCGACTTCATTTCTTCCATACTCATAATCAAGCGCAGGAACGATACCCAAGTTTGTCAACACCTGGAAGCCGTTGCATATGCCTATTACTAATTTATCATGTTCAATGAAACCAAGTAGTTCATCCCATAGATTATTCCGCAGTTTGTTAGCCAGCGCGAGCCCTGCGCCAGTATCGTCTCCATAAGTAAATCCACCAGGTACTGCAAGAATTTGGCTATCGTCAAATTCTCGTGGAGCTTCTATGAGGTCGTTGACATGAATCAATTTCGGCAGCCCACCCTCGGTTTTGAAGGCAAATGCTGTTTCTTCATCGCAATTAACCCCATGTCCTGTTAATACAAGCACGCGTGGTTTTGCCATGTTAATAACCTCCAAATGTCGATCTATAGGAATCTAACATTTGGCTTACTTTCGCGTTAACGATATTGTTGCTCATCCGTCCGCGAATGTCGAATGAATCTTCTTCTTTCACAACACCTATTTGTGCAAAAGGCGTTCCTTTCATCACATCTTCAAATGCATTTCTATAATCTTTATGAACAGTTACTACGACTCTACCAGGGCTTTCAGAAAACAATGCAAAATCGTCCCGTGATGCAGTTCCTGGCAAATAAACCAGTGAAGCATCCATACCTAGTTTTCCTGCCATTGCAGTCTTTGCTAGCGCTACGCCCAGACCGCCTAGATGAGCGCTCTTGGCAGACGCCACTAGTCCTTCGCTTATGGCGTTCGCTAATTTCGCATAGCTTCTTTTATTTACTTCAGCGTTAACTGCTGGGACGTGGTTGCCTACAAACCTTTCGCCGCGTTGCTGCTCACCTAGCATTGCGAAATATTCTGAAGCGCCTAGTTCGTCATGCGTCTTTCCGGTAACATAAACAATATCGCGTGGCATTTTGATGTCGATGGAAACGGCCCTGCTTGCATCTTGCATGACACCGACTGACGACGCTAACAATGTTGGCAGGACTGATATTTTTACCGGATTATTGTCTCCGTCGTATCCTATAAAGTCATTGAACATACTGTCCTTTCCTGAAATGAAAGGCGTGCCATATGCTGTAGCATAATCATAACATGCTTGGAATGCGCGCCTGAGTTGGCCCAATCTTTCTGGTTCGTTTGAACTGCACCAGCAGAAATTATCCAACAGCGCGAGATAGTTCGGGTCTGCGCCTGCTGAAACAGCATTGCGTACTGCTGTGTCTATTGCACAGGCAGCCATGTTGTATGTATCAATGAGACTGTATGCGGGGTTGACACCATGTGATATTATGACACCTTTAGGCGAATTCAATACCGGTCTTACAATTGTGGCGTCGCCATTGACTCTGCCTCGACCTTGCAAGGGCTTCAAAACCGAGCCGCCTTGCACTTCGTGGTCGTATTGACGCGAAATAAATTCAAAGCTTGCTATGTTCGGCCTTGCAAGCATGCCGTGCATTTGAGCTGTGAGGTTTTCGGGGACTTCAATAGAAGGCTCTTTGTATGTCGGGCGAGTAAATGTGGTTTTCATTGGCCTTGTCGGACGGCCTTCATGCAAAAATTTCAAATCAACATCCATAATAGTTTTTTCATTATGACTTACGACGCATCTTCCTGAGTCTGTAAATCTACCGATGGTAGTCGCCTCTACATCGCGACTTTTCATCAACTCTAAAAATTCATTTAATTTTTCTGGCGGCACGGATAATGTCATGCGTTCCTGGGCTTCTGAAATCCATATCTCATCTGCTCTTAATCCGTGATATTTCAAAGGTACATTATCTAATTCAACATCGCATCCACCGGATTCTTTCGCCATCTCTCCAACAGAACACGATAATCCGCCGGCTCCGTTATCTGTTATACTCGTGTATAATTCACGGTCTCTTGCTTCTTTAACAACCGCGTCGCTCATTGTTTTCTGTGTGATAGGGTCGCCGATCTGCACTGCTGTGACCGGGCTGCCTGAATCCAGTGCTTCTGACGAGAATGTTGCGCCATGTATACCGTCTTTGCCTACGCGGCCTCCTATCATTATTATATGATCATCCGGGCGCGCTCTTTTTTTACACGAATCTCTGCCAGCGCTTTGTTGTGGAATCAGGCCGAGCGTTCCGACAAATACCAGCGGCTTTCCGCGATAACTATCGTCTAAATATATGAAACCTTGCGGCGTTGGAATGCCTGAGCAGTTGCCACCGGAATTGACACCAGCTATAACGCCTTCTGCAATTCTTCCTGGTAATAATACTGGCTGTACTTTATTTTTTCTTCTATATAGCTGTCTTCTATCGTTAGAACGTCCGAAACAAAATCCGTATCTGTGCAAAATAGGTTTCGCGCCTAAACCGAAACCAATGGCGTCGCGGTCTACGCCGACAATACCTGTTATAGCACCGCCGAACGGATCCAGTGCAGATGGTGCGTTGTGCGTCTCGACTTTATCTGTAATCAGGTATACATCATCGAAAATTATTGCGCCAGAATTATCTTCGAACACAGAACGGCAGAAGTCATCTTTGCCTCTTTTTGCTCTGATTTCATCGGTTGCTTTTTTAATAAATGTTTTGAATAAACCGTCTTTGATTTCATCCATTTCGCCTGTTGTTATTGTATGAACGCAATGTTCCGACCATGTCTGTGCCAATGACTCTAGCTCAACGTCTGTTGGATTTCTGCCCTGCTGATGGAAATAATATCTTATAGCATGCATGTATTTTAGGTCTAGTGCAAGCGGACCCC
>JBDRKV010000020.1:0-11465 GCA_043813745.1 Candidatus Aenigmatarchaeota archaeon | reverse complement strand
CTGCAACTGTGGATTCTTTTTCCACCTCCGCCACGTCCCCACCATACCATGCATTAACATGATTGACAAAATATTTAAATTCATTTTAGAACCCAGAAATAAAGCTTTATCAATTTTACAAATCAGTAAATTGATTAACATGACCCAGATATCATTAGTCATCGGAGTTGACATTTATGCAGCAGATACGCTCGCCTATAGTTACGGTTCTTGCTCACGTAGACCATGGAAAGACAACGCTACTTGATGCAATCCGACATACAACGATTGCAACCGGCGAAGCCGGCGGCATAACACAACTCATTTCTACAACCAAAGTTCCCATTGAAAAAATCAGGGACGTCGCAGGCCAGCTGATTGACAAGTTCAAGGTCAAGACAGATATTCCAGGATTGTTATTCATAGACACGCCGGGCCATGCAGCATTTACCACCATGCGACAGCGCGGCGGCGCTATTGCAGACATCGCAATTCTTTTGATCGATATCAATGAAGGCATCGAGCCGCAGACACATGAGTGCATGGACATACTAAAGAACATCAAAACGCCATTCGTCGTCGTTATAAACAAAATTGATAAGATGCAGGGCTGGAAAAAACAGGACGCGACGTTCCTTAGTTCGTTTGCACAGCAAAACGACGACGTCAAAGGCGATTTTGAAAAACGATTTTATGAAATATTGGAATCATTAGAAATGTGCGGCTTCCCTGCTGAAAGATACGATCGCGTCACAGACTTTACAAAAAAAGTCGCCGTAGTTCCGATAAGCGCAAAGACCGGCGAAGGTATCCCTGATTTATTGATGGTTCTTATTGGAGTTGCACAGAGATTTCTAAAGGACCAGTTGATTTTAACCGAGGAATCCGACGGCATGATTCTGGAAGTCAAGGAGTCCGAAGGTTTAGGCACGACCATAGACGCCGTAGTGTCCGACGGTGTTGTGCACAAGAACGACTACCTCATCGTAGCAGGCAAAATTCCCGTCATCACAAAGATACGCGCATTGTTGGAGCCAAGGCCCATGAAAGATATCCGCTCGGAAAAATCATTCATGAATGTTGACAGCGTTGTTGCAGCCGCAGGCGTGCGCATTGCCGCGCCCGCGCTCTCTGAAGTCGTGGCAGGCAACCGCTTCAAGACCACGTCCAACGAGGAAGACGCCCAAAAGATTTTGCAGTCATTTATGATAGAGCAGCAGTCCGTGGAAATCGAGAAGGATGAAGAAGGTTTAGTCCTGCGCGCAGACACCATAGGTTCGCTGGAAGCGCTGGAAAAAGTCTTCTCGAGTTATCCAATAAGAAGCGCGGCAGTGGGTGCAATCAAGAAAGAAACAATCATGGAATGTGAGGCGAACAAAGACCCGTTCATGCGCATTGTAATCGGTTTCAATGCAAAGCCTTCCGCTGACGCAGAGTCAATTGCAAAGGAAAAAGAAATCTCTATACTGTCAAACAACATAATCTACAGGCTCATTGAGGATTATGAGATATGGACAAAAGAAACGAAGAAATTCATAGAACAGAACGCTATCAATGTCGTTACTCGTCCAGCTAAGTTCCGCCTTCTCCCGGGTTTCGTCTTCCGTGCCAACAATCCGGCAATCTGCGGATGCGAAGTCCAATCTGGTTTATTGAAGCCTAACGTCGAGTTAATGAATGCATCAGGCAAGAGCATAGGCAATGTCAAGCAGCTGCAGAAAGAGAACAAAAACGCCGAGTTGGCAAAGCCAGGAGACCGCGTTGCAGTATCCATAACAGGCCCCACGATAGGCAGGCAGATAAAGGAAAACGAAATTTTATACACAGACATCCCTTCCAGTGAGTACAAGGTTCTCAAGGAACATTCATCATTGTTGTCAGACAGCGAGCGCAGGACGTTAGAAGAAATTTTTGAAATCAAGAAGAAACTCGAAAAGCTGTATGGATTCTAAATCTATTTATCTGTTCATCGCCCTATTAACAGCGATTGAGATGTGATAATGTTTGCAGGGTGAAGGTAATGCCAGAAGAAAATTCCAGGTTGAAATACACAGTCAATGAGGGCATAGCCGCATCCGTAATGTACGCCATAACAGGCGGTTTCTTAACACTCTTCGCGCTCGCGCTTGGTGCCAGCAACGCCATAATAGGACTCATGGTTTCATTGCCAGCAGCCCTGGCTGCGCTCAGCTACATACCAGCAGCCTATTACATAGAGAAAACTGGCAGGCGCCATTTCATAGCATACGCTTGTTCATTCATATCGCGCATTATGTGGATTTTTATCGGGTTGATACCATTCATCGCCACCGGCCGCATCGAGTTCTTGCTGCTGTTTGCAGCTGCCTCGTCATTAGCAGGCGCTTTCGTTGCTCCTGCCTGGGCGTCCATGATGGCTGATATCGTGCCAAGACATACTCGTGGTGTGTATTTCGGCCGTCGCAATATGTTATGCGCAGCAGCTTCGCTCGCCACAACAATCATTGCCGGCGTCATACTCGACAATGTCTCAGGTATGTTTGGTTTCACGATGATATTCTTGATAGCAGGCGCGTTCGGAGTTTTGTCATCGTATTACTTTTTCAAGTTTCCAAAATCATCACAGAAGTCTATCCAGGAATCCATAATCAAGGGAAGCATTGCCTCGGAAATCAAGTCCATTCTGGCACACAAATATTTTTCAAAATTCCTGCTTGTCGTCTTCTTGTGGGAGTTTGGCATCTCGTTCAGCGGCCCATTCCTGAATGTCTACATAGTTAAGGAATTGTTCGGCACTTATTTCTGGGTGTCCTTCCTCGCAGTCATAGCAGGCGTTGCAACCGTCGTGG
Source organism: Candidatus Aenigmatarchaeota archaeon (assembly GCA_043813745.1). Classification (GTDB taxonomy): domain Archaea; phylum Aenigmatarchaeota; class Aenigmatarchaeia; order GW2011-AR5. The sequence goes on along the minus strand of JBDRKV010000020.1, from coordinate 8,658 downwards.
TCCAGCGCGGCTGGGGTCGCGTGGCTGACATATTCGGCAACAAGACCATAATATCAATAGCAGCATTCGGCGTTGCATTCCTGCCGTTGTTCTGGATGTTCGCGCAAGCGCCGGAACACATGATACCGATAAATATATTATCTGGTATTGCGTGGGCCGGGTTTAACCTTGCTTTATTTAATTATGTTTTGGAGATAAGCCCGCCAGGAAGGAAAGCCATGTACTCCGCAACATACTGGACCGTGATGGTGTCAGCAGACATCATCGCGCCTGTTATCGGAGGACTCACTGCAGACATCTTTTCATCCGGGTTCATATCAGGCCTACGTTTGGTGTTTCTGTTGTCCTGGTTCATGAGGTTCGTTGCTGCAGTAATTTTGCTGCGAGCGTTGAAAGAGACCAAGCACATGCTATCTACGCGCTACGTCGCAACCGAGCTCTTTGTCATAGGATTCGATTCAGCAGCAAGAAGATTTCAGTGGATAGGAAAGCACATAGAAGAGCGCGGCGAGGACATGTTTTTGATGGTCGGCAAGCAGCTAAAGAAAGTCAAGCGCAGCAACAAGCGGATTAAACGCATTTAAATCCGTCTAATTATTACTTAGTAAATAAAGCTAACCCGCCTGAAAGAAGTGGGACGTGATAATTATGGCAGTATTCAAGTTTGTTGTCGGTGCAAAGGATGGTCGTGCAGTACAAATAGAAAAAGACCAGAATACTTGTGCTTCTCTTCTTAGCAAGGCTATAAGCGAAGACTTTTCCGGAGACATCATAGGATTGAACGGATATATTTTGGAAATAACCGGCGGAAGCGACAAGGACGGCTTCCCTATGCGCAAGGACATTGAAGGCGTTATGCGCAAGAAGTTTGTCCTCGTCAAAGGCGTTGGTTTCAGCGGGCGCAAGAGGCGCGGAAAAAAGCAGGTCGTTAAAATACAAGGTCTTCGCAAAAAACGTACATTACGCGGAAACGTAATCAATCAAGAGATCGTGCAGATAAATTGCAAGGTCAAGAAGCAGGGCGAGAAGTCATTGAATGAATTATTCCCGCCTAAGCAAAAGGAACCCTCCGCAGATTCATCTGCGGAAAAGCCTCTTGAGAGTAAAGAAAAAGTCGAAGAAAAGAAATAAAGTAAGAGGCGATCAGCCTTCTGAATATTATTTTCTTTTTGCGCTGTGATTAAGGTTGTCTGACGCCTTACCTAAGAGGAAAATTGTTATGAGCGAAAAAATTTTACCAGACATGAACATAGGCATAGTCGGCCATGTAGACCACGGGAAAACGACCTTAACAGAGACATTGACCGGCAAATGGGCTTCTGTGCACAGCGAGGAACTGCGCCGTGGCATTACTATTCGTTTAGGCTATGCAGATGCTATTTTCTACAAGTGCCATAAATGCGGTTCATTTCAGACAACTCCGAAGTGCAGGCGCTGTTTTGAAGATTGCGAACCAGTTCGTGCGGTAAGCATCGTGGATGCGCCCGGCCATGAAACCCTGATGGCAACCGTCCTCAGTGGTGCTTCATTGATGGATGCTGCAATACTTGTCATAGCAGCCAACGAGGACGTGCCCCAGCCCCAGACCGCCGAACACTTGAAGGCACTGGATATTGTGGGCATCAAGGACATCATCATCGCGCAAAACAAAATCGATCTCGTTAGCGAAGAGAGCGCAGTAAAGAACTATAATGCAATAAAAAATTTTGTAAAAGGCACAGTCGCTGAAAACGCTCCTATAATACCGGTAAGCGCGCTGCATAACGCGAATATAGACATACTTATACAGGCAGTCATGGATGATTTCAAGCCAACTGTAAGGAGATCCGAGGACGATCCGTTATTTTTGATCGCGCGCTCTTTCGACGTGAACAAGCCGGGCACGCCAATAGAAAAACTGGTTGGCGGTGTGATAGGCGGCTCCATGATATCCGGAACGCTATCTACGAACGATGAGATAGCAATATCTCCCATCCAGTTTACGGACGGCTCATGGCGCGAACTAAAAACGAAAATAACATCCATAAACCAGGGCAAGAATAAATTGGACAAGGCAAAGCCAGGCGGTTTAATCGCTCTCGGAACGATGTTAGACCCCTCATTGACAAGGGGAGACGGATTCGTCGGCAGGCTTGCCGGCATGCCGGGAAAACTCCCGCAGATATCCGGCAGTATAAAGATGAAGATAACGCTCTTTGATTACGTTGTGGGTATAAAGGGCCAAGCCAAGGTAGAGAGAATTAAATCAAAGGATTCGTTGATGCTGACAGCAATCATCGCGCGCACTGTCGGAAGCGTTATCAGCGCGAAGAAGGATGAAGCTGAAGTCGTCCTTAAGATACCAATATGTGTGCGCCCTGGCGACAAGGTCGCCATATCAAAGCAGATTGAGGGACGTTGGCATCTCATCGGCTGGGGCATTGTGAAGTGAGCTGTAAAATAAGAATTTATGAATCATCCAAGTGCTTATTTCTTCTACGGCTTTCATGCAGTTCTCCATCCGCGTCTGTCTCAGAAAGTGGACTTTCATCATCTCGTTCTTTTTCTTCCTCATCGTCAACAAGCGTGTCAGGATTTATCAGAGGTCTGCACTTTGCTGAAAATAATTCCATTCTGTGCAAATATCTATCATCAGCATCTTCCGGGCATCCCATTTCTTTTTTTATTAGCGCAGCATAATCTTTCAACCCATTGCTTTCACATATGCGTAGTGCATGTCCATAAGAAATGTTCGCCACACCCGAATTGTTAGCACCCGCGCCTGCTATCGCTTCTCTGGCATCACTGAGATAATTTTGCACTTTTCTTATTATTACAACCCAATCTTTTCTGGGCTTTTTCATATGTCTAGCCATAATCATGACAATCGCCTATTCTTTCAACTATACAAGCAGATAATTAAAGATAACAATTTAAAAGAACTATGCCAGCTCAGCTATTTCATCTGGAACTGCACTGGCAAGCTTTCTATAATGCTCTGCTCTGACATTGCAGCCGTGTGCCTCAGCTACATCAGCCATCGCAATCAACATATTGTGAGCCTCGTCAAGGTCGCCGCGCTCCCATGCCTGCTCCAAAGCATCCAAATACGGCGTAAGCTTTCCATTCAACTTCATTATTATCACCTATAAGAAATTCGTCAGTTAAGCTTTTAAGCAATTAACAAATCATAGGCAAAAGCTTATTTATTACGGATTTCAATCTTATTTTATGATAATCATCGACACGAACATGCTGCTCTACGCAGTGGAGAACAAGACAAATGTTATAAAGCAGCTCAAGCACGAGGACAGCTCAATCGCGATAACAGACGCGACAGCCATGGAGCTGGAGCATATTGGCATGGGCTCGTCGGAAATTGCCAGAAACGCAAGGATAGCCATGGGAATCGTGAAAAAAGAAAAATTACGCATAGTGAAAACAGGAATCAAGAACGCAGACCAAGCCATACTGCGCGCAGCGCGCGAGCACAAGTCAGAAGTCGCGACGAGCGACAAAGAGCTTATTGACAAGCTTAAAGAACGCGGCATAAAAATCTATATATTGCGCCAGGGCAGATTGGTGGTGCGCGCATAATAGGAAGCGGATGAGAAACTATCCGCAGATGGTGTCTTATATGATAATCCCGTTTATAGTTTCATTGGTCGCGATTCTATTTGCGTTGCTGTTAGTTTTTAATCTGATGAAAAAGGATGCTGGCAGCGAGAAAATGAAGAACATATCTTTGCGCAGACAGCGCGGAGCAAAAACATTCATGAAAATCGAATACAAGATATTGTTTGATATCAGCATACTAATTTTCCTTGCTATATTCTTTGTGCTTGGATGGCCTTTTGCAATATCGTTCGCAGTAGGCGCGCTATTCTCCGCACTGGCTGCTGCACTGGGCATGCTCGTCTCGACGTCGTCAAACGCACGCACAGCCCAGGCATGCAAGCTCTCGCAAGAGCACGGCTTGCGCTTGGCGTTCTCTTCAGGTGCGGTCATGTCCATGTCCGTGGTCGGATTGGGTTTGCTGGGCGTTACAATATTATATTACATTTTCAACAGCGCTGCCATACTATACGCATTCGGGTTTGGCGCGTCATTCGTGGCGTTATTTGCGCGTGTCGGAGGCGGCATATTCACCAAATCCGCTGACATCGGCGCAGACCTCGTGGGAAAAATAGAAAAACATATACACGAGGACGACCCGCGCAACCCAGGAGTCATAGCAGACAATGTCGGAGACAACGTGGGCGACGTCGCCGGCATGGGAGCAGACCTGTTTGAATCATACGTGGAAAGCATGATAGCAGCCATTGCAATCGCCGCATTGGCATCATTCACTGTTTCCATGGTTTTGACCCAGTTCGTTCTGATGCTCGCAGCAGCAGGCATCATCTCGTCAATAATAGGATTTGTTTTCGTTAGAAACCACATGTTCGAAGGGCTTTTTGTTTCGACAATAATGATGATCATTCTTTCAATGGTTTTGAACGTGTTCTATTTCCAGGACTTCAATGTTTTCTTCTCAGTGCTGGCAGGTTTGTTGGCTGGCACGGCAATAGGACTGTCAACAGATTATTACACATCTAGCAAATTCATGCCAACAAGAAAAATAGCCAAAGCCGCTCGTTCAGGCGCAGCGCCGAACATAATCAAGGGGCTTTCCATAGGCATGCAGAGCACAGCTGTTCCTGTTTTAGTTGTTTGTGCAGCAATCATCGCTTCATACCATTTCGCAGGGCTCTTCGGCATCGCGATAGCAGCAGTAGGCATGCTGAGCACATTAGGTTTTAGTCTGGCAATGACAGCATACAGTCCTGTAGCAGACAATGCAGCCTCTATCGCAGAACAGTCAAAGATGTCCAGGACAGTCTACAAGCGCGCGTCTAACTTAGACGCATTGGGCAATACAACAGCAGCAATAGGCAAGGGCTTTGCCATAGGCTCAGCCGCGCTCACCGCGCTTGCGCTCTTTGCAGTGTATGCGCAGTCCGTGAAGCTTGATATAATCAATATTATAAACCCGTACTCAATTGTCGGCTTGCTCATCGGAGCTTTGCTACCGTTCATTTTTTCCTCAATGACCATGGGTTCTGTTGCAGAGACAGCCGAGAAAATAGTCTCCGAGATTCGTCATCAGTTCAAGCATCACAAGCTTGATTACGATAAGCCCATAGAAATTTGCACAAAAGCCAGCCTGAACAAGATGATTGCACCCGCACTTATAGCGATAATAGCGCCGCTTGCTGTCGGTTTCGTGCTTGGCGTGGAAGCCCTGGGCGCGATGCTGGCAGGCGCGATATCAACAGGTTTCCTCTTGGCAGTGACCATGGCAAACGCCGGAGGCGCGTGGGACAATGCAAAGAAGTATATAGAATCCGGAAAGTTCGGCGGCGTTGGCTCTCAGGCCCATATGGCGTCTGTGGTAGGCGACACAGTAGGAGACCCGTGCAAGGACACTGCCGGGCCCTCGCTCAATATATTAATAAAGTTGATGTCCATAATATCATTGTTATTTGCCGCGCTGTTTGTGTAGGCTTTTAAACTATTTAAATATTGATAATTGAATTTAACAAGTAGGTGTTGGTTATGTATAAGATACTCACTCTCAAGGATAAGGTTCGCGTCCCGCCCACGAAATTCGACATGTCTGTAGAGGACGCCATCAAGGAGAGCCTGCAGGAACAGCTTGAAGGCGAGTTGAATCCGAATCATGGCATATTCCTTGTCATAACCGATGTCCTGAACGTAGGCGATGGAAAGATAATACCAGAAGACGGTGCTATATACTATCCCGCAGAATTCAAGTCGCTTGTGTTCAAGCCAGAAGAGAACGAGATAATCATAGGCGAAGTTGTCGATATCACTGAGTTCGGCGCATTCACGCGCATCGGGCCCATAGACGCACTTATCCACGTGAGCCAGATCATGGACGACAAAGTCGCTTACGACCAGAAGAACGCCACGTTCTCTGGAAAGAAAACCGGCTTCAAGCTCAAGGAAGGCGACCTTGTGCGCGTACGCGTCGTAGGCGTCTCTTTAGGTAAGACAAAAACAAAGATTTCATTAACAATGCGCCAACCAGAACTGGGCGCCTTATCCTGGATAGAAAAAGAGAAGAAAAGCTCAAAGAAAGGAAAAACAAAAGCCGAGAAAAAAGAGAAGTGAGTGGAGAGGATTATTATCGTACACAAAGCATGTCAGGACTGCAAGAGAATACTGGACGAGCACGCAAAGGAATGTCCAGTATGTAAGACACAGAATCTTACAAGAAACTTCCAGGGCGTTGTGGCCGTGTTTAACGCAGATAGCGAGACGGCAAAGAAGCTCGGAATAACTTCTACAGGCAAGTTCGCTTTGAAAGTTTGAATTATTATTAATTATTATTAATAGGGTAGTGGTAACATGAAGCTTGATTTGTTAGATGAAAAAGATAACTGCTTTTTGAAGCGCAAAGAGCTAAACATGAAAATAGACCATGCTGGCGGCGCAACGCCATCAAAAGCCGTGATGCAACAGCTAATAGCAAAACAGTTCAAGAAGAGTGTTGAAAATATAGAAATCATGAACATTTATTCATTAACAGGCGAGAACGCCTCGTTGTCCAAGATTTTCATCTGGCAGGAAAAGAAATCCAAAGAAAAGAAGGAGCAAGCCAAGCAAGGAGAAAAGAAACAAGAAAAATCTGAGGAAAACAAACCAGAGGAGAAGAAATGAGGAAACAGATAAGCTGACTGTCCAAAACAATTTTTTGATTTCAGCTGTCTGCACAAATCCTTACTTAAATTTATTAAATAAATGTAAAGTGATGTTTTATGCCGTATGACAATCCGAAAGATAAAAAAGAAGAAAAGCCAGCTGCAGCTAAAAAGGAAAAGCGCTCCAGGAAAGAGCGCGTGATAAGCAAGAAAAAGCACACGTCAGTGCAGGTATGGAAAAAATATAAAACAGAATCCGGCAAGATCGTTCGCTTGAACGAATCCTGTCCGCGCTGTGGCCAAGGCACATTTTTAGCATCATACAAGGGCCGCAAGTATTGCGGAAAGTGCGGTTTGTCTAAAACAGGCAGTACGTGATGTTTTGTGAATAAAGATTTATATAACGCGTCTAATATCTACTTCTGCTACTGAGGTCTGAAGATGAAATTAATATGCTTTGATTTTGATAACGTTATTGTAGACGGTAATTTCCTCATGACAGCCGTGCAGATGCTCGACAACGTAGTAAAAGAAGCGGAATTCACGATGGATATACTACGCGGCACGCGCGATCCGGATTATTTCGAAGTGTTTGTCAGGAAAGCAATATCCCTGCTCAAGGGATTTGACGCGAAAAAAGTGCGCGGCCTGATTGACGTGTTGAAGCCCATGCCAGGCATAAAGGAAACGCTGCAGGCACTCAAGAAAAAAGGTTATTATATTATTATCATCAGCACGAATGACGAGCGTCTGATAAAGGGATTCCTGAGAAAATATAAAATGGACACATACTTTGAGGAAATTTATGGAGTGAAGCTTGGCATACACAACGGAAAACTGACAGGCAGCGTCTCTGGAAACGTTTTGCCGCATGAGAAGCTTGACACGCTGAAGGCAATCGTGAAAAAGCATAGGACCGATCCAGAGGACATCATTTATGTCGGAGACGGCCTTACAGACTTACCAGTGCTCAAAGCAGTCGGCTGTGGCATTGTCTTTTGCCCGGACACGCTCACGAAGATGAGCATATTCAAGGACAGCGAATTCATTGAAAAGATAAACAAACGCAAACTCCTTATCATAGAGCAGAAAGACATGCAGCAGGTTTTGCAGTTCGTGAAATGATTTTATCTCATGACAGAAAGATTTTTATCTCTAATTCTATTATGTTATCTATGGGTATATGGGACAGAAGATGCTATATTGAACAGGAAGTTCAAAAGCAAGGTCATGGATTTGTTAATGACGGGCCTTATCCTATGCGCGGTCACCCCTGGTGGACAGCATATTATCTGTTTCCTGAAAATTCAATGTATATGACGCGTTATAATAAGCATTGGGGTAAACAGGGACTGCTAGATATAGAAACCTTTATGCATACGCCAGAAGCTGGAAGACAGGTGAAGGAGGTTTCAATCATCATTTTTCATGACCCTCTTGGAAGCGGTAGCGCACGCAATGAATCTTATAATCTATGGTACCCTAAAAAAGAGCCAGCCATTCATGATGACTTTTGCTCAACCGCGCAGCCTTCCGGTATTCGGCATCCCGAATCCAGGCCATTGACTAGAGGAGAAATACAAGAAGTTTTTGAAACATTTCAAGCAGAATTAAGAGATTTTAGAGGGAAGAATCCATTAATGCGCTTGATTAGGTCATTATCACCCATATGGGATATAGGATTTGTTCTCACCTCTCTTGAGAAAATGAAAGATAATGCGCTGCACATGCACGATTCTGATTGGAAAAGGTATTCTCTTTGGGAAGAGCATTACGCATCATTACAGAGAACTGAGACATAAGAAAGAATAAAAACAATATGTATAACCTAATTCTTATGATATCGCTCGGTATTGAGTCGACCGCGCACACGTTCGGCATCGGTGTGTTTAGGGATGAAGTTTGTTTGGCCAATGTTAAAGATGTGTTCAAGCCGCCGCTTGGCAGCGGCATGGACCCATGGAAAGTCATG
>JBDRKV010000019.1:0-9953 GCA_043813745.1 Candidatus Aenigmatarchaeota archaeon | reverse complement strand
AACGTCAACAAAACGCTCATTATGGCTGGGCTCGTTGATGACGGAAATAGGGCAATGAATGTCGTGTTGTTTAATAACGCTGTAGAGCAGTTACTTGGAAAACTGCGGCCTGAAATAGAAAACGAGCTTGCCCAGATGAATGTTACTGAGTTTGTGAACCAGATCGGCATCGTGGGAAAGAAATACAAGGTATGCGGTAGGATCAGAAATAACAAAACCACACAAGAGCCTGAAGTGCGAGTGGATAAAATAGAACAGATTTAAGCTAGTTAGTAAAACTATTTAATTGTTCTGTTTAATATTTGGAATGATAAACAATGCCAAAACTTGATGTTATGATAGAAGGCGGCAAGGCGACCCCTGCGCCGCCGCTAGGACCTGGATTGTCGCCGATGGGCGTCAATGTGGGGCTTGTAGTCAAGGAAATAAATGACAAAACAAAGGCATTTGCAGGCATGCAGGTGCCGGTTTCTATTATTGTTAACCCGAACAAGACGTTTGACATCAAGGTGGGTATACCGCCGACTTCGGCACTGATTAAGAAAGAACTGGATTTGGAAAAGGGCTCTGGAAAATCCGGGCAGGAGAATGTTGCTGATATTCTGATAGAACAGGTAATCAAGATAGCAAAACAGAAAGAGTCTGTCATGGCAGGACTCACGCTCAAGAAGCGCGTTAAGCAGATCGTGGGCACGTGCGGCAGCATGGGTATACTGGTTGAAAGCAAAAAGCCAAGGATGCTGAGAAAGATATAGACGCCGGGAAGTACGACGATGAAATCACGGCTGAAAAAACCGAGCTAACCAAGGAAGAACTCGATCAGATGAAAGGGGAGCGCGAGGAATTCAAGAAGCGTATAGAGAAGGAACATGCTGAGAGACGCGCCAAAGCAGAGGCCATATTGAAGGAAATGGAAGGAAAGGAGAAAGTAGAGATACGCAGGAAGATGAAGGAAGCTGAGCTGCCTGACGACCTGATAGAAGAGCTCGTTCCTCATGAAGTAACAACTGCTGCAGTAGCAAAGCCTGGTGCAAAGGCCACGCCGGCGAAGCCGGCCAAGAAGTAGCTTAGTTGCTTAAAAATGTTATTCCTATAAATTTTCCATGAGGATTTATGATATAGCAGCCATCCTGTTGAACGTGGCTGTATTGCTGCTCGTAATCGTGGAAGTCATAGGCTACTGGGCATTCGCTGTTTCATTACTACTTTTATTGCTCATCATATTGATAACGCGCATAGAATTCAAGACGCATCTACGCAAGCAAACGCTGCAACGAAAAGAAATGGTTGATATTTTAGACAACCGCCTGGGAAAGATAGGCGATGGCGTGGATGGCTTGCATGGTGAGTTTGAGCGCTCTATAAACTCAATGTATGACAAATTACATACGAGTGTAGACATGCAGCGCCGCGTATGGACGCATGACTTTGAAGTGAAACATAAGGAGCTTGCTATGCGAGTAGGCGTTATTGAGGAAAAGGTCAATAAGATGAAACGACTTGTGCTGAACGAGTAGATTTCAAAGAAAAGGCGCTTGCAGTGAACATTTAAAAATGCTACGTCTTATTAGTAATAGTTGAAAACCGCATTACTGTTGCATGAACTTCTTCGTGCAGACAGGAGGTTTTTTGAAATGACTGAACAAAATAATGCTGGAAATAATGAAACTAGTGAAACAAGGAGTATAGAGGACGCTATAAAATATCTACGCGAGACTACGCAAAAAAGAAAATTCATGCAGACGTTTGATCTCACGATAAACTTGAAGAACATTGACATGAAGAAGGAAACCATAAATAGAGAAATAATTCTCCCGCATGGCCGTGGCAGGGCTGTCGCGGTTTGTACATTTTCTGACAGCATCCCTGATTCTATAACCACTGCAAATATCAACGAGATGGCTAAAAATCCCAAGCTTTCACGAAAACTTGTTAGAGACTATGAATTTTTCATGGCATCTCCTCCCATGATGTTGTTGGTAGGTAAGGTCCTGGGGCGCTATCTTGCTCCAGCAGGCAAGATGCCTAAACTGCTGCCGCCAAATGCAGACCATAACCTTTTCCTATCACGCACGAAGAACAGTGTGAAACTGCGCGCGGTAAAGCAGATGAAAATACAGTGCCCGGTTGGAAACGAGAAAATGACTGATGCCCAAATAGCGGAGAATGCACGCTTTGTCATTTCAGACTTGGAAAAGGCATTATCAAAGGGTAGGGACCAGATAAAGAATTTACTACTCAAGCTCACGATGGGCAAACCGACGAAGGTAGTTTTGAGGTGATTGCATGACAAGCGATAAGAAGATTAAGATTGTTTCACAATTGAAAAAGGACATCAATGAAGCCACGGCTATAGGTATTGTTAACCTTCATAAGATGCCTGCAAAGCAGTTGCAGAAGATGAAGGTTGATCTGGTTGGCAGGGCAAAAATAAAAGTGACCAGAAAGTCGCTGATTGAGAGAAGTTTGAAAGGATCCGAAAAAAAAGATTTGGAGAAACTGGTTGAGCGCATGAAAGGTTCTCCTGCACTATTGCTCACAAAGGAAAATCCGTTCAAGATATACTCATACCTAAAAAAGAACAAGTCTAATGCTGCTGCTAAGGCCGGGGACATAGTGGGCGAGGACATGCATATAAGCAAGGGACCAACGCAAATAGCTCCTGGCCCGGCAATGTCGCAATTACAAGCTGTTGGCCTGAAAACAGGCGTGGAAGGCGGGAAGATAAAGATAATGAACGACAAGACGGTATTGAAAAAGGACGGCGTGGTAACGCAAGAGCTGGCTGCTGTGTTCAACATGCTTGGTATGGAGCCGATAAAAATCGGCCTTGATGTTAACGCGTTCTGGGAAGATGGAACAATATATGATAAAAATATTCTGGATGTGGATCAGGAACAATACTATGATGATATCATATCGTGCGTTAGGAATTCATTAAATTTATCGTTGAATGCCGGATATATTACGAATGACAACGTTTCACTAGCTATAGCCAAGGCATTCCGGGAAGCGAGGTCATTAGCAATAGCTGCTAACGTGCTGACAGCCGACACAATCGGTGACGTACTGGCAAAGGCTGTTGCCGAAGCCAAGGCTGTTGAGAAACAAATGAAGCCTGTTGAAAGTACTAAGACTGAAGATACTCAAAATGTTCAAACATCAAATCATGAGGTTAATGAAAATTCGCAATCGGAATGACTCATATTGGAATTTTCATCATTGAAAATGGAGGTTAATGAAAATGGGAATAAATCTGATATATGACGCGCTCTTGCTGCATTCCGCAGGAAAAGAAATAAACGAAGAGAATGTCAAGAAGGTTGCACATGCAACTGGTGCTGACGTTGACGACGTGCAGATAAAGGCGCTTGTGGCAGCACTTGATGGTGTAAACATCGAAGAGGCCATAAGCAAGGCAGCTGTAGTCTCTGCACCTGTTGTAGCAGCGGCTCCGGAAGCAAAGGAAGAAGACTCTGAAGAGCCTGCAGAAGACACCGCGAAGAAAGCAGAAGAAGCAGCCGAAGGCCTGTCCAGCTTGTTTGGATAATTTTTTATTTTATAGCTTTGGCTGCACCTTTTCTTTTTAATAAACGGGAGTAGATACATAGAATATGGCAGACGTATATTTTTTCAACAAAAATATCCTGATTGATCTGGAAAAAACAATTCTATTCGCAACCAAAAAATGGAAGGGCGGCGTGGCTGTTAAAGTACATTTTGGCGAATATGGTAACTTGTATCATGTGAGGCCACAAATAATTTCCACCTGCGTCAAAGCCTTGAAAAAAAATAAGCTGAAGCCGTTTGTTTTTGATACGCTTGTTGCATACAACAACATGCGCAACAATGTAAAAGGACATCGCCAGGTTGCGACCATGAACGGATTTACAAGGGAGACAATGGGTTGCCCTGTAAAAATTGGGACGACATACAAGACATTGAAAACAGAACATCTCAGTGCTCAAATAGACAAAAATTTATACAATGTAAAAAATGTCCTAGTAATAAGTCATGCAAAGGGACATTCTCACTGCGCGGGCTTTGGCGGCGCAATCAAGAACATGGGTATGGGATTCGCGACCGCCCACACGAAAAATATCATGCACGCGATTTCTGGGCCAAAACTTGTCGGACGTTGTAGAGAATGCGGAACGTGTGTTAAAGTTTGTCCTACGCATGCAATATCATTGAAAGGTGGATGGCATTGTAATTTTGAACGTGGAAAAAATATTGACCTAGGACATTGCATTGGATGTGGACGCTGCGTGCGAAACTGTCCGTATAAAGCGCTTGCACACAGGGCTACTTCATTGGGCGCGCTGCTTGCTGAAGTTTCTGAAGCAGGCCTGCAAAATAAAAAAGGCAAGCTGTTTGTTAATGTCGCTATGAACATCACAAAGGAATGCGATTGTTGCGCTGAGACTAAGATTGTCTGCAAGGACATTGGCCTGTTCGCAAGCAAGGATCCGGTCGCGGTCGACATGGCTACCATAAATGCGATAAAGAAGGCATGCCCAGAATTTTTTAGCAAGATCCAGGACATCAGTCCAATGGACCAGATAAAAACCGCGGAGAAACTTAGGATTGGAAAAAAAGCGTACGTTCTAGAACTGATTTAAAAATGCTAATACAATTCTTTATTCTAGTAGACAAATTTGGTGTTCGATATGGCCCAAGAAAACGCAAAACAGGTATTGAAACAGAAATTCGGCAAGGACTTCCGCAAGTATTATTGGATGCCTTTGTTTGACGAGCATGGATACAAGCGCAAAAAATGCTCTAAGTGTGGAAATTTTTTCTGGACCACTAAAGGCACGGACATTTGCCCTTCTCCTCCATGCACGACCTACGGATTCATTGGCTCGCGCCAAAAACCGATGGATTATATTGAAACGTGGAAAGCCATTGAAAAATTTTTCGTCAAAAATGAGCACACGTCTGTACCTTCGTATCCTGTAATAGCACGGTGGTTCCCGGGCATGTACTTTACTCTGGCGAGTATCGTTGCGTTCCAGCGTTCAATACACGGAAAGACGGTATTCGAGATGCCGTATGAGAAAATCATCATACCACAAGTTTGCCTAAGATTCAACGACATACCTAATGTGGGCGTTACTGGTAGGCACATGTCAAACTTCATCATGGTCGGGCAGCACACAATACATGAACCGCCGCGCGGATACTGGAAAGAAAAATGCGTGGAGCTTGACTATGAACTTCTTACGAAAGTGTTTGGTATAAAACCTGCTGATATTGACTGGGTCGAAGACGTGTGGGTTGGACCAAACGCGTTTGGCTATTCGCTTGAGTATTATACGAAAGGCCTGGAACTTGGCAACGCGGTCTTTACCGAATTTGTGGGTACGCCGAATAACTACAAACAAATGGACCAGCGCGTCATTGATATGGGCGCAGGACTCGAACGATTTTGCTGGTTTACCAATGGAACTGCGACTGCCTATGACGCAGTATACGGGCCTGTCGTTGATAAGATGAAGAAGCTTGTTGACTATGACAAAAAATTATTCGGAGAGTACGCAAAAATCGCGAGCAGCCTGGACATGGATGAAGTCTCGGACATCAACAAAGAGCGAGCGCACATTGCAGAGCAACTAAATGTGGACGTGAACGAACTGAAGAGACACGTCGAGCCGCTAGAGGCAATATATGCAATAGCAGATCACAGCAAGACCCTGCTCTACGCTATAACAGACGGCGGCATGCCCAGCAACATAGGCGGCGGATACAACCTACGCGTCATACTGCGCAGGGCGCTTGCATTCATTGATAAGTTCAAGCTCGACATAGAACTTTCCAGGGTATGTGAATGGCACGCAAATTACCTGAAAAAACTCACACCTAAACTGAAAGAAAACTTGAACGAGGTAACTGAAATACTGAACGTAGAAGAGGAAAGATATTTCAAGAGCAAGCATCGTGCAAGAGCAATAGTGGAGAAGATGATAAAAAATCGCGAGGAAATCGATGATGAAAAATTCGTGCAGCTCTACGAATCTAGCGGCGTCACTCCAGAGCTTGTTGACGAGACCGCACAAACGTTTGACGTAAAGATTTCTATTCCACAGGACTTTTACGTAAAATTGTCTGCCAGGCACATGAAGGAAAAAGAAGAAAGCACCCATGCGATCGAGCTTGATCTGAAAAATCTCCAGCCGACCACGCTTGCTTTCAGGGACAACGATAAACTGAGGAAGCTGGATGCAAAAGTACTGCGCTATACAAATGGATGGCTCATACTTGACAAGACAATCTTCTATGCAGAAGCAGGCGGACAGGATCATGACCTTGGAAAAATAAATAACATTGACGTAGAAGACGTGCAGAAGTTCGGAGACACCATTGCGCATAAAATTACTGGTAAATGGAAAAATGGACAAAATGTCGACTGTGAAATCGATTGGAACCGTAGGACGCAGCTTACGCAGCACCACAGCGCTGTCCATCTGATAAACGCGGCTGCACGACAACTCTTGGGTAATCATGTGTGGCAGGGAGGCTCGGGCAAGAGCGTGGAAAAAGCGCATTTGGATATAACGCATTACTCCTCTCTGAGCGAAAAGCAAGTAGACGAACTAGAAGAACTTGCAAATAAATTTATTAAAGACGGTTTGACGTTCGAGAAGAAAAATATGTCGCGCCAGGAGGCTGAAGCCAGATATAGCATGAGGTTGTACCAGGGCGGGGCTGTACCTGAAAAAGAACTGAGAACTGTCGTGATAGTTGACAGAAATAAAGTCATGGATGCGGAAGCATGCGGCGGTACACACGTGGACAACTCGAAAGAAATAGGAGAAATTGTCGTGACGAACGTGGAACGCATACAAGATGGGCTTGTGCGCATAACGCTGGTTGCGGGTAAGGCTGCTGAATACTATCGGGATGATGAACGGAAGATTGTTTTGAACTGCATGAAGATATTGGGCTGTAAGGAAAGTAATCTCGTTAAAAAAACCGATGAGCTGTTTGAAAAATGGAAAAGCCTGCAGAAAAAAATAGAAGAGGAAGCAAAGACGCGTGGCGAGAAAGTTGCCAAAGAACTCGGCAAGGGCGACATTATTGTACGACAGCTTGATCTTAATGTAAGTGAACTCAAGGCCATAACAAAGGATGTCGGCGCGCGCGTTATGGTTTTGTTCGGTAATGACAATAGCGTTGTTGCAGCTAGCGGCACCAAATTGGATGTCGGAAAATTCCTGCACAAGCTGTGTAAGGAACTTGGCGGCGGTGGCGGTGGCTCGCACGCGTTTGCGCAAGGCGTGTACAAGAAGAAGCCTGATGTGGACAAGATATGTAAAGAGCTGGAGGACGTGAAAAAATGAGTAAAATAGACGAGTCGCGAATCATTCGCGAGATGACTAATATTCTACACGTGAACAAGGATGAGCTGGAGAAAACGCTACAACGCTTCATGAAAGAAGTTGAAGAAATGGAAAACAAGCTTTCTAGCAAATTCTAGGAAAACATCAGGACGTGACATTGGTCTTTGATGATGTATTGCTTATATATCTCAGGCCGCATTCAACAGGCGGCTTGGCGATATAATCGCATAATAGATCAAGGATTGACTTTCTTGTTGGTTGCTGGATTGTTTTGTCGCCTTTCAGGCTTTTGATCGTTGCATATGGTTCGGTTGTGTTTGAAGTTATTTCAAACACAGCAAGCTGGCGGCCGGTTGATTCTGGTATGGACTCAATGTATACAATGATGTCCTGACAACACGTGCCGTCGTAGTAGAACTTTAGAACTGAATATTGATACTGAATTAACAAATCCTCTATTGTTTGATTCTCGGACTTGAATATGCGTTCTGATGGTATGGTCGGCGCCACCGGTCCGGTTGGGGCAACGCCCAGGGCCTGCAGGATGCTGTAGGCTATTGTAGAGCCGAAAAACAAAATAATGACGATAAAAACCCACATCTGTTTCCTTGTTTGTTTGTTCATGTAACCCCTTAGGATATTTGGACGGGTGAATTTATAACTGTTTGCAAAACTTAGCACGTAATATGCACCATGGCCGCCACGCGCTTGCCGCGGTGCGAGAGACGCTTGAACTCATCCAGTGCCTCTGGTGTTTTCTTGACAAGAACCTCAATGTTTTCTCTCTGCGCTTCGCGCAATATGCGCGTGTCAAG
The DNA here is from genome assembly GCA_043813745.1 of Candidatus Aenigmatarchaeota archaeon. Lineage (GTDB taxonomy): Archaea > Aenigmatarchaeota > Aenigmatarchaeia > GW2011-AR5. The sequence continues at coordinate 1,795 of JBDRKV010000019.1, read as the reverse complement.
CTTGACGCCTTCATTGAAGCCTATGCCAAATATCACTATATCCGGCTCGCGAATCGCAAGCTGTTTGAAATTATCCAATGTCATCACGTGGGACTTATCCTTTTTATGGACACCGTCCCAGAAAAGAATCAAATCGTTTTCCTTGTGCTCTTCATTGTTTATTCTTATGTTGCCGAAGTCAATGCGTTGGATTTTAGGCAGCATACAACCACTACCCTGATGCTCTCGCATCAGTCTAGACCATATAATTTGCTATATAATTATGTTTTTCGTTGCATAAAAAACCTTTTTTATGCGTTTCGACAAATAGTTAACATCTATTCAAAACAGCCCTGTAGTCTAGTGGTCAAGGATAATTGGCTCTGGACCAATTGACCCAGGTTCGAATGAGCCCTTTAGGAAAGCGCTCGCGGAAAAGGTGCACCTTCGGTCGCACATTCCCTTGGAAACCCTAAGTGGCTCCGAATATCCTGGCGGGGCTATTTCTTAATCGTGTTCAGCAGGGAAGTGCCCTGCTTTGTTATGATAAAACAAGCAAATCCTATGGGGTGAATTTTTGTCACTAGCTTCTTGTGCATCAGCTCGTTGGTTGCATTGGATATTATTGTTTCAATGTCATCTTCCTGCGTATTGAAGCCGTTGTTGAGCAGCGCACGCTGTATGTCAAACTGCCTCGCGAGGTTCATTTCAGCAATGATCCTCAGCACTTTTCCTTCTGCTGGTGTTAGGTCCATTAAAATTTCACCTGTCATGTTAAGCATTTAAAAACTTTGCTGTTTCTTCAGTATACATCTTAATGTCAAAAACTATAAATAAGTTCGTGGTATTGAAGAGTTGTATAAGGTGACTAAAAATGTCTGTAATTGGATTTAATCTGACTGAAATCGCGGCAAAAGTTAATGATGAAAGGATAGACGGCGAGGTAAGCATAAATTCCGGACCTAATATTGAAAGCATAAAAAAAGCCGATATTTCCATTGCCGGATTGAAAGGCGTTCTGAGTATTGAATTCGTGTTCAATGTGAATTACAAGCCAAAAGTTGGCGAAATCAAGCTCAGGGGCGTGGTTCTCTACCAGAGCGACAAGGCCGACGACATTCTGAAAGACTGGGAAGCAAAGAAAGCAATGGACGCAGATGTCGCGCTGGACGTGATGAATGTCATCTACAGAAATTCTCTGACAAAAGCGATAATGATCAGCACGGACCTGAAATTGCCTCCGCCTATAAGGTTTCCTATAGTGACTGCTGGTGAGCCTCCGAAGAATGTTGAGAAGAAAGACGACGAGAAGAAAGGTGAATAAATACGCAAGCTTACCAGAAATCTGGTGTTTTCGGGTCGATTTCTGCTGTATTAGGTATTTTGTTCTTTAGCGCTGGCATGTACGGCATTGGTTATAATCTGGGCTGTGCTGATACATTAATGGCTAGTAATTTAACCACGGAAGCCGAGCGCCATATGACACAGGTGTTTGGCAGTGTTGCTGCAGCTATAGCTGGGGGAATAGCTGCTGGATACAGGCGCGATTGAATTTACTGGTAAATCAAAATCTGAATAATCTTTTTCTGAAATCAACGATTTTTTTGTTGCTGACTTTTGTTCCATCTTTTTCCAGCAAACTGATTTTGATTTTTATTCCGCGGTTATAACCGCCCAAACTACCATTGCTGCAAACGACTTTGTAGCATGGATAACTGTAATTTTTGTTTTTTCTCAATATCGCCGCGACTGTGCGCGGGCTTGTTTTTAGCTTTTCCGCCAGGATTTTGTATGTTGTTACTTTTCCTTTTGGAAT
>JBDRKV010000018.1:0-10989 GCA_043813745.1 Candidatus Aenigmatarchaeota archaeon | reverse complement strand
GGGTAGATTGCTCATTGAAACGAAGTTATGATTAGTCCGCTTCACGATTATGTTTTTTATGATATCGTATTTCCTCATGTAGCGTTGCGCTATTTCATGGACGTCAACTGTTTTATTAGTTTCAGAAAAATTTTTAAGTATGTGTAGTTTTTTTCCGGGTCCTATATCATTTGAACCGAGTATGAATTTATTTTCCATGATAGATAACGAGTCAATACCAGTCTTGTTTAGCTTTTCAAGAGCATCCGGAGTAAGCAGGTGGTTTTTCTGCATGAAAAATTCAACAATAGATGTCTTCTCCATAAAAACTCCTTTTTATAATTTTTTAATTGAATTGATGCTTCAAGACGCTTTCTACGTTTTCAAGTATTCCGCCGCTTATTGCAAGCGATATCTTCCTGCTCCTACCGTACCTGCCTGTTGAAACAACGACTGCTGTTATTATACCAAGCATGTCCAATTCTCCAACAAGATCGCTTACACGCCTCTGCGTAAGTTCCTTGTACCCAACCTCTGCGCATATCTTCCTGTATTTATCAAACACGTCTCCTGTTGTTATCTCCTTCCTCGTGTTTTCCTTGCATAATTTTATTACAGACATCAGAACGAGCTGCGACTGCCTTGGAAGCGCGCGCACAGATTCTATTATCCTGTCCGAATCTATCTTACCCTCGGCGTTGTCCACATGCTCTTCCATTATCGTGTCGCTGCCGTTTCTTTCCGCAATCTCACCGGCAACACGCAAAAGATTCAGCGCGCGTCTTGCGTCACCGTGCTCTTGCGCGGCAAGAGCAGCGCACTTACTTATCACTATATCCGGGGCCGTGTGGTCATTGAACGCTGCTTTCACGCGCTCATTCAATATATCTTTCAATTGTATTGCGTTGTATGGTTTGAACAATATTTCCTCCTCTCCTAGCGAAGATTTCACGCGAGCATCAAGCAGATCCGAGAACGATAAGTCGTTTGTTATTCCAACCAGACTTATACCTGCGTTCTTAAGCTCGCTTCCGGCGCGTGTAAGGTTGTAGAGAAACTCGTCGCCCATTTTCTTGACAAGCGTGTCTATCTCATCCAGCGCAAGGATAATAATTTGTTTCTTTTCATCAATTTTCTCAAAGAACTGTCTGTACAATACGTCAGTAGGCAGCCCGGTGTCCGGCACATGCACACCCAGCTCCTTCAGTAGTTGAGCAAACAACCTATATTCAGTGTCAGCAACACACTTCATCTTACAGTTCACGTAGATGGACTTTATACTTACTTTACCCGATGCAGCCTGCACGAGCTGGTCTAGCACAAAACGTATGGACATGGATTTTCCCGTGCCTGTCTTACCATACACGAAAATATTACTCGGCTGGTAGCCTTTGAGCGCAGGCGAGAGCGCAGCAGTCAACCCAGTTATTTGTTCGTCCCTATGTATGATTTTATTTGGTATGAAATTTATGGACAACACGTCCTTATTCTTAAACACGCTCTTTCCAGAGAACTTTGAGAAAATATTCTTTTGTTCCATATGAACGCCACACACCAACCTTTATTTCTTTTGGAATTATAAATGATTATCTCTACGAGAAACTAGGGTTAGCATCCTATATTTTCAATCCTCGTCCGCCCACCCCATCACTGCACATGGAACCCTATATATAATTATATTTTTTATATAACAATGTTATAATACGTCTGTTTTCCACTTGAAATTTTCCATAATTTTATACATTTTTATATAATATTTCCAGAACATTTCGATAAGAAACCAACGGGTCGGTGGCATTTATTTAATTTTCAACAATCTTCCATTTAATCCCGTAATAAATAAGGCCGCCGTGCTCACCCTCAGACATCTTTCTAAACACAGGAACAACCACGGAACCGTCTTTTATTATATCCAGATCAGAAGACGTTATCTGCCCGCTTATAAGTACACCATCCACTTCTATAAGCGCGACAGCATAAGGCGCGATTTTTTCAAACCCCGCCGGCGCGACATGTATTATCGTGAATGAAATTATCTTACCCTTTCTACTAAACGTGTATTTTTCTATCTTACCCCGTCTCCTGCATATGGTACATAGAAAACGTGGCGGAAAGAATTTTTTTCCGCACGTCTTGCACTCAGTACCTACTAGATTATATCTATTTTCCTTCAAACGCCAAAATAACGGAACAGATTCATGCGCCACTACTATCGCCCCCCAAAATTCTAATAATCATATTAATTATTTGCATCTCAATCATCCATTTTTCTCAAAACATGCACAACCGCGGTTGCGCCAGACCCGCCGATATTCAATGCCAGCCCGTTCCTGCATCCATTAACCTGCAGTACGCCGCATTCCCCGCGCAGCTGTTTTGTCAGGTCAGTTAATTGCCTTATCCCGGTCGCGCCAACAGGGTGTCCTATTGACTTGAGCCCGCCAGTCGTGTTCACGGGTTTTTCGCCGTTTATTGCAATCTTTCCATCCTCAACAAACTTACCGCCTTTTCCCTTTTCACAAAATCCCAAATCTTCAACAGCAATGATTTCGTTTATCGAGAAACAATCATGCACTTCTACAACATCAATATCATTCGGCCCAAGAGCAGACTGCTCGTACGCCTTTTTGCTCGCGATTTTTGTTGCCATCATCTCTGTCAGCGAAGCACGATCGTGCAACGCAAGCGTATCAGACGCCTGCCCGCTGCCCACGACCCATATAGGCTCTTTTTTCAGCAGGTCTAGTTTTCTCAATTCGCGGACTTTTTCTTCTGATGCAAGTATTATCGCAGCAGCGCCGTCTGATATCGGCGAGCAATCCAACATGCGCAGCGGCTCGGCAATAACCGAAGAGTTCAATACGTCTTCAACAGTAATAGCAAATGGAAACTGCGCGCTCGCATTATGCACGCCGTTCTTGTGATTATTAACAGATACCAGCGCCATCTGCTCCCGTGTCGTGCCGAACGTTTTCATATGGACTTTCGCAAGCAGCGCGTACAAGCCAGCAAACGTGAGCCCAACCGATGCCTCCCATTCCTGGTCTCCAGCACCCATCAATGTCGATGTAACGTTGCTCTCCGCAATATCAGTCATCTTCTCAGCGCCCGCAGCCATCACAATCCCATGCTCGTCAGAAGCAATCGCGTTCAGTGCTTTCTTGAACGCCAATGCGCCTGAAGCGCACGCAGCCTCGCATCGCGTTGCAGGTATCGGAATCAAACCAGCCTGGTCAACAGCCAGCGCTCCAAGATGTTCCTGCTCTACGAATCGCCCGGCACTCATATTACCAATAAACAATGCTTCAATACTCTTGCCTCCAATGCCGGCATCCTCGAGCGCGCGCGCTCCTGCTTCAGTGCTAAGGTCTCGCAGCGAGCGCGTCCAGTGCTCTCCGAATTTCGTTTGTCCGATCCCGATTATCGCAATGCGTTTCATGTTTTCAAACGTCTCCGTTTTAATTATTTTAATTATATTTACTCCAGTCCACTTTTCTTTGGCCGCTCACATTATTAGTTTCTTCCTCAGTTTCACGTACATTCCATAGTCAATATATTTTTTTTCACGGATGTAATCATCCAGCGTAGGTTTTTGTTTGCGCCTTTCAATAATTTTATCCGTGACCAGGAATGAAAACGAATCCGCCCCGGCCCCAGAGCCAAAGGACGTCATTAAAATTCTTTCACCAGGCTTGGCGATATCCAATATTCCGCACAAACCCAGTATGCTCGAGCCAGAATAACAGTTGCCAATTTTCTGTACGACAAACCCGGGCTTCCATTGCTCCTCGCCAAAGCCGTATTTCTTGTAAAGCCGTGTCGGGAATTTTCCATTGGGCATGTGAAATACAACATAGCTAAAATCAGTTGGTTTGAATCCGGTTTTTTCCAGCAGCATGTCTGTTGCAGTTTGTACGTGCTTGAAATACGCAGGCTCGCCTGTGAATCGCGCGCCATGGCGCGGGTAATCTTCGCCTTCCCTGCGCCAGAAATCCGGCGTGTCTGTGGCAAACGAGCACGTTGCTTCCATGACTGCCAAAGGCTCGCGGCCAATAATGAACGCAGCCCCGCCAGCAGCAGCCGTATACTCTAAAGCATCACCAGGCCTTCCTTGCGACGTGTCCGCGCCAATAGCCATGCCATAATTAATTTCACCGGATTTTACCAGTGCGTGGCATATCTGCATCGCAGCCGTGCCAGCCTTACACGCAAATTCCAGGTCAGCCATCATCAGATTGTTGCTCAGGCAAAGCGCTTCTGAGACGACAGTACCAGAAGGCTTGACAACATAAGGGTGGCTTTCAGAACCTATGAACAAAGCCCCGATTAGTTTAGCGTCAATTCCGGCGCATTTTATTGCGTTCTTTCCAGCCTCTACGCTTATCGTTATCGTATCTTCGTCCGCGTCAGGCACGCTCTTTTCCTCTATTAACAGCGATTTCTTTATGTTCTCCGCATTCTTGCCCCACACGCGCGAAATCTCTTCCACTTTTATACGTAGCCTAGGCACGTAACACCCATATCCAGCTATTCCTACATCTCCATTCATTAGCAATACACCAATAGTTGCAAAAGAATTAAATAACAAAAGAAGCACATGTTTTTAAATACCATGCTGGCGCCTTCGGCAAATTCTATTTATAAACCATGGTCAAATATAATTTATGGTCCTGGAATCCATACTAAATCCTGAAAACGCGGCGGGAAGCCCGTTGAAGGTTTTTGTTATTGCGATAATATTTTGCTTTGTTGCCGTGATTTTCGCATTTTCACTGTTTCCAGAGCAGTCCTCGATATTGACGATATCCATAATAACAATCATGTTCATCCCGTTCTTCTATCATATATTCAAGAAAGAAGAGCTCAAGGACGATCTCATTGCCGAGCACAAGGACAAGAACCCGTCTGACGTAAATTTGCTTCTACGTCACAAGAAAACAATTGTCATCTACAGCGCGTATTTCCTTGGTATTGTCGTGGGCATGACTATAATATTCGCATTCATGCCGCAATACGGTAAAGTCTTTGATTTACAAGTAGCACAGCCCGCGCTCGCGCAGTACACGAGTGGTAACGCAACCGTCTCTCTGGAAATATTCTTCAGGTACTTTTTCAACAACAGCCGCGTAATGATACTCGCGTTCATATTATCCGCGCTGCTTGGCACAGGCGGTATATTTGTCCTGGCGTGGAATGCGTCCATAATATCCGTTTACATCGGACTGAAAGCAATCGCTCCAATGATGCAATCCGGGACAAATTCAATCGTGGCTTTCATATTAGGCGTGCCAGCCGGCCTGGCATCAATAGCAATATGGGGTATTCCCGAAATCCTCGGATATATCATGGCTGGTCTTGCAGGCGGTATTCTCTCCGTAGGCATCATTCGAGAAGAGCTCGAAAGCAATAAGTTCCGCGAAGTCCTGAAAGATGCATTATTCATTTTGATCCTAGGCGAAGCATTTATTGTTGCAGGCGCGATATTAGAAACAGTTTTCTGAATCCAAAACCAAGCCTTAAAAGAATTATTAACATAGTAAATTTATGTTTTGGTCTAGAAGAAGCGTCCAAGGCAATGCCGAACGAATGCAGCGCGCCAGTGGCTATCTGAATATTTGCCACGGGAGCGGTATTGACACAAGATATCCGGTCGGTTATTTGTTCCGTCCACCAAACCCGCTTGCCACGCTCACGGCGTATGCGGAGATGGGAAGAAAATTTTGCCTCCCACGGCGATGGCGTTGTAATGACCTAGACGTCCATCGTCATTTCAAACACAAACTAAAAGATTTCGAGAGGTCTGATGAAATCGCAGCCAACGACATTAAAACCGGCCTGGAAGAGCTGGATGCAGCAGGCATACTAATACCAGAAGAATGGACAGTGTTAGCTGAAGTGCCAAGGATTGTTTCTAGCATTGCCAGCAGTTTCAGCCAAGGTAATGAAACACTTCTGCAGTTTTTGAAGCAGCATCCGGAAATATTTGATAAGTCCATACTTAATGGAGCATACACAGAAATCGGTGAACCACCATTGGCCCTGTCAGTAAAAGTTAGGCGCTTCGCAGGAAGCCTGCAGACAACCTATATAGCCACGTATAATGCCTACCTGCCAAATATTTATGTCTCAGAAGTTTCAGCACAAGTAGGCTTTGCTCTAATACCAAGAAAAGAGGTATCCGGCGCGCCGTTTGAATTTGTTCATGGAAATGTAGATATAACAAACAATAGAGAGACCTGGAAAAGCGCGGCAATCCGGTCGCATCGCGGCTCAAGATTTTCCATTGATTTTATAGAATGCAACAGCATGCAGGTTAGCGCTGAAAAGCTTGAGAGATATTCACCAGAACACGTTGGGCCCATGGAAGATCTAGAAGAAGTCGTGGCATGGCTCAACCAATTTGTCGATAAATCATAATTTGAGTTTCTAGTCAGCCAACAGCCCTTAAATTCTTCATGATTTCTTTGATGTCCGTTTCAGTCGTTGCAATGCCTATATTTTCTACTTTAGCAATGCGCTGAGCTAACTCGTCCACTTTCTTTATATTTATGCCGTGCAAAACGACCAGTGCTGGCTTGAGCGACGTGACCTTTATGGCAATCAAAGGCGACCGTCCTGTAGAAACATTCGTAAATATCAGCACGCGCTCAGTGGACATGCCGTATATTCTTTTCAGCTCGTCCGGCGTGAGATTAACAATGGCTTTTATGGAATCAACTATCGTATATCCATAAACTTTCGTGCTCACCGGATTTATCAGCACCTCCCCGTTGATTACCTTTAGGATTTTCTTGATTTCAACAGGCTCAACAAATTCCTTTATGTCGATTATGGCCTCATGCACGCTGCTTTCCCTGTAGTCAAAGAAATTCTTCAGCACATTGCCGCCATTTTTCTCGTCAATGCTCAGCATCGCGGCAACGATTTTCCTGATTATTTTTATACCCGGAGACTTGCGTCGTCCATTTTCATAATCAGAGATTACCGAAGGCATCACGCTTATCTCTTTGGCTAAGACGTTCTGTGGTATGCGGAATATCTCCCGCCATTTCTTTATGGTCTTGCCGGGCGTTTCCGATAAAACGATTTCACCAGCAATCTTCCTGCTCAGGTCATCCTTGGTAACATCTATAATAGTCATGATATCACTGTCGTATTGATATTCGTCAATAAATATGTTGTTCATCAGTTAAGTTTATAAACAAACAAAGAAAATCAGTTTTCAATCGTGTCCAGCTTCGTACCTTTCTCCATTGCAAATTTTTTACCTATGTTTCCATTATTAGCAGCCACGTCATCAAGTTTCAAGAACATTAAGCCCGTTTTCGGCATGTTCCATGCAACGTACGCCGTTGCTCCGGCCTTGTCAACCCATGCCCTTAGTTGATCAAGCTGCCCCTTTTCAACTGTGAACGCGTTAGCATGGTTCTTACACTCTATTACAAACACGCGCCCGTTCTTCACAGCGACAATATCAGGCGCAGGCACGTTCATCCTGCCGCTGCGCGGCGAGCGCATGACCATATAACCCCTGTCGCTCAGCAGGTGGACCAGTTTTCGCTCTAGGCGATAGCCTTTGGAATATGCCTTGACCATAATTACCATCCACCGCAAAGTTATATATAAGCTGACGGAATTTTAATTATGCATATTACCGAAACCTTCATAGACAGGTCATTGAACATAGAATCAGACAACGTATTCGACACAATTCTTTCTATAAACGATTTTGTTTCGCGCTTCGGACATACCAATACCATAGACCAAAGTTTCCAGACAAACGGCCCGCAGAGACGCGCCAAGATGATATTCGAACTCGTAAAGCACCTGGATAGCCGAACAAGCTACAACTTATTATTCAAGATATTCGGAGAAAATGATTCGCTTTCAGTGAGAATGCAGGGTTCTGTGTCCACTGTTGAATCGGAGAGCAAGGGCTTTGTCTCCTCCGTATGGAACGAATTTTACTTCAAGCGCCTGTACAAGGACCTGCGTAGCAGGTCCGAGAAGAACATGAATGAAATTATCCATGCAGTGAAGAAGGAATTCGCGTGACAACAAATGCTTTAAAATCCATCCCCCTAATATTTTATCAATCCCGTCACCCTCAGCTGCCAGACCTTCCGGCGTCAGCCGTGGTATGACAGGTAGTGTTAGTGACGGGAAATATTTTCATAATCGTAATATGGTATAGACTGATGCAAGAGCATCAGGGTATGTGACGGGAAATATTTTCATCAGCTTAATATGGCGCTGGACTGTTTCAAGAGGAACAGGGCCACTTTTTATCAGTTTAAAAATCTTTCTCCACACTCTTTATTATCAAATAATAATTAACTGACAGAAAAGTTCGAGATTATAAACAACGTGATTAACATGTTGGCAAGATTTGATGTTTATTCGGTATTTGGCCCGCATATACTGGCGTAAGCATTTAACGAACTTTTTCTGTCTGTGCAATCGAAACAGTCAGACCTGTAATATGGTCTAGACTGATTTTGAAAAAAATCAGGGTAGTGATTAAAATGGGTAAACTAGCGCAGAATTTTGCAAAATATGTAATAGTCGCGAGACTAAAGGCAAGTGGCGTTGTTGAGAAGCCGGACATAATAGGAGCAATCTTCGGCCAGACCGAGGGCTTGTTAGGCAATGATTTAGATTTACGCGAGCTTCAGCGTACTGGTCGCGTCGGCCGCATAGAAGTAGAGATAAAGCGCGCTCCTGACGGGGCAAGCGAGGCAGAGGTAACTATACCGTGCTCACTGGATGCCAGCGAGACCTCGTTGATAGCGTCTTCTCTGGAGACCATAGACAAGGTCGGCCCGTGCGAAGCAAGCATAAAGGTCGAGAAAGTCGAGGACGTGCGCTCTGTGAAGCGCAGGTATGCAGTGGACCGCGCAAAAGAGATATTACAGACTATGATATCAGACGGATCCCCTGGCTCCAACGAGCTTACAGAGATGATTCGTGAGGCAGTCCGCACATGCGAAGTAGGAGATTATTTTGGCTTAAGCTGCGGACCGGACATAGAGAACGCCGACGAGATAACAGTTGTTGAAGGTCGTGCAGACGTTATTAACCTGTTGAAGAACGGCGTAAGAAACGTTATCGCCATTGACGGCAGCAAGATACCAGACGCATTGATTAAATTGACGCAGGAAAAAATAACAACCGCATTCGTAGACGGAGACCGCGGTGGTACATTAGATTTGAAAAAATTATTGTCGGTAGCAAATATTGATTACGTTACGCGCGCCGAAGACGGCTATGAAGTAGAAGAGTTGACAAAGAAACAAATATACAAGGCGTTGCGCGAAAAGATACCAACTGATAAATTAGACAAGCGCGAACTAAAGGACGCAGAGAAACCAGTCGCGGATTATGTAGAAAAAAGGCAGAAGGCAGTATTGGGCAGTGAAGCAAAAAAGTTCTTTAAAGAGTCCATTGGAAGCTTAATAGGCACACGTGCCGTGGTGCTTGCAAATGATAGCAAGGTGATTGCAAAAATTCCGCTCAGCGAGCTGTTGGCAATGATTAATGATTATCCAAACACCAGCACGATAATCCTTGATTCAAAGATAAATCAAAGCCTGGTGGACATGGCATTGCAGCGCAAAATCAGATTCGTGGTGGGAACAGAAGTTCAGGAAAACCTGAAGTATCCGGATACGATGTGCGTGCTGTCAATAAACGATCTAGCTTAGTAGCTTACACCCGTGCTTCGTAACCAAAACAACGTCTTCTATGCGGCAGCCGAATTGTTTGCCTTTTATTTTTCCATATAGTCCTGGCTCAACTGCAATTATCATCCCTTCCTCAATGACCGTATTTTTTCTGAACTTCGGCTTGTCATGTACGCGCCGTCCGACACAATGTCCGAATGCGTGCAGGACTTTGAATTTGTTTTTTACAAAATAATCCGACACAGTCTTTTGCAATGCTCCGGCAGTCATACCAGGTTTTATTGAGCTGAAGAGCGCTTGTTGCGCATTGGCAATGAGTTTGTATATGTTCTTTTCGCTCGCGCTCATACGGCCTATGAAGATCGTGCGAGTTATGTCAGAGCAGTAGCCACGATACTTGACGCCTACATCCAGTATCAAAAAACCTTTTCCGGTAATCTTTTTATCAGAAGATTTGTGATGTATCTCATCAGAATTGAACGCAACAATTGCCGGAAAACACGGCTTGACCTTATATTTTCTCATCCCTGCAAGAACTTCTTTTTTGATATCTTTTTCAGTCATTCCGCAGGCAAGTTTCTTTTCTACGCCAGTTATTATCTTCAGGCTTATTTTACATGCAGTGCGCACGTTTTTAGTTTTTTCAGTTTCCATGTAACCACAATTAACAATGTAATATAAATAAACCGTCTGCTAGAAAACTAGTCGCTGATCATCTGCGGCTTTTCAGTGCTCCCGGATTTTATGTACACGCTATCGCCGCACACACTACATCTAGCTACCAGGAACGGACCAATATGTGTTCTTACTTCCATTTCTTTCCCGCAGCATACTGGATTCTGACTGCTTGCAGTATTTTTCATTTCCATCACCTCATTCGTCCCATACATAGACTTTTATTCCGCAGCCAAAGCATCTAGCTTCTACAAAATCCCCGGATTTTTCAGATATTCTCATTTCCCTTCTGCATTGCCCGCATTTTGGTACAAACATTTTGCACCACCTTTCTTCCTCTAATCGAAAAATTCTCGAAAACGATTTCAATAAAACTCCAATAAGGAACACAGTTTTGTGGTCATCTTCTGCGGTTCATGCAGAAAAATCATCCCGACCTAACCTGTGGTTTTAATTGTGCATGTCAGGACGGAATATACGTATGGCTTGAAGCAACCAGATCCCATGAAATTATTACGGAAGCTTGTAGTCATACGTCTCACTATACAAATTATTTCACATGACGTGCTTATATTGATTGTTATATTGCAAAGAATATATTAAATTCTGATAAAATCCCACACTTGTGGGACATTTTTTCGCATTGTTAACA
>JBDRKV010000017.1:0-3410 GCA_043813745.1 Candidatus Aenigmatarchaeota archaeon | reverse complement strand
CACCATCTGATTTAAAATTTTGCATCATTTCCTTTACCAAAGAATCGTTATCATACAGCGCAAGACACGGGTCTTTGTAAACATAGTGCGCAGCATCCATGCACACAAGTTTTGGATTAAGTGCAGCAACGCGTGCCATCTCAGAAACGTCCGCTATGCCGGACGCCAATGGTTTTTCGCAGAGAACATGCTTGCCTTTTTCAATACATTGCAACGTATACGCCTTGTGCGTGTCATTCGGCGTTGCTATATAGACAGCATCAACGCCTTCAAAAAATTCATCAGGTAGCTTGCATGATTGGTTATCTACCTGAAAATACTGCAACTTATCTTGAGCTATTTTTTCTTTCAATTCTCCTGTACATTCATCCATTCTTCCTATGTCAGCAAGTGCTTTCAATTCCACAAAACCATTTTTTTCAAAATCTTTCAGCGCAGGATAAAAATAATCCAAGACTGCGTCGCCCATTCCAATGATGCCAATGCGCAATTTTTTACTAGCCATGCAGAAAAGTTCGCGCGGCTTATAAAATCTTTATCCAATATTTTTACAATGTAATGTATTCTACACGAGTGTTGGTATATGAAAATATCGCGTATAGTTTTCAATATACTGTAAATGGATTTGAGAACTGATAACTGGAAGGCAAATAAATAAGAAAAAATAAAAAACAAAATCAATCGCTTGATACTTTATACCATTTACTATGGTCAGCGCTGCAAAAATATATGTCTCCGGCACCACCATAGTTCTTTAGGACAACAGCCGCTTTTCTTTTGATAATCACATCACAGACACGGCATCTCTCCTCGTCTTCTGCCAGCGTCAGTTGCGTTGCGCCTACATTCATGGTTTTATTCATTCATCGTCACCCAAAGATGGCGGCTCGATTTCAAAGACTGGCAAATTTCTGACCCCCTCAGGTATTGTGTTGCCATTGGCCTTGTATTGTATATGTCCGCTATTATCGCTCATTGAAATCAATACACCCATTTCATCATAGTCATAGCCACCCCTGTCATAAATCGGTTTTGTTTTTGACACGACCAAATCTCTTGGAGCATATCTAAAATTTCTATCGCCAACATCACCGCTAATAACGACGCCATTTTCATCAACGCCCTTTAGGCACCCCACGTAAGATCGCCTCCAGTCGCGCTCAAGCAGACGGCGATTAAGACACGATTTTGTCCGTTGCCATACTTCAACAGAAACCTGCTGTCCAACCATGTCCTTCAAAACATCTATATTTGCATCCATCTAATCACCTCAACATGAGCCAGCCGACTTTCTCAATTCCTTGGGAACGGATTCTCGTTCATCATGAAATAGGGTTCCGTTTCCGTCAGAAATGTATGTTACAAATGTCTCTTCTGTAAATTCCCAGTCATCTACTTCAGCTGGTTTAGCATCAGACGCTCTAGCAGGCCATCTGAATGGAAGTACAAACCCGTCAACAGAAACAAAACCCTCCCCTGCGTCGTGAAGAATGCCCCTGTATAATTCTGTTGTGCCAGCATGAATTTGTTCATTTCTAACAAACGCATCCCGTCTATGATATAGCTCAATCAAAACAGGCTTGCCAACATGTCCCCTCAATGTAGCCAACTGTGTATCATTCATACAGAAACAATGCCCAGTTTAATTAATACATTTTGCCAATAATGAATATAGTCAAACCCTATTGTATATATTGAATATATATAGTATAACTTTCAATATGTAAAAGCTTAAATTTATATACATACAATAAATTTGCAGGGTTCAGGCGTTTTTATGTTAAGGAAGGTTATCAAGCAGGGCCACAACACATTGACTGTAACATTGCCTAGCCAATGGGTCAAGAGATACGGCGTAACGCCAGGCTCGGAGATAGAGGTATGCGAGCAGGACAAGGCCCTGATGATTACAACAGAAAATGGCCCAAGTCTTTCTGAAACCACGATAGACATATCCGGATTGTCGCCAGAACTGATATGGCGTTTTGTTTCGTCTGCATACCGCGCAGGTTATAATGAAATAACCGTTACTGGACTCAATGGACATGAGAAAAGAAAGATATTTTCCGCATTTTCCTACAATACGCTGGACTGTTTGAAAGGAGAGGACATCAGCGCAATGAGCGCGATAGAAACCATACAAGCCCTGGCAAACCGCCTGATAGGCATGGAAGTTATTGACCAGAAGGAAAAATATTGTAGACTAAAGGAACTTGGCGAAACAACGTACAAGGAGTTCGACAATGCATTACGACGCATCTTTCTTTTACTAAAAAATGAATCAGAAAACATAACCAATGGCATTGACGGAAAGAAATCCTGCCTGAAGGACATACATATACTGGACACAAACATAGACAGGTTCGAGGATTTCTGTTTGCGTGTCATGAACAAGAAGGGCTATTCAGATTTCAGAAGAACACCAATAGTTTATAACATAATATTCACGCTTGAGCTTTTAGGCGATGAATACAAGCGCACAGCCATACACCTGCTCGAAGACAAGATACAGATCAAGTCCGAGTTAATCAAATGGCTCGCCGATGAGATGAAAAAGCAAATCGAGCGCTATTATGCTTTGTTCTACAAATTTGATAAGGAAAAAGTCGTGGAGATATTCAACATGGATAACGAGATGACTCAGAAGGTCAGGAAAAGTCAGGAAAAACTAACGCCATTCGAGCGAGAAATGCTCCATCACTTGAAAAAGATAGGCATACACCTCAAAAGTTTAACAGAATTACGTATTGACATGGAATATTAAAATCATTTAAAATCCTGAAACCATAACTTATTCGATAAACATGTGGGAGAAAGATTTCCTTACCATTATCATAATACTGCTCGTGCTCGCGCTGATATACGCGATAGTCGCCAATCCCCTTTCAAAGCCAGCAGACATGACAACAGTGCAATCAACTATAACAACGAGCATTTCAACAACAGTCAATGCGACTTCTACAGTACCCACAACAGTCGGTACAGCCACATCTACCATTAACCAGACAACATCACTTTCCACGACAGTCCAGTCAACCACGACGCAGCCAACAACAGTACAGCCATCAGCCCCGTTCATCTCAGCAATGCAATTGAAAGGAACGACAACGTTGGACGAATGGGTTGAAATCAGCTCAGGCATTGAAACAGATTTTACTGATTGGAAGCTGAAAGACACCCCCAATCACACGTACATATTTTCGTCATTTATTTTGAACGATTCAGTTAGAATACATACAGGTTCAGGCACGAACAACGCAACAGACTTGTACTGGGGACGCGGAGCTGCTATATGGAACGACCCGCCTGCTGGTGACACGGCTTATCTGATAGATAACCAGGACAGCATCCTGGACCAGAAGTTCTGCAACGCTGCTACAGGGCAGTGTACGTGGGACAGCTGATTTCTT
>JBDRKV010000016.1:0-5529 GCA_043813745.1 Candidatus Aenigmatarchaeota archaeon | reverse complement strand
GGACGCTCTTGCAAGCCCCACAGACCCGATACGAAGCCTGTGCGACATAACTCTCGCTAAAAGCGAGCTGGGATTTGAGCCGAAAACGAACGTAGAAGAGGGTATTAGAAAGACTATTGAATGGTATAAGCAGTACAAGGGGCTGTCTTAATCTATAAGTATAAATCCACGGCATAATTAATTTATGAAGATTCGCAAGTTTTTCGGCGTTAGGACGGATGCGTCATTGTTCGTCTCCAAGGTTATTGATAAAACCGTGCCCAAGATGCTCTCGAGCTGGCCCTGGGACGAGATGGCCTTTTCAATAGGAAGGGAAACAGCAGACAGAATTTATATACCATTGGATGATTTTTCCATTGCTTCGCGCGACGGAAAAGCCACAGCTGCGTTTGTCATGCAACGCATGTATCTCTACTACCTGAAACGCAACGGCGTGGATATCAAGGGAAAAATTTCCGGATTGCTGGAGCAATTGATTGCCAATCGACTAATGGTCAAGAATGGTTTTTCTGATGAGTTATCATACTACTTTTACCATCTGCTTGCCAAGAAAAAGAAGTATGTACGGACGCCCAAGGAGTTCATTGAACTCAGCAACGCATGGCTTTCGTTCTATGGCACGGACGAGTTTAACATGCTTTTGTTCAGGGACATGATACGCAACCAGTTTAAGATAGAGACGAACGCGGGTAAAAAGGGCTCTGAGTTTATTACTTTCTTGAAAGGAGACCTCAAGGATAATATTTACAACCACATGGATGACATGGTGAAAAAATATTACGAGGTCACGAGGGCATGAAGCAGATTATCGGTTACAAGTGGAAGAAATGGAAGCCTACGCTAGTAATAAACAACGGGTCGAAAATGGAGTTAGAGTTGCTAAACCAACGCGTTGACTTTACTTTTGGAAAACTATTCTGCACCGGCTTCAACAAGAACGGCAAGCATTTTGATTGCTCTACCACGATGGAGATAGCAAGCGGCTACCAGTGCAAACACTGCGCAATACGCGACGACTTTACCAAATGCGTGCACTGCAATGGAAACGCTTGCGCCAACGACAAGCAGCGATCTAGTTGCTTCAGCAACTCATACTACGTATACCTTGCTGGGTTTGGTTCTTTGCTCAAGGTTGGAATGTCCTTTGAATACCGTTTTTTGCAAAGATTCGTGGAGCAGGGCGCGGATTTTGCCGCCCGCGTCGCTTATGTGAAAGACGGCAGGAACGCGCGCAAGACAGAGCAATTGATCAAGAACACGCTGAAGCTCACAGACAGGGTCCTCGGTGCGCAAAAACATAATGAGTTGTTCGCGGATCCGACTATAACAATGCAGAATATGCAGAATGCCATAGCAATGCTGAAACAATGTAAATTCAATTACCTGATAGAGCCGGACATTTTTGATCTGAGGGCATACTACAACTTGGACAAGCTCCTGGAAAAGCCAGAGGCTTTCGATGTCAAGGAAAATACCACATTAGCTGGTGAGGTCGTTGCTGCGAAAGGGAACCTAGTTTTCGTAAAGAACGAAAATGGATTTTTGAGCGTCAACGCGCATAGACTTGTGGGCAGGGAATTGATTGCTTAAAAGTGTTTCTGCGAACTCTTTTCTTATGAAATACGTTAAACCTGTATTGGTATTTCTGGCAGGCGTTGCTTGTGGTGCAGCCAACATGTGGTTCTATTGCAATAGGGATTTGCCGCCGCAGGTCACTTTAAGGACTATACCTAACTACGATGCTGTTGTTGTGGATGTCATGGCAACCGACCGCGAGGGCCTTAGGAGCTATGAACTTATGCTAGACGGAAACCTTATTTCCAGGTTTGATTTTCCTCCTGGCTCCAATCAGTTTCATACAATGTCAAAACCTATCCGTTTGACGCCTGGAAAGCATAAGTTAACAGTACGAATCTCTGACGGAAGCCATGCTGTTGAAAAAGAGGCAATTGCCGAGCCGGGATTTAGCACGCCTATTCCAAATGTTATGCCCAGGGATTCCAAAGACGACCTCACAGATATTTAAGAATTAGTCGCTAATATATGCACGATTGGTATGCATGTTTTCAAGGGGATAACGCTCATTGGCGGGATAAATTACGACAGCAATATTTACCTAATTGACGGCGAGCTAATAATTGACGCTGGTTCTGGCAAGTTTTTCGCGGAAACGCGCGAGGATATTGAAAATAGCGGATATGATCTGGATAAAATCAAAACGCTCATTAACACGCACTGTCATTTCGACCATACGGGCGGAGACAAAAAATTACGTGATTGGTTAGGACTGAAGATAGGCGTACATAAGAACGATGTCGAGGCGCTTACTACAGGAATCGGGACGTTAGCCGAAAGGTTTGGAGAGAGCAGCCGCAGCATAACCACGGATAAGCTGCTGAAAGATGGAGATATAATAAACACGACGCATTTTGACTTCACGGTAATAGAGACGCCAGGGCACACGCCTGGGTCCATATGCTTGCTTGAGAAGAACAAGGGAATACTCATCAGCGGAGACACGCTGTTTGCAGACTCGCGCGGACGTACTGACATACCTGGCGCGGACACGCAGCAGCTTATGGATTCATTGAAGAAGCTGCTCAGTATCAATGCAAACTACCTGCTGCCAGGGCACGGCCAGCCCAAGATGGGCGGGGTCAGCTTTTTGGTGAAACAGATTCTTGCGCGCGAGCAGCACGCCGTGGCAATGCAGAAGTAAACGCGATTCATAAATTTTTATATCATCCGATTCTATATTCTATCAGGTGATTGTAATGAAGGAAAAGAAAAAACCGCTGTTCTACTGGGAAGTCCCTTCTTTTGAAAACATGTTCAAGGACACGGAGAAAGTCCAATCGGACGTGTTCAGGAACGTTTTCAGCACGCCAAGGATGAACGTACATGACACAGGCAAAGAACTTATTTTGCGCGTAGAGGTGCCTGGATTCAAAAAGAGCGAAATCAACTTGGAAGTCACAGAGCGCACGATAGAGATAAGCGGCCACAAAAAACACGAAACCAAAGAAGCTGGAAAAGGCTTCTTCAAACAGGAGCTCTCGCATAACTCGTTCCACAGGACGTTCACGTTGCCTACTGAGATAGAACCTAGCAAGACGAGCGCGCGGCTGGAAGACGGCTTGCTCGAGGTCGTTATGCAGAAAAAACGCGAAGCGCGAGAGAAAAAAAAGAAGGTTGCTGTGGAGTGATATCATGGCGCTAATATACGAAACTAAAAATTTTATCGTTGAAGCTGTTGAGAAGCCTCATAATGACAGGAACGATGGCGGTCATGTAAAAATAACGCCTAAAGTAAGGGTTGCTGATAGGCAACAGCTTTCTCCGAAACTTGCAATCGAACTAATAAGGCTTACCATTGTTGTCGGCCAGGCCATGACGACTGTCATGAACAAGCGAGGCGTGGATATTGGAAGAGTAAATTACCAAGATAATGGCAACTGGAGTGTTTTCAAACCAGAAGGACCTTATCTGCATTATCACCTTTATGGCAGGGCAAAAAGCGCGAAATACAATAAATACGGCGAGGCGATATATGCGAAATCTAGGGAAGAAAATCCAAAGCACTACGCTAAATTAAAGCCCTTGAATAAGGGCGATGTCAGCGCGATAAGGGAAGAGATTGTTAGGTTATTCGGAGGAAAAAAGTTTTCTGATTCTGAATGGGGTATTTCACGATTGAAATAATCAGATATCCTAAGAGATTTTCTGGATTCCACCGACTGAACTATGTTTTATTTAAATTGTGAAACTATTTGATATTATGGCAGACGTTAAAATGTTAGTAGAGGGATTTACATCAGCGGATGCTGCTGCAGAGACCGGAGAAGAAAAAACCTGTCCTACGATTACTCTAATTAAAGATCGTGGCATTGTAATGGTCACTGACCCAGGCGTGCTGAAAGACCAGAAAATGCTTGTGGATGCGCTTCAGAAAGAAAATTTATCTGTAAGCGATGTTAATTTTGTTTTCATAACCCATTCCCATATAGATCATTACAGAAACATAGGGATGTTTCCTAAGGCGAAGACCCTGGAATACTGGGGCATATGGCACGAGGATAAGGTTGATGATTGGAAACCACAATTCACAAAAGACATACAGATAATAAAAACACCCGGACATAACTACGATGGATTGACGCTTCTTGTCAAAACAAGCAAGGGCGTTATTGCAATATGCGGCGATGTATTCTGGAAAGAAAATTACCCAAAAGACGACCCATATGCCAGCGATAAAAAGAAATTACAGGAGAGCAGAAAGCTTGTTCTGAAAACGGCTGATTTAGTCGTGCCTGGGCATGGAAAGATGTACAAAGTTAAGAAGTGATTAAACTAGCTACCGGTTGAATTATTTATCGGAATTTGTTATGTTATCTATAAAATATTTTCTTACCATCTTATGCAAGTCGTCTTTGTCCCACAACTCAATTGGCTCATGTTTCGCTGCCTCCAAAGCAGCAGTTGTAAATTGTGCGTTTGTTATAACCATGCATTTATTAGCCTCGAATCTCCCCATAGCGCCAATAGTCCTTTGAACAACGGATGGTGTTACTAAAGATCTATCGTTAAAGCGTTTTACTTGAATTGCAATAGTATCTTTCCCATTCTTTGCTATAACATCTATTCCAAAATCACCAGAACCTTTTGTAACAATTGTGCTATAACCCATTGCTTTAAACAATTTTCCTATAAATTCTTCAAATTCATAGGGAGACATATTATAAAAATTTTTATCTAGACCTATTTCTATTTCCTTCAATTTTTTGAATTGGGACTTAGTTACCCATTTATCATTATACTCCATTAAACCTTTTGACAATTGTTGTTTCACAAACATTTCTCTTTTTAGCCTTTCTTTTCTTTCCAACATTTCTCTTTTTATTTGCTCCTTATTTTCAATGTCTATAGATTTTAATTTCTTTGCGACTTCAGCTAATTTTATCGCTTCTTTATTATTTCCTTTGTTATATATGTTGACTGCTTCAATAAATTTTTTAACATGAGGAATTTTAGATTTTTCTATTTTTTCCAAAGAAACATCTTTAAACACGAAATCCTCAATTTCCTGAAGTTTTTTCTCGGCCTTTTCGTTTTCTTCTTTTCTTCCTCCCATTTGAATATAAAATATAAGTCCGACTACTAGTACAAAAACAATCAGAAAAGATATTGGCGATGCTATTAGCCAAGCAATAGCTATAATTATTACAATGAAACCTATAACAATATCGGCTCCAGTAACCATTATACGACCACTATAAATGATATTTTTTTCCTTTTAAGCCTTGTTTAAGTTAAACAGGATTACACTCTATAACCCTGTCGCCTACTTCGAACTTGACCGGCAAGAACTTTTCAACGATCCAGATGTTGGTTTCTGTGTGCTTGGTCAAATGGCCGACGCGTATGATGGATGTTGACTTGTTATCTAACGAGGACAGGGCCATGAACGGTATAATCTGGTCTTCCATGTATTCGTCAAAAGGCGCGCGTCCCTTTATCTGCTTTATCAGG
>JBDRKV010000015.1:0-6600 GCA_043813745.1 Candidatus Aenigmatarchaeota archaeon | reverse complement strand
GCAGGAACTTGAACATGTTTTCATTATCGTAGACGTCAAGCAGTTGAGGCAAGAACTTTTTTACATGTTGTGGATTCACCATGCCAATACGCAGGTAATATTTTCCTCTAACCGTTTGCGTTATCTTTGAAATCAGTTTTGCAAGGTTTGTCTTTTCATCGAAATCAAATCCATAACAGCCGTTGTCTTGAGATGTCAGCCAGAATTCTTTGAACCCGGCGGATTTCGCGCCGGCGATCTCCTTTACAATCGCGTTGTCGTTGTACGATTTCAATGAGCCGCGCGCTAAACATGTTTCACAAAATGAACATTCGTTCATGCAGCCCTGTGATATCTGTTGCACAAAGACAACTTTGCTTTTAGATATGCGCGGCAATCCAATCTTGGACTTGCCGTCAAACGCCTCAAACGTCTTGTTTTTAATCAAGCCTGCAACAACCTTGGCAATCTCAGAAACAGCGTCAGGCCCGATTACCGGTGCATTGGTTATATCACGCAACTTTGATAATTCAGCTGCAGGCATGCAGCCAGCGATGATTAGTTTTTTCCCACTGCCTTCTAACGTTTTTATCCTGAAATACAACTTGTTTGCTGTAGTCGTTTTTACAATACACGTGTTGATTATAACAATGTCAGCCAGCTCGATGTTATTCGTAACGTCATAACCAGCAGTTTTCAGCAGGCCAGCCATGAGCTCGCTGTCGTTCTGGTTTGCTGCGCAGCCGTATGTCTCTACGTAGATTTGCATGATTAGAATCCGTTCATATCTTTTTAACCCTTATGCCGGAAATCATCAGCATTGCCGAAATTAAATAGATGACAAGCATGTATTCAATGTTTATCGCAAAGTAGCGCAACGCCAAAAACAAGAATGGTATAACCGTATTCGCTGGTATGGGCAGTCCTTCAAAGTACTCGCCTTTAGTCGTGTTCTTGGTTATGTTAAACCGCGCCAGACGCAGCAATCCGCACGCGACAAAGAATGCGAGTATAGCCATGGAAAGCAGTGAACTTAGCCCGATAGCATAGCCGAATATCGCGACAGCAACACCGAACACGACTGCGTCTGATAAGCTATCTAATTGAACGCCGAACTCGCCTGTGCGCTTCATAGCGCGCGCCACGTAGCCGTCAAGCGCGTCGAGTATTAAGCCAAAAAGGATAGCAACAGCAGCATAAACAAAAAGTCCATTCAGAGATAAAAATATGGACGCAATGCCGAAGAATAAGCCTATGAGCGTAACTGCGTCAGCCAATGCCATATGCCTAGCAATGTTGAGCATAATTATTCTTGCGCTGCTGGTTAAAATAACTGATTTTTAAGTAAAGCATGAAATAGTCAGTAGAAGTTTATAGAAAAATATTCCAACCCACTCAACACTCATTACTTACAATTTAGCCAAACAAGGCAATCAATTATTCAACGACCTTGAACAGCTTGTCATTTTCATGCACAGTCTCAGGCACCCTGATGCCAACCTGGTCGCCAGCTCCTGCCTCGGTGACGCTTTCGTGCTCTATCTGCATGCTCTCCACTGTGAATGTGAAATCCGTGCTATCGCTCTTGACATGCAAAGTGTCGCCTACCTTAAGCTCGCCGGTTAGTTCGATGGCAGCAACGCCTATTTTGTTGTAAAAGTGCATGATTTTGCCAATTTCTTCTTCCATTTGATTACACCCTGATAATACTTTCTATGAAGATTTTTTAAAGGTTTAATTTTTTAGGTAAAGAACAAGTTGGGAAGCCATTTCAAAGGTAAAAATTTCCAAACCCTTCAGCCTTACCTAAAAGTCAGGTATAAAAAATTTCACAACATACTAAGTATATGCTTGCAATCATTGCCGGCTCTGGCGTAAGTGAGTTATTGGAGGACCAGTTTCCTGTCAAGGTGCACACGCCATACGGCCCGCATTCTGATATTGTTCATGGCAAGATTTCTTACGAAGACGTTTTTGTCATGTATCGTCACAACAAGAATCACTCGCTGCCACCGCACAAGATAAACTTCCGCGCGAACCTTTTTGCTCTCAAGGAGCTGGGTGTTGACCAAGTCATTAGTTGCTGCACAGTGGGCTCTTTGAAAGAAGATTTTAGGCCAGGCATGATTGTTATGCCAGACCAGTTCATCAACCATACCGGAGATGCTGTCACGTTCTATGACGGCCCGGAAGTCTATCACGTGTCCATGGCAGAGCCGTTCTGTCCGAGGATGCGCGACGCATTGATTAAGTCCTGCACGCAGCTTCGCGTACCATTCAAGCAATCTGCTACGTATCTGCGCATAGCAGGCCCGCAGTTCTCTACAAAGGCAGCTTCACGCTTTTACCGGACATTCGCGGACATCATTGGCATGACCGGCGTGCCCGAAGCAATCTTGGCGCGCGAGTTAGGCGTATGTTTTTCAATCATCGCCACGATTACGGACTATGACACGTTCGCTGAGAAGTCAGTGAGCATGGACGGGGTTAAGCAAACGATGAAGCAAAATATCGACAACCTGAAAAAAGTTTTGCAAACAGCCGTTCCAATGCTTTCGCAAAGGAATTGCAACTGCAAGAACGCGCTCGAGGGCGCGAAAGCTTAAATAAATTTTTTAATAATGATTGAAAAGTTGGTTAAAAGTTTTCAATAATATTTTTGTACTAACCGCATGTCTCTTTTGAATATGTTTGAATAACGATAGTTATTCAACAGCTCAAAGAGCTTTGCTCTTTGCAGCAAATACTATTTTCTTTTCAAAGAAAAGAGTATTAATCTCCAGAAATCGTCACGATAATCTCGCGATTGCGCCCGTTCACATCCATCTCCGCGAACAGGATTGCCTGCCACTTGCCCAATATGAGGGCGTTGTTGGATACTGGAATCGTTTTCTCGCAGTCCATGAGCATCGCGCGCGTGTGCGAAAAGCTGTTGGATGTATGCATGTAAAGCGTGTTTGAAGGGATCAAACGCTCGAAAATCTTTTTTGCATCCTCGAATATCATGCGCTCATCCTCGTTGATGATTAATCCGCCTGTTGTTCCTGTAAAGAACACGTTGCATATGCCTTCTTTTATTCGAGAACGCTTGATAATGTTCTTGACGTCTAGCGTGATGTCCTTCACTTCGTTTTTTTCCGTGTCAAACTTCAGAATCTCCCTGAACAACATTCTAGTCACCAGTCATCATCGATTTGCAAAAATTTTCTGGAATTTTGCAGATTTTAGCCGAAATTTTTGCTTGTAAAATAAATTTATAGTCTGCTGGCATATATAAATAGTGTTCGTGGTAAAGGAAATTGAGGTGTCGCGGTGTCGTTATCATCCAATATCAAAATTCAAAACATAGTTGCTTCTACAAATCTCCAAAAGGACATACCGCTGAACGATTTGCTTCACGTGCTCGAATCCAGCGAGTACGAGCCCGGAGAGTTTCCAGGCCTGATTTATCGTCTGGATGACCCGAAAGTCGCTTCATTGATATTCCGCAACGGAAAAATCAACTGCGTGGGCGCAAAAAGCATGAAAGAAGCAGAAGAGGGCATGAAAAAAATCGTGGCCAAGCTGAAGAAAGTCGGCGTTTACGTCAACGAAACTGATATCAAGATCAAAGTCGAAAATATCGTTGCTTCCATAGACCTGAAGAAAGAGTTGAATCTCGATAAGTTGGCGTTCGCGCTGGAAGGCAGCGAATACGAGCCCGACCAGTTCCCTGGTCTGGTTTATAGAATGACCGAGCCCAAAGTCGCTTTCCTACTCTTTTCAAGCGGTCGTATTGTATGTGCAGGCGCTAAACGTATTAGTCAAGTGCAGAATGCAGTGAAGGCATTAGAAAAAACATTGAAAGAGGTAATGTAGTTTCTTATAATGTTACCGTTGCTTTCTCTTTTTTAAAGAGAAAAATTGTGTTCCACGTGAACCACTGGAAACAATGGGGTACAATATTAATATTTTACAGCTGAAGCTTATACGGGATTGTTATGTCAGCTGTACTTGAGGAAAGCGTCGTTATAAAGAAGACCGAGGACGACTTAAAGGAACGATTGATAGAATTCCTGCGCAGTTATTATTATAACGAGCTCATGGCTGTCTCGCAAAAAGGCGATGCCGCAATAGTCGTTGACTTTGCAATCCTGGACAGGTTTGACCCATTGCTTTCTGACATGTTGCTCGAGCAGCCTGAAATGGTTTTGCAGTCCATGCAGTCCGCGCTCGGCGAGATAGACCTGCCAGGCGAGCAGAAGATTGTGGTCCGCATACGAAACCTGCCGGAAGAGCGCAACATACGCATACGAAATCTGCGCGCAAAGCATTTGGGCAAGTTCATGACCATAGATTGCATTGTCAAGTCCGCGACTGAAGTCAAGCCCCAGATTTACGAGGTAATATTCAAGTGCCCGGATTGTGGCGCAAAAATCCCGCTTATACAGGACGAACAGCTCGTGAAGCAGCCGTTCGCGTGCGAATGCGGCCGCCGCGGACGTTTTGACATGCTTGAAAAAAAGATGTTTGATATGCGGTGGCTCATGGTAGACGAGCCGTTTGAAATAACCACAGGCGAGCAGCCAGGCACGCTGACCGTTTTCCTTCAGGAGGACCTTACGTCGCCGAGGATACAGAAAAAAACAGACCCAGGCAATCGTTTGAAGATCACGGGCGTGTTTAGGGAGTTACCCAAGCGCATAAAGGGCCACCTTGGAACAAAGATGGAAACATTAATAAGAGCCAATCACATCGAGAGTGCAGAGACCGAGTTTGACGACATAGAGATATCGCCAGAGGACGATAAAAAAATTTCCGAGATGTCCAAGGATCCAGAGGTTTTCAGTAAGCTCGCAGCCAGCACGGCAACAGTGATATACGGCTACGAGGAAATCAAGGAAGCAATCATACTCCAGCTTTTCGGCGGCGTCCCGCACACCATGCCGGACGGCACGCGCTTGCGCAGCAATATTCACATCCTGCTCACAGGCGACCCAGGTATAGGAAAAACCCGCCTACTACAAGTCGCAGCAGACATCATACCGCGCGGTCGCTACGTTTCAGGAAAAGGTGTGACAGGCGCAGGCCTCACTGCCTCTGTAGTCAAAAATGAAGTTCTCGGAGGTTGGATCCTGCAAGCAGGCGCGCTCGTGCTCGCGAACAAGGGACTGATTGCAATAGACGAGTTTGACAAGATGACCTCAGACGACCAGGTGGCAATGCACGAGGCCATGTCCGTATCAACGATAAGCATTGCAAAAGCGTCTATCAATGCCACATTGCCGGCAGACACGGCAGTACTCGCAGGCGCGAACCCGAAGTTCGGACGTTTTGAAGCCATGCAGCCCATAGGTGAGCAAATTAATATTCCAGAGACGCTGTTGTCGCGTTTTGACCTGAAGTTCGCGTTAAGGGACATACCAAATCTTGAAACAGACAGCAGAATCACGCAGCATATCATCGATTCAAGGATCACGCCAGAAGTGATAACACCGGTCATAGACCCGCTGCTCCTGAGGAAATACATAGCATATGCCAGGAAGATAACAAACATCACGCTTACAGCAGAAGCAGCAGACCTGCTCAAGAAATTTTACAACGACATGCGCAATATCTCGACAGAAGGCGCAATAGCGATAACTTTGAGGCAGTTCGAAGCGCTAATCCGTTTGTCAGAAGCGAGCGCCAAAGTGCGTCTGGACAACAAGGTCACTCTTGCAGACGCAGAGCGCGCAATCCGCCTGATGAAATATTCCCTCATGCAGCTAGGCACAAACCCAGAAACAGGCCGCATTGAAGTCGATAGAATGGAAGGCGGCATAACATCCACGCAGCGCAGCCGCATACGCGTGATCATGGACATAATCAAGCAGCTCGAGACAGAGCTGGGTAAGAAGGAAATAGACATCTCTGACCTGAAAGCAGAAGCCCAGGAGCACGGCGTACAAAACGTGGACGAGATAATCGATAAACTGATGCACGAAGGCATCATTATCGCGCCCCGCGCCGGGTTCATCAGGGCGATTTGATTTCGATTTAAAAGATTTTGGGATAATAATCGTAGTAGGTAATTATAATGTCAGCAGAAAACCCAACACTATATGATTGTCTGATAAGGAACCAACGCCTGGTGAGAGAGGGTGCGCAGGGCAAAGTTTTTCAGACACGTCATGGACTTAGATATCGGTTGAGAGACGTGAGATTTGTAGAAGGCATTCAAGGATATCGTCATTACATAATACCAGAAAATGCAGAGACCGGAAGAGTAACTGATTTGAATAATGAGTGCTTAGGGGCTCGCATGAAAGATATTTTGATTTGTCCACTTTTGGACGCTATGGGCTATTACTCTAAAAAAAGGCCGGAAAAGAAACCCAGACCTCTTGCAAAATCAACTGTTTGACCAAATCTTACTTATTGGTGTTATCATGGAACGAAAAAGACTGACTGCCATAAAAACGCATATTTCAGACATCATGACAGGCTCGTTCAAGCCTGCCCAGGGATTTGAATCCGGTTATGTGCTTGCTCACAACGGGCTCAAGCTGTCGCGCGTCCGCGTGCTCGCAACAGTAGTCAACAGGTATATTTCAGTTGACGGGAAATTCTCTTCAATAACGCTTGACGACTCGACGTCCA
>JBDRKV010000014.1:0-20281 GCA_043813745.1 Candidatus Aenigmatarchaeota archaeon | reverse complement strand
TTGTCAAATCTTTTCTTCAATCCATCTGTAAATGGTTCAACAATGATGCTCTTGCCTGTCTCATAGTCGTAGCGCCTTTCCCACGCAATGCCACGTATGAACAGCACGTCAGCTGGTTTTGGTTCTGGCTTTTTGGACAAGAATTTTCTGAGATAAAACGAAGACGCCAGAAATTTTTTAATTACAATATCCATGAAAGACTTTTTCAGTGAAAAGAGCTTATTCATCGAAAAAGGCACGCGCCTGGTTTTTATGTTATTGGTGTCCGCAATGTGTTTGATGACCTTGGAATACAGCTTTCCATCCCACACGAAGATAATCTCTTCTGGTTTATTATCCTTGATTATCCGATCCACAACAGCGGCCGCATTAAGCACGTCTGAGAAAACGTCAGAATGTCCATCGCCCCTGAACAGCCATTTTTCCATCACCCACCAGTATGATAAGCCGTTGTAAGACAACTTTTCAAGAACGTTTACGCCGTTATCAGAAAAAATCTTGGGTAGTTTTTTCATCCACACGATGAGATTTTCTTGCATATTTCTTGGCATTTCAGGCGTTGTCGCACTTATCCCATATACAGCAAGAAGTTCTTTTATGCTACTGGAAGTCGCCACGACAGTCGCTCCGGCAAGCCTGTTCTTCAGCACCTTTATCTGATGTGGCTCGGAAACGATGACGATTTTGGTCATGGTATAAACGTTAAAGCCGATATTTTAAAAGGCTTTAAAATTTAATCGGAAAATGAGTTGTATGACATTTAAAGTATTATTCGTATACCCAAACTTTGGCACGCCAATATCGTTTTCGCCTGCCATACAAATATTGTCTGCAGTGCTGAAGCGCGCAGGCTATGAAACCGCGCTGTTGCATCTGCATGAAAAGCATGGCGTGCCTGACGATAAAGAAACCATAATTAATGAAGTGAAAAAGCATAATCCTGATTTGATAGGATTCACGTCAACGTCTTTTGAATATGATACAGCCAACCGTATAGCCAGCTGGATTAAAAGCGCCGTAGCTGTGCCGATCGTTTTAGGCGGCACCCATGCAACAATCATGCCTAGCGACCTTGAAGCATCCAACTTTGATGCCTTCCATATAGGCGAAGGCGAAGAAAATCTATTAGAACTTGTACAAAAAATGTCCAAAGGCGAAGACTATACAAACGTTCCGTCATTCTATTTCAAGATCAGGGACGTTATAAAGAAAAACCCGCTAAGGCCAATGGTTAGCGATCTCAATTCCCTGCCATTATACGACATGGAAATAATGGACACGAAAAAGATTTTGCTGTTGCGCAGCAAATGGATGAGTGTAGGTTTTTCGCGGGGTTGCCCGTATAATTGCACGTTCTGCATAAACCACTTGCTGAGGAAAATAAAGTCTCCGGATGACCCGAAAGCATACCTGAGAAAGCGCTCTGTTGAAAACGTCATATCAGAGTTTGAATCAATAATCAAAAAGTACGTTAAGTTTATTGACGTATTTAATTTTGACGACGACCTGCTGATGTTGGACAAGGAATGGATGATGAGCTTCGTGCGTGAATATAAAAAACGTATTTTCGATAAATACGGGATAGAGTATGCGATCAATGCCCGCGTGAACACCATGACAGACGACCTTATTGGAGAAATGGCAAAAAGCGGCTGCCGAGAAATTCGCATTGGCTTCGAGACCGGTGACCCTAAATTGAGAGAGGAGATATTGAACAAGCCTATAACAGACGAACAATTAATCAGTGCGTTTGGGCTGTGCCACAAGCACGGCATCCGCGGAAGCGCATTTACAATGCTCGGAATCCCTCAGGAGTCGCATGAATCCATACGCAAGTCCGTGGAACTATTGGCAAGGCTGAAGCCATACCTGATACGACTAACGTTCCTGTACCCATATTACCACACTACCATACACGACTACTGTAGGGAGCATGATTTGTTCAAGGGAGGCAAGCTAAAGTCAGACGTATTTAGCGAGTCCCCTCTAGTCTTTAAAGATTTGACAGACGCACAATTATTGAAGTACAAGCATCTGTTCGCCTGGCACATAAACAAGGTAATGCTACCTAGAGAACAATCTAACGAATATGTAGAAGCCATAGCATTTTTTGATGGAATGTCTTACGAAGAGTTCCTGAAAGCCAGCGACGCAATGCTGGCCATGGATGAAAAACTGAGCGAGAAAATGCGCGCTTTGAATCTGGCGCATTTCAGGTACTTCAGAAGAAATCTATACTATTACCAGCTATGGGAACCAGTCATGAAATTCGGTGGTGAGGAAAATGATTGAAATGAATAAACCAGCAATCGAAGGCGGTCGTCCTGTTAGAGAAAAGATATTGCCTTTCGCCCCGCCATCAATAGGACAGGAAGAAATAGACTCGGTTGTCGAGGTATTACGCAGTAAGTGGATCACCATGGGAAAGCGTGTAGTTGAATTAGAAAATCGCTTGCAGTCGTATATTGGTACAAAGAACGTTATTGTCGTGGACTCGTGCACAGCAGCCATGCATCTTACACTATTGGCAAACAATGTTGGCCCAGGCGACGAAGTAATCGTGCCGTCATTTACATTCACAGCAACTGCAAATGTCGTTCTGGAAGTCGGAGCCAAGCCTGTGTTTGTAGACATTGACAAAGAAACATATAACATCAATCCAGAAGAAATTAGAAAACATATCACGCCAAAAACAAAAGCAATAATACCAGTTCATTATGCAGGACAGCCGTGCGACATGGATGAAATAAACAAAATCGCCCGCGAGCATAATCTTATAGTTATAGAAGATGCCGCGCACGCAATAGGCGCGAGATATAAAGACCATCTAATTGGCCATGAAAACGACGTCTGTTTTTCGTTTTACGCGACAAAGAACATGACAACAGGCGAAGGTGGCGCAATAGCAACGCAAAATAGTGACGTCGCTGAGCGCCTGAGAACGTTGCGTTTGCACGGTATAGATAAGGATGCCTGGAAGAGATATGCAGCAGAAGGCAGCTGGTATTACGAGGTAAAGGAAGCTGGCTGGAAATACAACATGACCGACGTGGCAGCAGCCATGGGTATAGAGCAGTTAAAGAAGCTAGATTCATTTATCAGGAAACGCCGTGAAATAGCAGAGTTCTATTCCAAGAACATTGACCAGGAATTATTTACATTGCCAGCTGAAGCCAGATACGCCTATCATGCAAGGCACCTGTATCCGATTCTGCTGAATCTTGACAAGCTGAAGATTAGCCGCAATCATTTCATAGAAGCCATGCTTAAGGAAGGCGTGCAGACAAGCGTGCACTTTATTCCCTTACATAGGCAGCCATTGTACCAAAAACTAGGTTATGGAAATATTGCATTGCCTGTTACAGAAGATGTCTACAGCCGCACAGTTTCATTGCCAATATTCACAGACATGTCAGTAGACGACATCAACGATGTAATCTTGGCTGTAAACAGAATTGCACGATATTACAGAAAGTAGGGGTAGGTTGTATGAAAATTGTTATTATAAAGGGTTCCAGCATCGGCGATGCTGTCCTGGCTATACCATTATTGAGGAACGTAAGAAAAAATTATCCAGATGCTGAAATCACCCTGGTAACCGAGGATTCTGTTGCCGGGCTGGGCATGCTGGAAAAAAGCAATTACGCAGACAAGATAGTACAGATAAAAAAGAAAAGTTTCCTCAGCAAACTAGGCTCATTGAGGAAAATAGCAGGCCTGGTGTCAAGCAGATATGACATTGTCATATTGGGCATGCCTGTAACGGAAAAAAAGATTAGACTGGCAAAAATGTTCAAGGCCATGAAGACGATTGCGCCCGAGCGAGAACTCTATGAAAAGCACGAAAAAAGCATAGTTGACGTTGACTTGGAAATGCTGAAAACAAGCGGCATACCTATTGATGACGGACATTTGGAAGTTTTCTTTGATGAAAAAACAATGCAGAGGTTAGAAAATGCAAAAATTGACAAGAAAAGTATCGCGATATATCCCGGCCGCGACCCAGACGTCTATCGTAAGTGGTATGACGAGCGCTGGATAGAACTTGTAGACAAGCTCCGTGAAAAATACGATGTGTCAATAATCGGCGGCTCAGAATGTTTTGAAACCGCTCATAATATCGCCAAATCATTTGGCCTTAAGACAAATGTTGCCAATTTAGCAGGCAGAACAACGCTTGAACAGACCGCTGTATTACTCAAAAAATCTCGTTTGTTCATAACCACGAACGGCGGCCCGATGCACCTTGCAGCCGCGCTCGGTGTACCCATGGTCGTCCTGCATACGTCATCAGCAGATATGTGGTTGCCACGGACAAGAAAAGCAGTCATACTCAAAGGTAAGTGTAAAAACAAATGCCCGAACGACTGGTGCAGACTGTCTGAAGAAAGCAGAGGTATGTGCCAGGACATTTCCGTGAAGAATGTTGAGAAAGCTGTTAGGAAGATGCTGAGGAAGTAGCTTTTTCTATCATGAACCTTGAAACAAGCTTGATCAACAGCCCGGAATGTTTCGGATTGGTATAACGGTGGTCTGCTCCTTTGATTATTTCAAGCTTGCATTCTTTTATTATCTCAGAGGCTTTCTTGCTTTGAGTTATAGGAACGGTTTTGTCTTTGTCTCCGTGCACGATTAGCGTCGATACATTTATGCTTTTTGAAGCAGCGTATCCGTCGTTCTTATAGGAGTCCTGAAGAAATGTATAATTAAGTTTTAATCTCGCGCCGTTTTTTCCGATATAATAAGTATATCCTTTATTCTTCCAATCGTCCAGTGCTTTTTCAGTCATTATTTTTGTCTTGTGCTCTGCATAATTGACAACCGGAGAAATCAAGCATAATGCAAACAAATCCCTGGTCCTGGAAGCTGCGATTATGCTAGCTATACCCCCGAAGCTGTTTCCAACAAGCCCTATCTTGGCGTATTTTTTCTTCTTGAGAAAGGATATGGCAAAAA
Source organism: Candidatus Aenigmatarchaeota archaeon (assembly GCA_043813745.1). Classification (GTDB taxonomy): domain Archaea; phylum Aenigmatarchaeota; class Aenigmatarchaeia; order GW2011-AR5. The sequence continues at coordinate 15,325 of JBDRKV010000014.1, read as the reverse complement.
GTATATCATCGGACGCTTCAGAAATCGTTATGTCTTCGAATTTTCCTTCGCTTTCACCGTGCCCGTAGAAATCAAACCTGAACGTGGCAAGGCCTTTTTCGTTGAAAATTTCTTCCAGCTCTACGTATTTCCTGCTTTCTTTGCTTGAGCTGAATCCATGCGCAAGTATGACGACGGTTCTCTTGTTTTCCATCGGGTCAGAAAGTATGCCGCAAAGCCTGTCACCTTTGCTGTTCTCGAAAAATATTTTTCCCATAAATATGAAATATTTATAAATCAAACCATAACTGCTTCCAGATTCCTGCGATAAACATCTTCTTCAGCATAAAGCGCAAAGCGCTTTAGCGCGTTCCTTTTCATCTTCGCGAGGTCTTTCTTCAAAGTTAGCTCTATTGCATTTTTCAGAGCGGTTTTATCGCCGGACTGTATGAATAAGCCCGCGTCTGAAACGTTCTTGCGGATTTCGCCGATATCCGAGGAGATTATAGCATTTCCCATCATCATGGCCTCTAATATCGTCAGTGGCATCACGTCCGCGTATGTCGGATGAACGAGTGCATCTGTTTTTTTCATCAGTTCTATTACTTTGTCATGCTCAATCAAGCCAAGATATTTTATGCGTTTATCGACTTGCACAGCAGTTTTAACATCATCAACCATTGGCCCGCTGCCAACAATCCATAGCTCAAAATTCTTTGTTGTTATTTCTTTCATGACATCCAGCAAATCCTTTATACCTTTGCGCTGGGAAACCTCGCCAATAAACAGAAATATCTTTTTGCCAGTTTTTTTGTAAGTCTTGTTTTTGATCCTAACTATTGGCAGCCTTATCTCGTGTATTTTGTCCATCGGCAGTCCAAAGTTTATCATGCGTTTAGTCATAACTGTGCCGCAATTTATGTAGCTATCAGCCTTAGGGTGCTTCAACCAGAACTTGGACATGGACATATCCAAAGCATGCTTGACAAGCTTCTTTTCAAATAGCTTTGCCATTATCTGCGAGAACACACAGATCTCGCCTACCGTGTGCGTTTCAACAACATCAAACTTATTGTGATTTTTTAAGAAGTATCCAAGTGTTTCCATAAACGTGAACGGCAAGTGCACGATTTTGCTCCATTTGCTTTCATAGTACGGAAAAAGCCTTGTTATTCTCACGCCATTTCTGGTCTCTTTATTAGGCAATCCGTTTTGTGAACTCGTAAGAACTTCCACATAGTTACCGCCATATTCATAACTAGCAAGTTTTTCAGCAATCATGCTGAACACGTACGACGCCCCGCCTGGCTGCGGTGGATATTTTGGAGTCACTATCAATAGTTTTACCATATCATAACCTCATAATATCTTTACATCAGTCCACTGTTTCTTTAGATACCAAGGAGCGTTTCTTTTCCAAAGAAAAGCTGCTTAGTTTTGTCATATCATAACCTCTGCAATTCCTGCTCAAAATCCCCTCTGAGCGAGCTCCTCAGTATACGTTTGTAGCCGCGCAGCATGCCTTTGAACGCCCGGCCGCGGCTACCCTTGAAAAAGAGCGCAATCCGCATCATCATTATCGCGTCTGAGAAAAGGTAGTGGAAGATATTGAACAATGAGGGCTTTTTTTGCCTAAAAACAAAGTTTCTGTTGAATATCATGGTGTTGAAGTTTGTGTACTCGTCCAGTCGTGCCCCGCCTGTCGACGTATGTTCGTGAATGCATGTCATGTATGGAACCAGGTAGAGTTTGTATTTCCTACTGACACGCGCCGAGAACTCGTCATCATCTGCATAGTATCCGCGCAATTTTTCCTCAAACATATAGTCTCCGAAGACGGCTTTCCTGAATGACATATTGGAGCCGTGCAGTCCGATTATAGTGAATGGCTCGTCCATTGAAGGGATTTTAGGAAATTTTCTGAACCTGTCTATCAGAAACTTGTTGCCATCACAAAGATGTCCGCAGGCCCCGCCAGCATCCGGATAGTCGTTATAGAATTTCATTAGTTTTTCAACATAGTCTTCGTGCAGTACAACGTCGTCGTCTATGAATAGGATTATGTCTCCAGTAGAACGTTTTATGCCGGCATTGCGCGCCTGCGTCATGTTCAGTTTTTCATGAACATAGACAAGCTTTATGCCAGCTTTTTTCAATAGCGTATTTGCAGATTTACCAAGTTTATTATCAACACTAGAATCTATAACAATAACTCCACTTGGTTTCATAGTCTGACTAGTAACCGCTGCAAGCGAGCGCAACGCTCTTTCCGAACGATTCATTGTAACCATTATAACGCTGAGTTTCATAGAAATACCAATTAACAAAATTTGGAAATAAACATTAAAAGCATTAAAAAAGCTATCGTGAACCGAACTTTTTGTCCGGATTCAGTAATATGGCGGTTTTTCTGTAAGCATTCCTCAGGATGTATTTCACTATGGCGGTTGGTTTTTTCATAATAGACGTCTGCACCCAGTTTATTTCCATACATATCTTCCTGTAGAGTTCTATCATCTCCTCTTTGCTCTTACCAGGCTCTTCCCAGATAGGAACGTTCGGATACCTCCACTTATGTTGTTCTGCAGACCAATCCTTTATCTCTCTTCCAAGCATCTTGAACACAGGCGTGTTAGGATAGCAGTATAATATTGAATAATCCACTATGACCTTGTGTTTTCTGATGATCATCTTGGAGAACTCCAGGTCACTTTTAATTTCTTCCCTGGTTTGAGTGGGTAGGTTCATGAGCATGAATGCCGTCACATGGAAGCCGTATTTTTTGCACAGTTCCAGCGAGTTGATTATCTGTTCTACGGTTTGGTTCTTGTTAATCAGATCCAGAAGTCGCTGGTTACCGGATTCCACTCCTAGGTATACGTCCTTCACCCCCATGCGCTTAAGGTCCTTGCACAGCTCATCGGTCATGAGATTACAGCGCCCATTGATGGATAGCTCAAAACCCTTGCCTTCCAGCAGGTCAGCAAGGCGCTTTATCCTGCCAGGATTAAGCACGAACGTGTCGTCCATAAAGTAGATTTTTTTGTTTTTGTAAGTCCTGTAGAATTCCTCTATCTCTTCCACGATCTTTTCAGGATCCCTAAATCTGGTCCCTGTCCATCTGTGACAGTCAAAGCAAAATATGCATTTGTACGGGCAGCCGCGGCTGCCTATGAATGACATCCTAGGCTCATTTTTGTAGAGTTGCATTTCTATCAGATGCCATGCAGGAAACGGCAAAGCATCCAGGTCTTTGATTATTTCTGCCTCAATCAGCCTCTTTTCCGGGCGCCAGCCATTGGCAAGCTTCACCATGACCTCCTCGCCCTCTCCTGAAACAAAATAGTCCACAGGAAGATCGTTTTCTCCGATCGCTGTGATGTGCGGCCCTCCTGCAACAATCAGACCATTGTAATAAGTCTTTATCTCCGAAACCGTCCGTTTGAATTCCGAATACCCTGTTGTGTAGCATTGTATGCCTACGATGTCCGGCTTGAATTCTTCTATTGTTTTTTTGACCAGCGCCATCCTGCCCAGTACATCAAGTATCTTTGCTTCGTGTCCGGCTTTCAGCAGGCACGCGCCTATGTATGCCAGGCTTATTGGAGGCATCGGAAAATAGACGTCTGTCTGCTCATAATCCGAATAATAAGTTGGTGCTATCAGTAAAACCCTGCTCATATCAACACAATAAATAAGTATCCAAAAATGCATTAAAATCCATAAGTTATTAGAAATTGATGAAGCTCGGCTGCTTGGACTATACATTGAATTGCCTACCAGGCAGTGCGTCATTGCATAGAATTTATACAAAATTGTTTTATGCAATGAGCAGATTGGATATAATAAAACGAAACCATTATCTCATTCCCGCAATAAAAACAATAAAATCGCTCGGATTTGACGGCGTTCAGGTAATGTGTCAAAATCCGCACCAAATGCCAATAACAGCAAATCAATTATCAAAGCTTCTGTCAGAACTTGGATTGGAGTTGGCATCCGTAGGCGCCTATCGCCCGTTCAATGAGTTTGAGAATTACAAGATGATAATAGACTACGCAGCCGAAGCAGGCGCAAAGCTTGTATGTTCTCATTCTGGAACAGACAGCATGCAATCAATAATCGCGTGCGTGGCCATGGTCAAAGATTACGCAAGAAGCCGCGGGATAATAATAGCCATGGAGAACAGCCCGCACTCAACAATAAAGAGTGTAGAAGACCTGTTGCATGTCTGCGAGGAAACCGGCGTTTTAGTTAATTTTGACCCGGCTAATCTCAATCTCGTTGACGAAAACGTGGTAGAATCAATAAAAAAACTAGGAAACCGCATTATACAGGTGCATGTTAAGGATTCGTTAGTTTCTGGCAAAAATTTTATTTTTCCATCGCTTGGCAAGGGCAGCGTGCCCTGGAAAGAATGTTTAGCTGCGTTGAAGGATATTGGTTATGACAGTTATCTTATAGTTGAATACGAAGGCCGCGGCAATCCACTGGAAGCAGTCAAGCAAAGCAAATTATTTTTAGAGCAGCTTGTTTCATAAATTATTATTTTTCTGCTTTTAGTTCTATCCTGATTTCTTCCACGAGATGACTCCACAACCCCTTCCATACCTTGAGTGGAAGTAATGAGTATATCCATTTCCACGCCTTGCTCTTTCCCAGCTCTATTTTTTCAACATGAAAGCTGAAATTGAACGGGAAAGACTCGCTGTTTCTCGGGTCTTTTTCAAAGCAGTCCCTGCACCAGTTCTTGAACGTGTCCTCGTTGAATCTCGTGTGATGATTCAGCGCTGTCTGTGCATCCATGTAAGGAACGCGTATTTTCAGCGTTGCGCCGGGCTTGCACACACGCCACATCTCAGGCAGCGTCACTGCAACCAGCGTGTGTTGCGGTATGTGCTCAAGCGTATGGAAGCATACTATTTCATCCACAGAATTTGTTTTGAAAGGCAGCTTTTTGGTGATGTCGATTACTTTATCCGGGCTCGCTCTAGAATCAATATCACAATTCACGTAGCCGTTGATTTTGTTGGATCCGCAGCCAATATTCAGTTTCATACTAAACCTAGACATTAGACATTTTAAAGTCTTTTTGTTTGTTTAATTATATGCCTGTAAAACTTGTGTCAAGACTATTGGGTTATTTTGACAAAGGTATCGTAGAAGAAGAGTTAAAGAACGTTATCGCCAAATTCAATCTGCGTGGCCGCATTATAGACTACGGCTGCGGCCAGATGCCATACAAACCCATGTTTGTGAATTCTGAAGTTGTTGGTGCAGATATAGAAGACCCGACCATGCAATCCGTAGCAACAATCCGAATAAAGGATTATAAGACCAGTTTGCCGAAAAGCTCTTTTGACGTCGCCTTGTGCACAGAAGTCCTGGAGCATGTTAAAGAACCGTCAGAAGTGTTGAAAGAGTTGAATCATTTATTGAAGCCGAATGGATATCTGGTGTTGACAGCTCCGTTCATGATACCAGAACATGACGAGCGGGATTACTGGCGCTTTACAATAAAAGGCCTGAAGCTATTGGCAAAAGAAAACGGTTTTGAAGCCATATACGAAAAAAAGCTTACAAATAATATGCATAGCATAAGTCACATGCTCAGAAACGTTATAGCAAAGTCGTGGATAAACGAGAAAAGCCGCTCCAAATATGTGACAAGCATTGTTGCAATACCAGTCATCGTCGTGGTTGGCGCGTTATTCGGCCTGCTGAAGAGGCTGTCGTCATTGAGAACCGGCCCGATGATTTGCATGATAGTATGTAGAAAGGCGTGAGAAAGGAGGAATAGGTTAGTGTGTATCATAATATGGTATAGACTATTTCAGGAGGAATAGGGTATATGAACGTTAATGAATATATTGAAAACACGGAAGACCCGTGGGCTCTTAAGAAAATAGGCGTCATCAGCGGAAGGGCTGATTTTATAAAAAAAGCCGCTGGCACTGGTAAAAGTATTTTAGACGTGGGCGGTGGCTATGGCTTCTATGCCGAAGAGTTGAGGAAATCAGGTAATGACGTTACTGTCCTGGACGACTCAGAAAAGATGATAACCGAAGGCAAGAGCCTTTTCCCTGAGCTGGGCTTTGTCAATGGTAATGCAACAGACATCCCTTTCATGGACGAAAACTTCGACATCGTTTTGTGCATGGGAACCTTGATATACGTCAGCAACAGAAAAAAGTTTGTCAGCGAAGTCATGCGTGTGCTAAAACCAGGCGGAAGATTCATTTTGATAGAACGCAACAAAAACGCGTTGCTAAATAAAATGGTTCGTTTATTCAAGGAAACTGAGCAGCCAGTGGATAATATCAATGATTTTATAACAAAAAATGAATTGAAGATATTGTTAAAAAACTCATTTAGAACAGAAAAACTTAAAGGACGTTTCTCAAATTTCCTCTATTGCATCGCTGTTAAGCAACAGTGAAGATAGGTTAAAAGTTTTTCCTGCCAATTTAGACTAATGAAAATCCTTCTCATTTGGCCGCCATGGTACCGCCTGCAGAATTCTGAGTTCGTGGGCTATCCCATAGGCATAACAAGCATTGCTGCTATCCTGGAAAAGAACGGTTTCAACGTTTCCGTGTATCATGCAGACTACAAAGGCAAAGGAGCAGTAGTCCATACATCAGAACTAACAAACGCTTACGAAGATTATAAGCGCCGCTTAGCAGATGAAAACGATGCCATATGGAAAGAAGTCGAAGCCGTCATAGTTGAACAAAAACCAGATATAGTGGGTATATCGGTGATGACAGGTAGTTATGGTAGTGCATTGATGACTGCCAAAATCGCAAAAAAGATCAATCCTAATACAATTGTTGTAATGGGCGGCGCGCATCCTACTGTCGAGCCGAAATCGACATTAAGAAACAGTGATGTGGATTTTGTAGTTGCCGGTGAAGGCGAGGAAACGTTTTTAGAGCTCGTTCAAGCCATAGAGTCAAGAAAGCGCTTTTCGGAGATTAAAGGCATCGGCTACAAAAAAGGCAGGCAGTTAATAATAAACCCGAGACGCCCATTGATAGAAAATTTAGATACTTTACCATTGCCAGCACGCCACTTGATCATTAACAAGGAAAACTTCATCCCGGACGCATTCGGCGGAATCTTTTCGTCCCGAGGATGTCCGTTCAACTGCATCTATTGCTCGTCGCACACCATATGGGGCCGCCACGTTCGTTTCCGCTCAGTGGACAATGTTATAGAAGAAATGAAAAACGTTTTGGAAAATTACAAAGCCAAACATTTCTTTTTCGTAGACGACTCTTTTTCACTACGCCGAGATCGCGTATTAGAAATGTGCGACAAAATGATTCAGCTTCAAAAAAATCGTTCATTTACATGGCACTGCCAGACGCGCGTTGACCTGCTTAATGAAGAACTTGCTGCAAAGATGAAGCAGGCCCGTTGTAATTGCGTTCTTATCGGTATAGAAACCGGTTATGAGGAAGGCCTGAAGAAAATCAAAAAATCGATTACTTTGGATCAGGTTCGTAACGCGAGTTCCATTCTTAAAAAATATAAAATCCCAGTCAACACGTTCTTCATGATCGGATTTCCGTGGGAAACCATGGAAGAAATCAATGCTTCAATATCATTCATGAAGGAAATCGATCCGGATGACGCTTCCTATGCAATAGTAACGCCGCAGCCAGGCACCGAGCTCTTTGACATGGTGAAAAAACTCAAGTTATTGCCCAAGAACGTAGACTGGTCCTCATTCCAGCACCAGAGCCCTGACATGTTCTTCACTAAGAACTTCAGCAAGCAACAAAAGCGTGAGATCATAGAAAAAGCCGAATCCGAGTTCGACGCGCAGAAGCACAAAAAGTTGCGCGAGCAGATTAGAAAAAATCCATTGTCTCTTGTCAGTAGAGCCGTAAAAGGCGGCCACTATAAGCACCCTGTTAGGTTGATTAAGCTGGGATACAGAACCGTAAAAAATTAGAACATTTTCTTTCTAACATAAACAGGTATCCTGTATGGATGATGCGCGGCATTTTTAATCATATGTCTGAACTTGCGCTTTTTGCGCAGCCATATAAATTTCTTGTGCAGTTCAAAAAGCTCCTGCGGTGTCAGGTTGTCCGTGAGGACAATTTTCTCGTTCATGTCATACTCCGCGCGGTGCGCTATAGATGACCAGTTGAAATCCTTGTCCTCGGAAACAAGCCCTTTTTTCATGGCAATATCCCATATAGGCGTAGCCGGCAGCGGCGCAAGCATGTACACCTCGAAAGAATTCAGCCTGCTGCGTTTTATGTGATCAAACGTCTTCATGATGGATTCTCGGGTGTCCTGAGGAAATCCGATGACAAACGTTGCCTGTACATTTATGCCGTTGTCCCTGAGCAGATTTACAGCACGCTCATTGTCAGCAACCGTTGCAGAGCCTTGCTTGGCATAATTAAGTACATTTTCATCGCCGCTCTCCAGTCCCAAGGAAACCAGCTCAGTATTCATCTCCTTCAGCATCTCAGTCGTATCATCATGTATCAGGCTGGCCTTGCACCACATGGTAAATGTTAGTTTGTCACTCATGCCTTCCAGTTTCAATCCATCAGCAATCTCTCTCAGCCGTTTTATATCAGCTATGAACAGGTCGTCTGTGAATGTTATATGCTTTGCGCCTTCCGCGACCAGGTATTTTATTTCGTCCAATACGTATTTTGATGAGTGAAATCTAACACGCGGCCATAATTTGGATGAACAACAAAATACGCATTTGAAAGGGCACCCGCGTGAAGTAACCATTGTAGGCATTGTCTTGTCTTCCAGCAGGTCGCCTGCAGGGAAAGGCAGCGTATCCAGGTCGTCGACCAATGGCCTTGGTTTAGTCCGGGAGATTTTTCCATTTTTCCAGAAAGCAATGCCTTTTATCTTGTCAAGATATTTTACATCAAGCCCGTGTTTTTCTATCGTTGATACTACTTCGTGAAAAGTGATTTCTCCCTCGCCTACAACTCCGATATCCATGTTATTGTCCATGGTTTCAGGCAGCAGAGTGATGTGCACACCGCCGATAACGACTATGGCACCTGCTGCTTTTGCTTTTGCTGCCTCGTTTCTGGCTAACGTGTAGTTTTGGGAAACAGCCGTAAGCCCAATAATGTCAGCTTTTTCTTTCTCGTAGTCCACCGGAGTATTTTTTATTTCAACATCATTGAAACCTTTTGATCTTAGATAGGACGCTACATATGAAAGTCCCAAGTGTGGTATTGCCGTACTGTCCCTAGGATCAACAACATTGACGAGAAGAATCTTCATGCGACATCCCCTATGAACCCTTCATGGATTTAACGGATTCTATAACAGCCTGCTCAGAATTGAATCGTGGTTTCCATCCAAGATTCTTTATCTTGGTTATGTCCAGTTTCATCACAGGGATATCGCCCTTCCACCCCTGCGTGCCGCCAGTATATCGTATTTTAGTCCCAGGAGACAGCTCATCCACAACAATTTGTGCTATTCTTTTGATTTTTATCTGGTCCTCAGAACCGAGATTAAATAGATTAACGCACCCTTTGGAATGCTCTATCGCGAACAACATCCCATCAATACAATCCTCAACATGTATGTATGATTTAAATTGTTCACCGTCGCCCAGTACGTCCAGTTCATCGCTGTATTTCAATTTTTTAGCGAGATCAGCAAGTATGCCGTGCGTAACATTTGGTCCGATGACATTGGCGAATCTGAATATCCACGCCTGAATGTCAAACAACGAGCAGTACGCGGATATGAATCCCTCGCACGAAAGCTTGCTCGCGCCGTACAGCGACGTGGGCAGCGCAGGCCCATAATTTTCAGGCGTTGGTATTACGTCTGTTTCTCCGAACGTGGTTGACGTAGAGGAAAACGCTATTTTTTTAACGCCATTTTTTCGCATCGCTTCTAAGACATTATGCGTGCATAGCACGTTCTGCTCCAGATCATACGTTGGGTTGTCTGTTCCGTATCGTATATCAGCATTTGCAGCCAAATGATAAACGAAATCCTGCCCTCTCATTGCAGCGCCAAGTTTTTCCTTGTCCGTCAGGTCTGCGTGTATGAAGCAGAACCCATCTCTTTCAAGTAAATCAGAAATATGCTCCTTCTTTCCAGTGCTGAGATTGTCATAAACCGTGATATTATGGTCCAGCTTGGACAGCCGCTTTACGAGATTAGAGCCTATGAATCCAGCTCCGCCAGTAACAAGTACGTTCATAGAAATAGAGATGAATGTAAACTTTAAAGCATTGTTTTAGTTTTGTTAGAAACTAAAATTTGCTTCAGATTCCATGCGAGAATTATTTCTTTTCATGATTTTCAATAGCTTCGCTAGCTGCTTTTATCATGCGCTTTATGAAGTTTTCCCTGGAGAAAAAGTTTGCCCTTGCTAAGCATGCTTTCTTCATGCTCTCCGCTCGTTTCAACGTCATCCATCCGACAGCCTTCTTTATTGATTTTACGTCAGGTGCTATGAGCATCCCAGTTTTTCCATTGATCACAGTTTCAGCCGGCCCGCCCTCGTTTGCAGCAATACACGGCTTTCCTGCTGCCATGGATTCCATGGGACCAAGACCTAAATCTTCATTTATCGGCATTTGTATAGTCGCCACGCAGCCCGCGAGCATGTCTATCATTTTCTTGTCATCAACCCAGCCAAGAACAGCGATATTATCGTGTCCATCAGCCATGTTTCTTATCTGTTCAAGCATAGGGCCTGTTGAAATCACATAAAGCTTTTGAGACATTTCCAAGAAAGCCTTCACAATCAGATCAATACGCTTGAGTGGATCCAACCTTGCAGTAGAAAGATAGTAACCCTGGCTTTTCTTGTTCCGATATTTCTTTAATTCTAAAAAAGAGTACACAACCGATGCGTTTTCATACATCTCATCATTATAAAATTGTTTCAATCGCTGTCGTACGGTTTCAGAGTTTGTGATAATTTTATCAAATTGTCTCATGTAGAATTGATCAATAGGATATATTTTTTTCCTCAGAACATTCATGGCAACCCTTCCAAGAATATTCGTGTTTGCGTCAAACCATTCCCTCAGGTCATAGAGCCACCTCGGTGGCGTGTGGCAGTAAAGCAGATTCGGGTGGTGTTTTTGTGCAGCAGTTATGCAATTCGTTCCGGAAAAGATATACAAGTCATATTTCCCGATCAAGTCCAGTTTTTCAAACGCGTTCATTATCGCCAGCGTCTTCGAGCCCTTCCTCATCTCCCGCGCTTTTGGAAAGACCTCAGTTGTATTCACATTATTTGACATCTCGAACGCTGGATGCACATAAGCTGTGTACACGTCTGCCTTGAACGCGCGAGCTACTGTTATTGCTAGATTCTCGCCGCCGCCTGAAAGCCCGGGTTTTTCAAAAAAATCATGCAACAAAGCAACTTTCATCCAATCACCTTAATACCTTCCTTAGTATGCTATCCAGAGATTTTGGTATTGAAATGTTCATTTGTATTAGTTTGTCTAGGTCTTCCTTAGAAACTGCTTTGGTATAAATTATAAATACCAGGTAAAAAGCAATACCCAGGACTGCAGACATGATGGCTTCGTGCCAGGCGTTTTCTATATACGTTAGATACTTGAAAGAAAAAATTATAGCTATCATTAGTAAGCTTCCGCATACGACCTTTGCTATCCTAGGCCATTCAATATTGATGTTGACATTTTTTCTGAGTTGTGCTAGCGCCAGAACAAATCCGATGAAATAAGCCGCAGTCACGCCGACAGCAGCGCCGTTAGGCCCGAATAAAATAATTAGCGACGGTATTGCAACCACGCCAAAACCAGCCATAATTAAAATCATTTTGGTTACAGAAGCCGGCTTGCCTATGGCATATAGCGACATATTAAATATAATAAATAGAGAATTGAAGAACATCCCGATGACCAATAGCTGGAGCATTACAGCTGATGCCAGAAAAGTGCCGGTGAAAAGCAGTATAATAATGTTTTCAGAAAGCGATATTAGTATGGCAGCGAGTGGTATGATGACCAGGGACATGATTAAAATTATCAAGCCAATGCCATTTCCTATCGTGCTGCCTTCGTTTTTGGCCCAAAGTTCTGAAATCATTGGAAGCAATACCGCGCCCAATGCCCCGGAAAACACTAAGAGTAGTTGTGCAGTAGGCATTGCAGCACTGTAGTACCCGACATTTTCCAGCCCGGACAAAACCGTAAGTGAAATGATATCAATATTAGAAATTATAATACCGGCAAAGGAAGCCAATAACACCGGAGCAGCAAACTTTGACAATTGCTTCGTAAGTTCCCGGGAGAAAATAAGTTTTTCCTTCATAAAAGGCATTTTCAAGAGCACCAGAAAAAAGAAAACAGAAACCAAGGCAGCGGCAATAGTGTATGAAACAGCCGCACCGAAAACACCAAATCCAAGATAAACAAAAATAAGCGCTGATACGAAAACAATCAGGGTTCTAGTAACGTCAACTACGGAGAACAGTTTTATCCTCTGCAAGCCCTGGAATGTTGTCTGGAAAGCCGTAAAGAAGAGACTGAATATTGTACTTACACTTATCGCCTTGAGCAACAAACTTGCGCTGATAGTATTAAAAAAGTTAATAGCAATCCAGTCTGAAAAAAAGAATATGGGTAGCATTACTGCGGATATTGCAATGAATTGTATCAATATCACAGAAAAAACCGATGACTTTATTTTCCATAACTCGTTCTTTACTATGAATTCCGGTATGTATTTTGCCAGTGCTGGATTGTATCCAAGCTCTCTCAAAATTGCGAACATGCTTATGAAAGCCATTACAGAATAAAGCAGGCCAAAATCTTCCAGTGAAAGCGTCCTCGCTAAGAACAACCTAAGCGCATATCCTATAATCGTGCCTATAGCTGTCAAAAGGAAGACAAATCCAGCCCCTTTAACAGCAGTTTTGGCGTAATCAGTCATTTTTTATCTCCTTTACTTTTACTTATGAAAAAATCTTGGTGAGCTTTGCTCAGCCAAAGATATCATCACTTGAAAATCTTTCTCAGCGCAAGTTTCAGTACTTGCGGAACGTTCTTCAGCTTCATAAAGTGTAAATTAGCATTATAATAAAGTTTTACCATTTCCTCTGCCTTATAACTATCTGTTTCAAACGTCGCCGTCGGTTTTGCGCCGACATGGAACCCGTCTTTCCAGTCTCGCAGGAAGCGCACGTTGTTTTTTTTATCATTGACCCAGTCCCAGACCCTCGTGCCAGGATAAGGAACCAATATTCCAAACGAAGCTGAGTCCAGTTTGAGCTTTTTTGCAAACGCTATCGAGACTTTGTCCTTTTCATAAGTACTGCCAGGCAGCCCGATGATGAAGAAGCCTTCTGCGCGTATACCCGCGTTCTTTATCATCGCAACCGCTTTTTCAATGTCTTCCAGCTTCTCGCCTTTGTCTATTGCCTTGAACACATCCAGGTCCCCGGTTTCAACGCCTATGGATATGGAGTAACATCCGGATTGTTTCATCAGCGCCAGCAGTTCGTTATCAAGTTTGTCAGCACGTATGCCATTGGGACACGACCATTTCATCCCAATGTTCTTATCAATAAGCATCCTGCATATCTCTTTTGCCCGCTCAACGCTGAGCGTGAAATTATCGTCAAGTACCTTGAATCCAGAAGAACCGTATTTTTCTTTGGCAGTTTCTAGCTCTTCAGTGATATTTTTCGCATCACGTGAACGCCACACCTTGCCTATGACATTACCCACGCTGCAGTATGAGCAGTTGTAAGGGCAGCCACGCGACGTGACCAGAGGATAAGCGTCTATTTCGCTATCAACAGAGTCAAAAACATCGTAGTTTGGAAATGGTAATACATCCAACTCGTTTGCCCACTGCCTTCTCTCATTAGCAATCACGTCATTGCCTTTCCTGTAGAGAATGCCGTTGATTTTTTCCAGGGGTTTTTTTGAAGCGATTTCCAGGAGCGTCTGCTCACCTTCGCCAACAACAGCCATGTCAAATTCCTTGTTTTCTATCATGAAAGCACGGCCGTCTATTGTTATGTGCGGACCTCCTGCAATGAGCGTGATATTTGGGTTTATTTCTTTGATTATTTTTCCAAGCTTCAGTGCATGCGCTAGCGTGAAAGATTTTATGGATATACCTGCGATGTCCGCGCCTTTGACAGCCTCAAGTCTCTGTTTTTCATTGCCGCGCTTGTTGTTGAAGTCTATTACGCCCACATCATGTCCTTTTTGTTTCAGAACAGCCGTAAGGTATCCCAGCCCAGTATTCAGCCCGCTGACGATTCCTTCTGGATCTATGAGAATGATATTCATACAAGAAATGAGTAAATGAAGATTTTAAAACGATTAAACGCTAGATAAAACCATGAATAAGATAAGGGTTGCGTTGTGCACTGAATTATTCTATCCATTGTATGGCGGCGTAGAGCGCCGCGTGTATGAGATGGCGGAACGCATGCATAAATTCGGAGCCGATGTTATAGTGCTGACAAGCACGTCAGATTATGAAGGCGTCTTAGAACGTAGCCGCGTCAAACAGGTAAGTCGTTGCACGCTCACGATTCCGCCAAACAGAAGTTTGGCATTTTGTATACAATACTGGTTCAACACGTTCCGCGCATTAATGAAAGAAGATTATGACGTTATTGACGCTAACGGTCACTTAGCCATACTACCAGCAGCCATAGCATCTTTCCTGCGCCGTAAGCCCATGGTTGCAACAATACACGACCTGTACCTAGGTCAGTGGAAGCAGATGTATACCAGCCGCAAATCAGTCTTTGGCTTATTCATGGAAATGCTGACAGGACTTGCCGCAAAGCAGTCAAACACAGTCCTAACATTGAATACATCACTGAAAAAGCGCATAAGCCGGGTCTTTGGCATTAGCAGCAGTAAGATCCGCATACAACGCAGCGGCATTGACGTGGAGTACATTGACAAAATAAAGTCTGGTAGGAAAAAAAAGAACCTTGTCATCTACGTGGGTCGCCTGGTGCCGCAAAAAAACGTTTCCATGCTCTTGCGCGCATTCGCGCTCATAAAGGATGAGAATATTGAACTATGCGTTGTCGGAGACGGCGAAGAGTTAGAGTCGTTAAAACAATTATCGATAGATTTAGATATCAGCAAGAAAATAGTTTTTACCGGAAAATTAAGAGATTATGATGATGTCCTTCGTAAAATCAAAGAATCAACTGTTTTAGTGCTTCCATCAGTACGCGAGTCATTCGGAATCGTGCCCATGGAAGCAATGATATGCTACACGCCTGTCATATCCACACACACAGAAGGCCCAAGTGATTACATAGAAAATGGTATTAATTCATTCTTAGTAGATAGCGAAGCAG
>JBDRKV010000013.1:0-25439 GCA_043813745.1 Candidatus Aenigmatarchaeota archaeon | reverse complement strand
CAGGATATAAGACAAAATTATGGAAATGCCGATGAAATGTAGTATGCCAAACCATATGGTACCGGCCGGCACAAATACGAAGGTCATGGCTGTTATGAGCATACCAAGTCCAAATATCTTGATGCTTCTCCACAGATATTTTCTTGCTTGAAGTTCTTCTGGCGTTCTTGAATAGCTGATTGTCATACATATGCCCACGAGCAAAATAAAAATGCCTGCTATTGCGCGCTGGAATGTTAATAATAAGGGACCGGACAAATCGATTCCGGCTATGCCAAAGAATGACAGGTCAAAGATAAAATGAAATGTGATCATCATTATGACTGCCAAGCCGCGCAGAAAATCGAGCTCCCAAAACCTTTGCATGATTATTATTTGCACGCGATTTATTAACTGTCACAGATTGTTTTGTCGCATGTGCAGTTGCCCAGGCATGCGCTGAAATTATTCTCCAAGCTGCAGTTGTCTGCGCATGTGCAGTTGTCCAAACAATGCGTTTCATTGCTGCATGTCGTGTGCGTCGGGTTGAAGATGCAGAATTCAGATGACGGCTCGCACATACCATACGCGGCAAGGTTGTAGACAGTCTGCGCAGTTATGATGATGGACACGAAGAATATTATCGTGAATAGCCAAGAAATTGGCTTGAAGTATTTGTAGACAAAATTTGCCAGCTTTTCCGAGCGTTTCATGGTCGCGCTAACAATATGCATCTTGACTTTCTGGTTAAATCCGGTTGTGCATGGGCGCAATGTCATCATGCGGAAGACGCATTTGAACGCCTCTTTTGTAGGCGCGCGATAGCGCGCACTGAATATTGACAGAACGGCGAGCACGACCAGAGCCACTATACACAACATATGTTTTTCTCCTAAGGATTAGTATGATGACAAGTATAAAATGATATCTAAATACTAGCATGAGCCAGAAGCTGTGGCAGCTCCGCTGGCAGCAGATGAACTTAGGATTTGGCTGCATTCATCAGGAGCGGTTGTGAATGCGTTGCATATAGCTAACTTATATGCTTCGGATGTGCGTCCGCCACTGTATGAAACGCCGTTTATGAATATTGTGGGCGAGCCGCTCACGCTGTTTGCTTGTGAATCTGCTTCTTCTAGCTTTAGCATGGCGACCGCGTCCTTGTCAACACATGATTCAATATTTGAAACCGACATGCCCAGGTTCGTGGCTTCTGCTTTCCAGCAGGCATCATAGCTGCTATCCCTGTACTTTGAGGAGCAGTTGTTGTTTATCCCGGAAACATAATCCCACAGCTTTGTCGGATATAATTTAGCGACACATAACTGCCTTGCGTCTTCTGCTGCTTCCACAGGACCGTGCAATGAATCAACGTCAGCAAGCGTGTCGCCATTGACATTAACTATGAACTTTATGTTGAACTCGACCTTGTCCTTCAATAAATCATAAACCGGCTTCATTGCGTCCTCTGCCTGCATGCCATACGGGCAGAAACTCATTACGTATAAGTCAACAACAGGCTTTGCTGATTTAGGTATTTCCTGCGCGACTGTTGTTTCTACAGGAAGTTGTTCTGCTGTATTGTATCCTGAAGGGAAGAAGTATATGCCGTCCAAAGAAATGAATGAAGCGACATCCTGCGAATACGGTTCGCCATTCTGCGCAGTTGTCAGCTGAATTGATACTTGATAGAAATTCCCTATTTGCGTGACGTTATTTAATGAAACATCAACAGTGTCTGGCACGAGATTGTCTTTTATGTAATTAATTGCTTTATCAGCGGCCTGTTGCTCGGATATAGACGCGCCTGTGACAAAGCCAGTAGGCGGGGAAAGCACATACAGGCCTGCCATTACAATAAGTAATATCACCAGTACAATGCTCGCGGTTTTCCATGAATTTGACTTAGAAGCAGACGACTGCTCGATAATCGGCTGAGAGGGCTGTACTACGGGTTGCTTGTTGTCAATATTTTCGTCTTCAACCATTTTCACACCTGTACCTTTTTAGATTAAAAGGCTTAAATATCTATAGTAAACAAAGGTGAATTATGAAGAGCAAAATTTTAATCCTGTTAATGGCGATTGTTGCTATCGTGGCTGTTGCCGGATGCACGTTCTTGCAACCAACAGGCAGCGCGGTCACCAGCGATATAGACGAAACGGCTCTGGCAAAATTCTTGACAGAAAAAGGCGCTGTGATGTACGGCACTGAATGGTGTTCTCACTGTCAAACACAAAAAGCGTTATTTGGCGATGATTTCAAATATATTAACTTCGTAAACTGCGACACTCAAACAGCTCTCTGCGACGCATCTGGCGTGCGCGGATACCCAACATGGATAATAAACGGGCAGAAATACGAGGGCGAACAAACTATTGATAGATTAGCACAATTAGTTGGGTATGTGCAATAATTAATAATAATTAGATTATTCTTATTCCTTTCACAGCGTCCTTGACTAATTTCTTGATATCCAATGCTCTCTCAGCAGCAACGACTTCACTAAAACGGCCTTTCGTGCGCGGCTTGTGAGGCACTAATCCGCAGCAGCGGTGTTCCTTGGCAATATCGAGCGTGCCTATTTTTTCTGCTATATTTGTGGTCTCCACTTTATCAAAACAGAGCAGGGGATTTAATATAGGAATCTTAGACATGGTGTGGGCAAGAACCATGTTGTCCAACGTCTGCGAAGCAACCTGTGCTAGGTTCTCGCCAGTAACAAGGGCTTGGTAACCATGGCTCTTTGCGACGCTGCTTGATATGCGAAACATCATTCTCCTGCATAATATACAGCGCAAATTCTGGGGACACTCTTTTGCTATCGAAGAAAGCACTGGACCGTAAGGCACGATAAATAATTGCGATTTCTTTTTCATAATCTTTTCTAAGCAACAAACGGATTTGGAAACATTGGACATGTTACTCTTGTCCATGAACGGCTCGGCAAAAAAGAAAATAAAATCTACCTGATAGTCCTGCTTGTGCATCAAGTACGAAGCTACCGGCGAGTCTATTCCACCGGATATCAATGATAATAGTTTTTTCATGATTAGTTCTTGGAGCGTGGATTTTAAAGTTTTAGATGATAATAAACAACTATGAAAAAGGCAGGCGGCCGCAAAAAACGGGCGAAATTCAACGCCATCCAGGCATTGCGTGAAAGGACGAAGGAACTTGTCAGGAACTATGATGAGGATGAAAACATACAAGACGTCATTGAAGACCTGCATCATACGATCGTGAATGCCGAAGAGCGTATGAATGCCAGGGTTGCGCGATTGGAGGATTCATTCATAACTTTTTCTGATGCAATTGGCGAAATGAAAAAAGAACAAACAAAGCTCTTGGAAGAAAAGCACGTCTTAGAAGAGGAAAAAAAGAGACTTTCAGGACAGATAATAGACCTTGAAAGAATGACAAAGCCGCTCAAGGAGGAGATACATGACACTGCAAAACTGTTCAAAACTGTTATGGAGCCTGGAGGTGAGAAAGCGTTCGAAAAGCAACAAAAATTGCGCAAAAAGGCTCAGGAACTTAACCAGGGGGACAAGGAGGTCATGAGAATGATAAAGTCCGGCAGGCTTGAGCGCGTTGCTGACACAAAATACGGCAAGCTGTATTCAATGATCCTTGATAATGAACAAATAAAAACTTCTGACGCGTCGCTACGCTTCAAAATGAACGAAGTAGAAATTGAAGAGATGGCAAAGATACTTGAACGCAACAAACTGATAAAGATACAATACCCGGTATTCGGCAAGCCGATATTGATGAGTAAAAGCAGGTTCTAAAAGGCATTAAAATGCTTTTTCTAAGCTAGTAGCATGTTTTTGGGTAAAGAAGAAGTATTGAGGCTGGTAGTCCAAGCTGATGATAGTTTACGTAGAGGAGATTGTACCACTACATACCGATTAATGCGAGAGGCGCATGATAAACTGTATGGCGTTCATGGTGTGGTGAAAACCGAGCCTGGATGGAAAGAAACGCAAAGAATCTTTGCAGATGTTCACTGTAGTATTTCAGTGTGATTACACGACCTTTTCCAACAGCGAACTCTGGAAGAAGAGGGAATCGAAGAGTATTATTAACGTTTCTTTTTCTTTTTGTGCTTCTTACGATTAAAGAACTTGTAAATCACTACGCCTACCAGAACCAGGATTATTTCTGCCAGGACAACGTGCAGTGCTGTAAAGTAGGATAACATCATGAGCAGGCACGCCAATACACCCAGAACCGGGATAACCGGCAGCTTTCCTATGCTTAACGGCGAGCGGAATGGCCGCTTCATCCTTGGCTTCTTGTAGCGCAGGTTTATTACTGATAAATTCACAAACAAATAGACGATGAAGACGCTCAGCGTGGTCATCTGCGCGACGAGCACGATATCGCCGATGAGCGTCAACGCCATTGTTGCAATTGTTGTGAGAAATATTGCTATATACGGCGTTCTCGTTCTCTTGTGTATGCGGCAAAATGCCTTTGGCAATGAATGCTCCCTGGAAACACCGTACAGAAAGCGGCTTGCGACAACTAATGAAACCAAAACAGTGGTGGCTGTCGCAAACAAGGCGAAAAACGTCATCAAAATGGACGATGCTGGACCTAAAACTTTACCGGCTATCAGCGATAACGGCGATGACGAAGACGCCATTGCTTCTGCACCGGCAATAGAGACGGATGCTATGGAAACCAGGATGTACAGTATTGTTGAAATGACTATGGATAAAATCAATGCTTTTGGTATGAGCGTTCTCGCGTGCTTTGCTTCTTCTGATACGTTCGCGATTGCCTCGAAACCTATGTATGCGAAGAACATGAGTGATGTGGCACCTAACATATTTAGCCAGTTAAAGTCAGCAGGCGGTAAGTAATCGACTTTGCCGAAAAACATCATGCCGAGTATTATAATAAGAACCAGTCCGGCAATTTCAGCTAATGTCGCGATGCTATTGAATTGTGCAGATTCTTTTGTGCCGCAGAAATTAAGCAATGACAAGAGCGCTATAAGGACTATGGCTATCAGCACTACTGGTGCTGCAATCAGCGTGGAAAAATAATTTGCGAACCCGAGCGCGACTGTGGAGGCTGCAACCACTGTGCTTACTATGAAAACCCAGCCCACTATGAAGGAGAGCCACTTTTTGTTGAATGCTCTCTTGGTGTAGACGAACTCTGCGGCTTCTTTCGGGTACATTGATGATAGCTCTGCATAGGACAATCCTGAAAATGATGCGATAATGGCTGCAATGACAAATGGAATCCACAAAGCGTTTCCGGCAAGCGCCGCGCCCTGGCCTATGAGCGCGTATATGCCTGCGCCGAGAATCATTCCAACGCCGTACATTGTTGCTGTGAACAGCGTCAGCTCCTTTTTTAATATTGGTTTGTGCAGGCGGCCTTTCATGAGATTAGATTTCGCGGATTGGTATATATAAGCTATCTAGAAAATGTCTTTGCAATCTGCCTGACTGATTCTATGAATTTCTCGACTTCTTCCTGCGTGTTATACAGATAAAGCGAGGCGCGGACAGTTCCTTGCAAATTGAACTTTTTATGCAGCGGCAAACAACAATGGTGTCCGCTGCGCACGCATATATTTTTCTTGTCAAGCAGCGCGGCTACGTCGTGGTGGCTGATGTTTTTGATATTGAATGAAAACACCCCTAGTTTATCTTTGATATTTGATGATCCGAGGAGGTCGACTTTATCGCCTAAGCTATCTAAAATGAATTTCATGAGCTCCTTCTCGTGCTTTTCAATATTATTCACGCCAACATTGCGCAAGTAGTCGGCTGCAACGCCTAAACCCAGTGCGCCTGCAATGTTGGGCGTGCCTGCCTCAAAGCGGTCTGGTAGCACACCTAATGTATAGCTATTTAGAGAAACGTCTTTGATGGTTCCTCCGCCCAGCATCAACGGCTCGACGTTTTCTGGAGACTTTAACCATAAAACTCCTGTGCCTGTGGGACCTAACATTTTATGGCCAGAGAACGCCAGAGCGTCGCAATTAAGCTCCTTGACGCTTGTCTCAACGTGCGGAACAAATTGCGCGCCGTCTATTATGAAAAATGAATTGTTTTGCCTTGCTATCTTTGATATATCTTTCAATGGCATTTTATTTCCCAGGACGTTTGAGGCTGCTGTGATTGAAATGATATCCGCGTCCTTGCAAACTTTTTCGGCTTGAGCCAAATCTATTGAGCCGTCTTTGCTGACGCTAATGAAATCCAAATCCACGACGCCTTTTTGCTTCAGGCGCAGCCAAGGCAGGAAGTTTGAATGGTGCTCTACATCACTGACAACGATTTTGCTGCCTTTCTTTGCTAGCATTGTGAGCATGTTCAATGATTCGGTTGTATTTTTGGTAAAGAAGACATTATTGGGCTTTGCATCAATAAATTTCGCGACCTTCTTGTGTGCTTCTGCATATTCATTAGACGCTCTGACTGTTAAACGATGGACGCCACGATGAATGTTTGCGTTGTACTCGTCATAATATTCTTTTTCTTTTTCCACGACCTGCTTTGGCGTGAGCGCTGTGGCAGCATTGTCAAGGTAGATTACTCCGTTGTTTAAGATTGTAAAATCCTGTCTAACCTTGCTGACGTTCAGGGACATAGTAAAACTTTCTAGAGAAATGTTTTAATAGGTATAGGCTATAACAGTGTAATAGGATTATGGGATTTATATGAAACCTTCATGCGAAAATTTTGTGCTAAACGTGCTTCCGGGCCTGCGCGCCATGCTCATACACGAACTGCTTTATGAATATGGATTGACGCAGACGAACGCAGCAGAGCTCACAGGCGTCACGCAGGCGGCTGTATCACAATATAGTCGCGCGAAGCGCGGGCGCAGGAAAAGCAGCGAGGTTAAAAATGAAATATCCGTGATAGCAAAAAAACTCATTGATTTGAAAATAAATAAAACAGACCTAGATGACGAGTTCTGCGGGCTGTGTAAAATGATTTCTAAAACAGGATGCAAATAATGCTGGAATAATTTCATTATTCAGTTCACGTACTTGAAACGTGCGTGCATACGACGGCGTTTGAAGATGTTCCAGAAACGTCTTGTTGCCAGGCCGACACCGTAGGCGCGGCCTGAAGAAGGATGATATTTGTACGCGAAGCCAAATTTTCCTGCTGTCTTCCTGTTCAGGAGTATGCCGACTACGGCTATGACTATTATTGCTATTATCGCGATGAGCATGGTGTTATCGGCGTTTTCTGAGGTTGATGGCGGTAGAGGAATTGCAAACACTGAGAACTTAGACTGTTTAAGGGCTTCATTTGTAGTTGTCCGGTTTGTAATGTACTTAATCACGAAGTTCTGGTTTGGATGCACGCCTGAAAACCTTATTGCAAAAACAGGATCACTGTTGATGATTGTGATATCCGCGCCTGGCGCGTCAATTGTCATCTGGCCGGATAGTATACTGAATATCTTTGGTATCTTGTCATAGATGACTAGGTTTGATAAACTTTCGTCGCCGACATACTGGATATTCAATGTAAGCGTTGAATACAGGTTGCTTTCGTCTATCCTGAGCTCACGCGATGCAATAATGTTTTTTCTGGTTTTTTCGGTTTCCATGGCAATCTGTTCTGCAGTTGCGGAAGAAACGTTTGAAATATAATACATAAGCTTTTGCTCGCTTTCCAGGTAAGATATTATTTCATAGACACTTTCATTATGCATGCTGATGTCTGATGAGAATATTTGAACAATATTTATTGGATAAGGTATGGTTGTAAGAATCGTTGTATTTCCGACTGAATTATCTGCATTGGTAAAAGCCAGCGAAGCCAGCAAAATTAATATTACTACCGGCATGGGTTTGTACATTCGTATCAGATAACTATTACATGATAAATTTTTAATACAGCGTCCAGAACGCGAAAACCCTGTGGTTTTCCCATGTGCAAAGGACGAAGTCCTTTGACATCCCAATGGGCTATGCCCAATTGAGGATTCTTAGGGTAGCCCTGACCTTTCCGTAAATAATTATATACTAACCGTTTTTTTCTTTATGTTCAATCGAACTGAAGTTCGTTGACAACTGAAAGGATTCTATCCTTTCCAGTGATACCGAGGAGCGTTTCTTTTTCTAAAAGAAAAGCTGCTCAAGCGCCCTCGACGCCAAACCACAGGGGACATCAGTCCCCTATAGTTCTTGGGTACTCCGAACCCCTTAATAACGAGCGCCCTCGACGCGATTCGAACGCGCGACCTTAAGGTTAGGAACCTTCTGCTCTATCCAGGCTGAGCTACGAGGGCAAATCTTTGATAGAATGAATTAGACATAGACATTTAAAATATCTTTCATTATTGCGCTGAGTAGGTGCCTGCCCAATTCGCTCTTCTTTGAAGCGCGCAGCTCGCCGTTCTTGCCTATGATTGCTGAAAACAAGAATTCGTTGTTTGCATAAAAGTTCGCGGTCTCGCCGTGCAAAGTCTTGTTGAACGTGAAGACCAGGCTTGCGCCGGATTCCTTGGCGTTGAAACTGGCTTTTGTTCCCATGGTGGCTGTTTTCGGGGTAACCTCTATTGACATGCCTAGCTTCTCCTCCAAGGCGTGGATGTTCTTTCCGCCTGTTCCTATTAATGACGCTATGCATTCATTGCACACTTTGGCCAATATCTTGTTATCAGAAACAAATTCCACCTCTGCTTCTCTATCGTAATATTGCAACTCTCTAAGCAGCTGCTTCTTGGCCAGGCGGCGCAAGCCGCTATCGGCTTTCTTTTCACTGACCGGGACGATGACGTTCTCCTCGCCAAACGTGTATATCTCGTATTCCAACGACTTTGTTATAAAATCGCGAACTTCCACGACCGGCCTTGCTAAATCGGCTTCAGCCATACCTGTGGGCATCTTAACAGTCAAGGATAATGTATAAACTTTTTGGATGCCGCCGTCCTTCACGTAGATTATCGTGTCTATGACGTGCGGTATCATGCCCAGTTCCATGCGACTCATGAAACGCTGTATTGCGTCTATGGGCTGCGTTGCATGGACCACGCCGATCATGCCTATGCCTGCAAGGCGCATGTCTGCGAACACCTCGAAGTCATTATTCTTACGTATTTCGTCGAAAACAGTATAGTCCGGTCTTACAAGCAAAAGCAAATCAGCTGTGTTTGCAAAAGATCCGCGCAGCTTGCCGTACTGCGTGATGCTCTTTGAAACCTGCATGTCGCGAGGCGACTCGAACGTTTTGACGATATTTCCAAGATTTTCATAGAAATTTGCGAGCGAGGCAGCGAACGTGGACTTGCCAGAGCCTGGAGGGCCTGCAATAACGATCCCTTCCACGTTTTCTGTCAGGCGCTTCTTTAATTCTTCTTTCATTTTGTAATCGTCCAGCGTGAGCTTTACTATAGGACGCACGACAGTAATCTCTATTGAGTCTGAGAATGATGGGCGCGTTATTGCGATGCGCATGTCGCCTAACTGCACAACGGACGCTTGGTGGCCGCCCAGTTCAATGAACGAGTTTTCCTCGTAGCGCGCAGCATCCATTATTTCCTTTATGATGCTTTCAAGCTCCGCGCCTGAAATGGGTTTATCGCGTATTTTCACAAGCTTGATGCTGCCGGGCTTGCCGCGCTTTGCCAGCGGGATGCAGTCTTCTTTCATGTGCATGGACAACGTGTCGTCTGTCAGCATCTTTGAAATTATGATTTCTTTTTTCTGGTATGGCTCAAAATATTTCACTGAAACGCCTTCTGCTTCTGCAGCAAGCGATTGTATGCGGTCTGACGTGTACAGCGTGGCGCCTTCTTGCTTTGCAGCCTCTATAATCAGCGCGTCAATGCGGCCGCCTTTTGCCAGACGGATTTCCTCTTCAGTTTGCTTTCTTCCGGTTATATTCAATACTATTTCCTTGCTGCCGCGCAACTGCTTTATCTCTTCCAGGCCACGTATCCCGGTTTCGCGTCCGTGCGATGCCTGATTACGGAGCTCTTCGACAACAAAATAGGGTATGCATATCTCCGCGCCCTTTATCTCGCCGGACTTAATTAAATCGCTGACGATTCCAGAGACTACTATACTCGTGTCTGGAACGATTTTCTGCTTAGAATTTTTCTTCATATAATCACCTACCCTGATTCTCTTGAATCAGTCTAGACCATATTATTTACTACTTTCATTAACTTCTAAGAACGAGGCCAATATCTATTTGAATAAAAGGGTTAAAAAGGTTTTGTTGCGTCTTGTTTTCATGATTAAGACTATATTCATTGGAAGATATGAGGTTGGCGTGGATGGCAAAGGACGTCTGAAATTACCAGGAGATTTTCTGGCTACGCTTGGAAATGACGCGTTTTCACTGGACTGGCCTGAAAGCTATGGAAGCCCTTATGTTGCGTTACACCCTGCAGGAAGAAGTTCAGAATATGTTCTCGTGCCAGACACTAGTGGAAGAATCGTACTACCTGAGCATGCATTACAGCATGCTGGGATATCCGATAAAGCTGTGTTGTTGGGTATGACGAAGTGGGTGGAGCTATGGGAACCCGAATTATTTCAAGCTCAAATTGATGTTGGCCGTCAGGAATTTGCAAAATACAGGATGCGAGTATTGGTTTAGGCTGTTCTCAGATAATTCCACATATTTCCCACAAAGTGGGTTTAAAGGTTATCGTTTCTGCAACATATAGCAAACAGGACAAATAATATTATATACGCCCGGCATCAAAAATTAAATATCAAGGGGTTGGAATGAAGTGATAACTATGCCAGGATGCAGGGAGTGCGGCTCCGACGATTTTGGATACGACGGAGACCACATGACGAAGTTTTGCAGGGTATGCGGGACTGTGGAAGAGAAAGAGTTTTGGCATGTGATGTAATATAACATAAGGTGTCATTAAATTGTCTAAAAATAAAAATCATCCGGAATGAACTGGCTTCTTTCACGTGTTTAGATAGCGGATGGTATTCTAAAATTGCGAAGCAATTCGGAGAAGTCGGGATTGGCGGGCTAAATTATTTCATATTCACCAATTTCATTGATCATTAAACTTAGTTGCCAAATTCTAAATTTGATTTTAGAATCTTCTTCTAATCCTGGGAGTATTTTCTCAGTTACATCATCTGTGATTTGTGGTAAATGATAAATTATATAACTATCTTGTAGTTCAGCTGGTTGTTTAGCATATTGTGGAAAAGAAACAGAACAATCATGTCCTTCGCATCCTTCAGTTACACAACTACCTGATTTTAAAACTTCACCAGCTCTACAACTCGGAGTCAAGTCTCCTCTAAGTTTGGCAGGTCTGGCACTATATTTAAGAGGAAACTCATCTTCATCTCCAACATTCAAATTAATAACGTCGTTAGGATCGCCAGTCCTGTTGATTTTATCTATCTTGAGAGTTACTCTATCTCTTGGGCATACTTCTGGCGCTTCACAATCTGAATATAAATCATCTAGAAATAATGAAGTAACTGTAGCTTCAGCATCTATATATGGCAAAATTTGTAGTTCAAGCCTTCCTGCATCTTTCATAGAAGGAAGAGAAGTAGAAACTATTCCAATTATAGCTACCAAAACAATTATTCCAATAATCAAGTAATATTTTTGTTGCATATGTTTGTAATTAAGGTGGGCACTATTTAAACCTATCGAAAACTTCTGGTTAAATTGAAGCAATCTGCGAACTGACCACGATTGGACTTAGCATCAGGTTATATCGTTCTCGATGTCCTTCAAGTCCTCGCTTAGCCCGCCCAGACCGCTGTCTGATTTACGCCGTAGAATTCACACATACGCCGTCCTTGCACAAGACAGGACACGTGTATCTTTCTTCATATATCTGATAATACGTCTTGCCTGACACCTTAGCGCAATAATATTCATATAATGTCACGTTTGATGTTGTGCTGCACTTGTCTATTGCGCGCGTAAGCCCCTGCGGCGCGCGCGGATATGTGACGGTTCCTTTGACATAATAATCCTTGCCGCTGTCTGTTTCGTTGCAATCGTCGCCTAGGCGGATTGTTGTTGATGTGTCATTGATTGTCGTGGTCGTGTTTGTGACATTGACAGTTGTTGTAGTTTCGTTGATAACTGTGGTTGTGATATCCGCAACAGTGGTGGTCTGGTTGTCTGTCTGGTCGCCTGGTGTTGTAGTGCAGCCAGCCACAAGCACGAATAGCAATGTAATTAAGATTGTGATATGTTTCATAGAAGTAATATATTGCTGAGGGTATTTATTGTTTCTTCAGCACGTCAACTAAATTCTTTAACTCAACTTTAAGTTCGCTTCCGTCTTTCATGTCTCTCAATGTCACGGCTCCAACGTCCAAATCTTTTTTTCCAAGGATAAGAACTATGTCCGCGCCTCGCGACGAGGCGTAGCGCAATTGCTGGGACAGCCCGCGCACGAGCAGGTCGGTTTCACAATTGAAACCATTGCTGCGCAAAACGTCTTCGAGTTCAAAGGCTTTAGGGCGCTCAAACGCAGAAACAGGTGCGATGTAAACAAACATTGCCTTGGTTTTTTCAATTGCTTTTTCATACAGGTTTTCTTTCTCTATGACTTCTAGCAAGCGTTCGACGCCTATGCCCACGCCTGTGGCAGGCGTTTTTGGGCCGCCGTATAATTCTATTAAATTATCGTAACGGCCTCCGCCTGCTACAGATCCTAGTTCTTTGTATTTGTTTATTATCACTTCAAAGATGAAACCGTTATAATAATCCAGGCCTCTCGCTATTGATGGGGCAAATTGTATATATTTACGGTAGTATCCAAAGATGCAATTCAGAACGTTTTCAACGTCCAAAGTATTGGCGTTGAGATAATTCTTTGCCTCGTCCAGGTTCATTTCCATGAAATTGAGCAGAGACTTTATTTGTTCGTTGCTTATGTAATTACTCAGCTCTTTCTCCACTGTGTCCTTGCCCTGCTTTTCTAATTTATCAATAATACGAAGAACGCTCTCTTGTTTTTCTTTTGATATTTTTAATTTATCGCACAACAAATCCAATACTTTGCGCGAGTTTACGCGAATAACGAAGTCGCTAATGCCGATTGCCAGCAGATAATCTATGACAAGCTTTACGACTGTTGCATCTGCTACTGGTTCGCTTGAGCCAATGACTTCGACTCCGGACTGATAGAACTCACGATAACGACCCTTGGTGACGTCTTCATATCGCCAGACAGGCGCGAAGTTATAGCACCATTTCAATGGTTTAGCTAAACCGCGGTTTGCCGCGACAATGCGCGCTATGGGCGCGGTAAGATCAAAGCGCAAGCCGAGCTTGCGGCCAGACTTGTCCTCAAAGCGATAGATGTCTTTGACTGACGCATCACCTATGACTCCTTTGGCTGTTAATAGCTCCATTGATTCAAAAGCAGGCGTAACGACCTCTTCAAAGCCATATTTGTCAAATACTCGTCGGCCTATATCAAACAGCCATCGTCTACGCTTCATGTCGTTTGGCAGGAAGTCTCTGGTTCCTTTTGGTGGTTGGAATGCCATAGATAATCATTATTCCCGATGATTAAAAACTCTTTCAAAAACCTTTTAAAAAGTGTGCATCACATTAAGAATAATATAAGAAGCCGAGCAGATTTCCGGTAAACTTGCGTTGAAACAGCTCGCTTTCTAAAATATCTAAAATGGTGTGTGAATACGGTTTACGATGCGAAAAAGGTTGAACTAGAAGTGCAACAGTTCTGGAAGAAGCATGGTGTAGTGGAGAAAATTGTTGATTTTGAAAAAAATGCCACATCCATGAAAAAATTCTATTTGTTGGATGGGCCGCCTTATGCGAACGCGAAACCGCACGCAGGGCATGTGAAGACGACGGTTTTCAAGGACGTGTGGGGCAAGTTCAAGTTCATGCAAGGGCATGCTGTATGGTGGCAGCCTGGATTTGACTGCGGGGGATTGCCGATAGAGAACAAAGTTGAAAAAGAGTTAAATGTCAAGGGTAAGGACAATATTGAAAAAATAGGCGTAGCGAAATTCAATGCTGAATGCGATAAATTCTCTAAGAGCCATGTAACAGACTGGATGGGCATATACAAAAAAATCGCGGCCTGGCGCGGCTGGCTTGAACCATACATGACTTCTGATAATTCATATTTAGAATCAGGCTGGTGGACTGTTAAGCAGCTGTATGATAAGGGATTGGTTGTAGAAGGCGAGCGGCCTGGCTTCTGGTGCCCTAAATGCGAAACCGTCCTATCTGGCTATGAGGCAAGCGACAGTTACACGAATGTAGAGGATCCTTCCATACTCATAAAATTCCCTGTCAAAGGAAAAAAGAACGAATACTTTATTGTATGGACGACAACGCCATGGACCCTGCCTGGCAACGTTGCTGTGGCCGCGCATCCGGATGAGGAATATGTGAAAGTCCAAGTAGGCGTAGAGCGATATATACTTGCCAACGCGCGTTTGGAAATACTAACTGACTTAGGCATTGGATACAAGATACTGAAGAAATTCAAGGGTAGTGAGCTAGATGGAATGAAGTACGAGCCATTGTTGAATATTCCGACACAAAAAGAACTGGTTAAGAACGAGAATGCCCTCAGGGTTTTCATGTCTGTCCCGCTTGTCAAGAAGCGTGTGGCTTCGAAAATACTGACAAAGAAAGGCACGACTGAAGAGGAGACCGTGGGCCACATCGTTGATATGGAAACTGGATCCGGACTTGTGCATATAGCTCCCGGCCACGGCGACGTGGATAACAAGCTGGGAAAGCATTATCATATGCCTGAGCTGTCGCCTGTGGATGAAAAAGGTAGGCTGACGGAAGAAACCGGCGAGTTTGCAGGAAAATTCGTAAAAGACGCCGACTCGTTGATAATCGACTACTTGAGAAAAAAAGGATTGCTCTTGCAGTCGACGAAGATAACACATTCGTATCCGCTGTGCTGGCGGTGTAAATCGCCGTTGATATACAGGATGAGCAAGCAGTGGTTCCTAATTGTTCAGGAACTCAAGAAAGGCATGCAAAAATTCAACAAGCAGGTAAACTGGCTGCCTGAGTTCGCAAGGGAGAGGATGAGGATACAGATAGACGAGTCGCCTGACTGGGCTGTTACGCGACAACGTTACTGGGGCATACCAATGCCGTTGTGGATATGCAAGAAGTGCGGCGCAAAGAAGGTTATTGGCTCTATGGACGAACTAAGAAAACATGCAAACAGGAAACTGCCAAACGACGTTGACCTGCACAAACATGTCGTGGATAAGATACAATTGAGATGTCACGCGTGCGACTCTGACATGTACAGGGTTCCGGACATAATGACTGTGTGGTTTGATTCTGGCATTGCCCCATGGGCATCGCTTGGATATCCGTTCAAAAACAAAACTCTTTTCGAGAAGCTAAAGCCAGTGGACTTGATAGACGAGAGCCTTGACCAGATAAGGGGATGGTTTTATTCCTTGATGGTTTGCTCTACAGCCACGTTCGGCGAAATGCCTTTCAAAACTGTATGCTTGAACGGCTGGACGCTTGACGACAAAGGCGAAAAAATGTCCAAGTCGCTTGGAAACGTCGTCTCTGCGGAAACAGCTTACAACGATCTAGGCACGGATGCATTAAGATTATATATATGTCACGAGCAGCCGCCATGGGAAACGCAAAAGTTTTCTGTGCAGCGCGCAAAAGAGCTAGGCCGTTCGTTGAATATCCTATGGAACACGTACGCATACTTCAAGACTTACAGCAAAATTTGCAAAAAATCAAATGAGCTGCGCATAGAAGATCACTGGCTGCTAAGCAGGCTGAACTCCCTGGTGAAAAAGTCCACGGACGACATTGAATCGTTTCGTTTCCAGGAGGCGTCGCGCAGCCTGATTGACTTCGTGACCAATGAATTTTCACGCATCTACATAAAACTTGTGCGCTCGCGAAAAGACAGCGGTGTGGATTATACAATGAGCGAGACATTCAGCAAGCTGCTTCCATTGCTTGCTCCATTTACTCCGTTCATTGCAGAGGCCGTGCACAAAGAGATGTTCAATTCATCTGTTCACCTAAGCAGCTGGCCTTGCGCTGACGACAAACTCATCCGTGCTGATCTGGAAAAGGACATGCTGGCTGCGGACGAGCTGATATCTGCAGCAAATGCAGTGCGCCAGGAAAAACAGATAAAGCTGAGGTGGCCATTGAAATTAATAGAAACCGATGTAAAGTTCGAGAATGAAGAGATTGCTGAAATCGTGAAGTCCCTAGCAAACGTCAATGATGTCGTGTTCGTAAAAGAATTGAAAAACGGAAAGGAATTCAGCCATGGAAGATTCGTCCTGGACGAAACAGTGGATGAAAACGAGGCAGTTTTGCGCGAGTTGCTCAGGGCGATACAAGCCAAACGCAAGGAAAAGGGATTGGAAGTCGCAGACAAAATCATGCTGGCTATCGACGACAAGGAACTGAAGCAATATTCTGACAAGATAAAGGAGCATGTGGGCGCTGCGGAAATAAAGTTCAGCAGCATTGACGTAGCAACAGGCGAAGCTGCGTACGAAAAGAGGAAAATAAAATTCTTTTTTGAAAAGGTGTAATCATGGTAAAAGCTGTCGGATTTTTGAAGGGTATCAAGCAGGATGATAATGTCATAATAATATTTCACAATGACACTGATGGCATATGCTCTACGGTCCTATTGATGAAGCTCCTCAAGACTGTCGACAACGAGCCCACGATAATACCGCAGCCCATGCCTGTAAACGAAACGCTGGCACAAAAAGTAAAGACCTACATGGCCAACAAGATAATCTTCGTGGATCTTGCCGTAGACCAGCAGCCAAACGTGCTGAAGGAACTGCAGATTTTCTGCGATATACTGATAATAGATCACCATGTCCCAAATAACAGCATGAACGGGAAGCGTATCATACATTTCAATCCAAGGTTTGATGACAAAAATATTTACCAGAGCGCGTCCTACATAACATATAATCTATGCAATAAAATTATCGATATGAGGAAATGGCTGTGGCTTGCAGGCGTTGGCATGGTCGGCGACTATAATCTTGAAGATTCGGGAGACCTTGTCAAGCAAATTGAAGAGGCTTATCCGGCTATAAAACAAACAGGGATAAATAACTCAATACTTGCTAACATAGGCAGCATGATAACGGCGACTAAAGCTACAAAGTTGCTTTCATTGGAAGAAATTGTTTCTATGATAAACAGCATGCAGAAGCCTGATGATATACAAAAATCGCAAAAAGGCGACAATATGTTACGCTCCTTTGAATTGGTGCAGAACGAGATGGCTGCTGTTGTCGCGGACGTGGAAATTAAGTTCGCGAAAAACAAATACATCCTGTACGAGCTCGGGACGAAATACAACCTGCGCTCTCCTGTCGCGACGGCTGTCAGCGAGAAGCATCCGGACAAGTTCGTTGCAATATACCAGGAGATGGGTAAGAAAATAAAGATGAGCGTAAGACATCAGAATGGAGACGATGTGATAACGATATTAGAAAAGGCTGCCAAAGGCACCCGAGCGCTCGTCGGCGGGCACATGCAGGCAGCTGGCGCCACGATAGACAAGAGGGAGTGGGAGAAGTTCAAGGCGCAGCTGAAGGCTGTGCTGGAATAGCTGTTTTCCATTGTGCATTCCATGCTTTTTCTATGTATTCAAAATCAAGACATGCAGACGGGAACTGTTTTCTGAAACGGTGGTCTGGCGGCAAATTATTATAAATGTTAATAACTGGTTTCAGATACTGCATTCTTCTTGGACACGTGTTATATGGTTTTCCGGTTTCATCACAATCTGCTATAACGTCTGCTTCTCTTTTCATGCTACCTAGATAAAATTCTAAAAGCTCTTCTGCTGTAGGCATTGCCAACAGTTGTTAGAAACGTTTTTAAATGATTTCCTTAGAAGGCCATATATATAATAAAGATATAAATCAGCGGCGCCTTGTCATCCTTCTTACGAATTCTAAATTATTATGGACATAGAATGGGGAGAAATATCTTGTAACAGGATTGTCTGGAGAATCTCTAAGAACACTGTCGTATACTTCAGCAGCGTGTGCAAAATGTGGCAATCTCTCAGGGTGTTTTCTGTACTTTGTTCCATCAAGAATTGCATCAATAATTCTGTCAGCTTCTTCCATGAGAAACCGCAAATCGCCTATCAGACTACCCTTGTAAAATCCCATCATCAAAATATAACAGGAGCGTTTTTAAAATCGTTTTTTCTTTGCCACGATGTGTGAAAAGCAAAAAAACTTTTCAACATCACGCCGAAAACTTATAGTTTTCTGGCGATGATGAACGCATGGCAGCGCTCGAAGCGGTTGATGTCAACACACTCGATAACTGCAAAGCCGTTTTCTTCCAGCTCTTTGCATGACTCCTTGTAGACGTCTCTTGGATTCTTGACAACATCAATGCTCTGGGACTTTATCGCCATCATCAAAAAGCCATCTTTCTTCAAAAACTTGTCTGTATTAAGTATAGCAATTCTTACTTCGTCCGGCTGGGCGATGTCCACGTAAACGACGTCTACTTTTTCCACGAATCCGTATTCGTTGGGCTTCCTTGCATCAGCAAGCAATGGCATGATGTTCTTACGCTGCTCAGCTAGCTTGACTAGAGACGTGAAAACACGTTCTGCAAACTCAACTGCATAGATAAAGCCAGCGCGGCTGACGATGTTAGAGACGTGCGACACGGTTGTGCCTGTGCTTGCTCCGAGATATAGTAATATAGAGCCCTTTTTGATTGGATTTTCCTTGAGCCCGCAGGCTAGCGCGGCGGCTAATTTGCTGTGATACGGGTCCCACTCCTTTTTCTGGCCGAGCCAGTCTATTGTAAACTGTCTCATCGTCTATCACCCAACTTCTTTATATCTTCTTCCAGCTCTTTCAGCATTTTCTGTGATTCATCGCGCTTTGAATAGAAATCTATTCTGGCAGCCATCATGAGCTTTGCTGCCAACAGGCGCGCGACCTTGCCTTTTTGCTCATCGCTGGCATTCTGGATAAAGGTTGCATTGTAAATAATACCGTATTTTGGCGACGATATGGACTTGTCTTTGAGATGCCGGAATAATGCTTTTTCTGCGCCCAAAAGCTGGATTGTACCAGAGGTCATGCGCGCGAGCTTCTCTAAAGAACCGGCCATGGCCAGGAGCTTTGCAGCTATCAATGGATTGAGCAACGTGGAAAAGTTCGGCATTACTTCCTTGGACTGTTCTTTAATAAAACGCTCGAGCTCTTTTTTCTTGTTCTGAAGCTCCTGAATGAGCAATGCGTATGAAGTAAAGATATCATCCTCTTTTCTGGCAATAATATTCCTCACGAATTCATTGTCGTTATTTGCCTCAAATGCAGAATCTACTAGTAGATACCATTCGCGCAAACGCTCAATGGTTTCATTTACAACTTTGTTCAAATGTTCCAGTGCATTGCTGGCCTGGACGAGAATCTTATCATCACTAACGCTTTTCATGCGTTCCTTGGACCATTCTATGCCTGTCTTGACTAAAGATTCATTTAACTGCATGATTTCTTTTTCGCCCTTTGCTTGCTTTCGCAGGCTACCAATGTCCTTTTTCAAAATAGCTTGACCCATGAAGAAAATACTGGGCATAAGGTTTAAAAACAATATAAAGTAGAGAATATCCACGGTAGATTAACATGGGTAGCATACGTTCTAAAAGCATAAAGAGGGCGGCGCGCGAGATAGTCGGCGAGTTCTCCAATGAAATGTCAATTGATTTTGATACAAATAAAAGCTTCATCCGCGAAAAAGGCATTGTTGAAGACAAGCACACGCGCAACGCTGTTGCTGGTTATACTGTAAGATTGATGAGACAGAGAGCCATGCACGGCGAGTAATGACTTCTAGCACTTATTGACTAATTCTACACTTTTAGGCTCAAAGCCTATTCAAACACGCAAACTTGCTCAAAGCATTGCTGACGGTCGATGAGCGCTCCGCTGCCGTCCAGCAGGAATGCGGCGTCGCCGTCGTTGTTCCATACTGCTGACGAACGCTGCCAGAAAACGTCTGTGGCGTTGTTTGTGCCTAGGCCTGTATGCACTCTAACTGAGCCATTAAGAATAAAGTCTGGAAATGTGAATACGTGGTTGGCGATGTCTTTGAGCTTGTAGTTGGTGAGGTTTGCATGACCTGCCAGCTTGATGAATTCATCCAGAGCGTTTGTGCCATGTAATTGCATCATTGATATGGAAACGTTGGAAAATTCTGCGCCTTTTGTATAGAAATTTTTTCCCATGATGGCCAGGTCAAATATGTTTATTACGCCATCGCAGTTGATGTCGTATAATTCCCTGTAGCTCGCATGCGTTCGCCTGCTGTTGAACGCGCTAACCATGGTTTCAATGTCGCCAATCCCTATCTTATTGTCGTTGTTGACGTCACTGCAAATCAATCCTGTAAAGTTAATCGTTGCATTCGAAGACAAGTCTAGGTAATAATTCCTTTTAAGGCATGCTTCTGGCTGCAACAATAATTGATAAGATGCTTTTGCAATGGTTATTGAGAAGTTATTTTTGCTAAATACGTGCTCCAAGGATGTCAGATTGTTCCTTAGAAATAATCTGACTTTGCGTGCGCTGCATAAATCTATGCTTCCGGACAATAATGATGAAAACTCTCCTGGTATTGTTCTGGCGGCTAGGTGAACAATAGATAGGTTGGAATAAAGATGCAGGCCATCGTACGAGACAAAATCAACGTCAACGGTTGCATTGTCTTTGATGTAAACCGGAGATAGGTTTACAACTATTGACGTGTTCGTGTTGTTCTTCAGATAATAATAGTAATTAACCTTCAAACCGCAGTAGTCGAAGAAGTCCGGCTTTTTGACGATATTATTGCTTGTATAGAAGTCTGACGAGCTTGTAGATACTATACCATTGTTGAAAAGCCTGGCACGCATGATGGAATTAGAATAAATTGGCACGCAAGGATTCCAGCAATAAGGACCGCATGACAGCTTCATCGCGCCAGTCGTGATATTTTGCCTGCCGGTGTTGACTATGGTAACATTAAGTCCTTGTATGTAATATGCATTGGATTGGTTGAAAATGGGTTTGATGTCCAGATAACCTGTGTTGTTTAATGGGGTTATGTTTATGAGCAGGTCAGAATCGTGCAGCTTCTCGCTATTTATGCCAGAAACTTTGCCAATGAAATCTCCAAGAATCGAGAACATTGCCACGATATCGTATTTACCAGAGGCTGAGAAGTAACGAATTTCATTATCAATAGAAGGCAACGTGCTCTTTATCACAGCCTGCTCGTACGAAATAGAAGATATTATTTGCGTATAATTTAGCGACAGCCAGCCGGAGCGTTCCATGTTCATCCAATATAGCAACTCGCTCACTTTTGATTCTGTGTAGACCGTGTCAGGCGTCCATGTCTCTATAGAAGAAATGAACGAATACAACAATTTGTCAACTTCCATAAGCATCAGGCTGAATGGCGTGCCTATGACTGGCACGCTGTTGCTGAAAGAATCCTTCATGGACGTGAAAATACTCATCATGCCGGGATTGTACGACAACGCCATCTCTCCGACAAGGGCGGATGATATGAGATGCGTATTCAAGACAGAGCTAGCCAGCAAGGCATTCCAGTCCCTATTAGTCCGGTAATGCCAGGCAGATATCCAGTCCTCAATGAACTTTATGTTTTCACCCAGTATGGCCATGATGTAGGATGTCTTATTCGCAAATAAGGATGAAACGTTCAGCGTGAGGTTTGCATTATAATCATGATTTACATTGCCAAACAATGTTCCGGTTATTTCAAGCGAAGTATTTTCCATTGGCATAAACACCAATATCGCTGATACGGCGGTGGCTTGCTCTATTGACAAAGCGGTTTTGAGCAAGCATGATTCGTTTGTCATGTTGATAGAATCAAAATCATAGTCATCGCCATGCTTTAATGAAAATGCATCCAACAGGCTTGCGTTATGCAATTTTATTTCCAGCTGTCCTCCATAAGCGTCTTTGCCAAAAATGTCCTTCATGTTGTGCAGAGAAACCGCAATCATATACGTGCTGTTTGCAACATAGCTATCCTTCAGGCCTG
The DNA here is from genome assembly GCA_043813745.1 of Candidatus Aenigmatarchaeota archaeon. Taxonomy (GTDB): domain Archaea; phylum Aenigmatarchaeota; class Aenigmatarchaeia; order GW2011-AR5. The sequence continues at coordinate 3,384 of JBDRKV010000013.1, read as the reverse complement.
CTACCATGACATATGGCTTTGGCGAGAAAAAATCAAATGAAAAAACCGAAGTTGACAGCAAAAGAAAAACCGCCAGCAAGAGAAACAGCAGCCTGCTCATAATTTATATTGCTTGCCTTGCAATTAATATCCATGCAAGAACGCTCAGCAGGCGCGGTTGTCTTCTGCGAAGCAGGCAAAAAGCGATTATATCTTATATTAAACTATGGAGCAGGTCACTGGGACTTTCCCAAGGGGCATGTTGAAAGTAAAGAAAGCGTTGAAGAGACAGCAAGGCGTGAAATCTTGGAAGAAACCGGGCTTAAAGACGTAAAACTCGTGCCTGGGTTTGAACATAAAATAAGTTATTTTTTCACGAAAAACAAAAGGCGGGTGCACAAAGAGGTCGTTTTTTTACTGGCTGAAACGAAAAGTGAAAAAATCAAGCTGTCGTTCGAGCATAAGGGATTCAAGTGGCTTTCATATGGTAAAGCGTCGGAACGATTGACGTTTAAGAATGCTAAGGATGTTTTGGAGAAGGCTGAGGGGTTTCTGGATAAGTAGAAATCATCGTAGATAGTTTGGTAGTCCCCTGATGTCGCACAGCTCGCCTGGAGAAAATGACCTCATTGGCGCTCCTATATCAGCTAGTCTAGTAAGACCTGGCAAATCGGCGCAAGGTTCTGGCCGTTTACCCCAATTTACATTTGGCATTATTGATTTTAACACATCAATTTCTAAAACAGTATTTTTCATGGATTCACGTATTCGATCCCCTTCTAATTGATAGGCAGTGTCTCTTAAACTAGCTACATGGTCGCGTTCTGCTTCCCTCTCGGCTCTATGGGCATCTAGGTCTAGCCATAGTGCTGGCTTGGATGGTTTGGTAAAATAATCATTAGCCCAATTCGGCCCCAGAGATGAGCCTGCTGAACTTCTGTCACGTGATCGCGAACCGTATTGTGGATAATTCGGAACATCTAACTTAATCGGATCTGGCTTCCATGTATTTGGTACTGGTGGCGTAGGTCTATCGTCCTCATCACGTTCTCTTGAAGTTCCAAACATACCGGGTGTTACAGAACTACTTAGACGCGAACTTGATCTGTCTTTTTTCATAGCTTCTCTACATATTTCATCAATTTCTGCCTGATTCTTTTGTCTTTCCATGAATGCTGTGACATCGAATGAAGGTTCTGGTGGTGTATAAGATGTCCTGCGATGTTCTAATTCGGTTGTTTTTTCGAGACCGCAAGACTGACGCAAGGCTTCCCATTCTGTAATTGCACCAAGACCATAGTAGATTGGAACGTGTCTGTCCTTTTTTGGCAATCCTGGAAATGTAGCATGAAGTTCTGGTGCGCTTGGGGTGAATGTGAAGTGATCACCTTCATCTGAATCAGTGTTTACTAACATATTACGTTTTGCTCCTTCTGCTGGTACGTACCTTGGTGTGTGACGTTCTTTCCACCCATCAACAGGATCGCTTCTTTCTGGTTCGCGTTCATAACCATCGTCGTCATCGCTAGAGTCTAGTCCATAAAACTCTTCTTTAGATTCTCCGGTAAGCCCGCGAAGCAACTCCATTATTGAGAACATAAATAAAATTAGTGGCAATACGCTTTTAAAGAAAGATTAGAAAACGTTGGAGTAAGAAAATGTTTGGATTATTTAATCATTTCTAAAATGCTGCTGAGTGTATCACGCCTTGCCTAAAGACTAATGGTTTTTAAATCTAACTTACAAGTTTTGTTTGGTGAAAATATGCAATTCTACAAACCTGTACTGGCTGCTTTACTATCAGCACTGATTTTAGCTGGGTGTGGCGGCAAAGACAAAAACGATTACAGAACATTGAGGTACATTGACACTGATGGGAATAAAAAATATGACACACTTTCTATTGAATTTCATACTGCCAAAATAAACCCTGAAACCGGAGAATTAATAAGTGATGAAATCATTGCAACTGAGAGGAGTAGACTTCAGAAGGAACTTACTGAGGAGGAAATCAGAAAACATATAAAGATGCCAAGCGGGGGCTTCATTTTTGATAAAACTCCTTCTTCTAAAGAATAAGCTGCTGATTGTATCACGCTTTGTTTAAAAGTTGTGATAAATATCCCTTACAAATGGCTCTGGATAAGGCGCCTGTGCGAATGAGCTAATATATCCACAGCCACCGCCAAAACCAAGTGACCGACGAACAAAGCCCAAAGTTGGCTCGTTGCTTCTGTCATCAGTCATGTCAGAATCTGGTTCTCTGTTGCGACGCTGTTGTTGAATATACTGCTGACGTTCTTCCGGGTTCATGCGCCTAATGCGTTTGCGTTCAGCTGCTTTTTCACGCATCATTTGTTTCCATTCTTTGGAGACAACCTCTTAGGCATTGTTGCTAATTCTTGAGTTAATCTTTCAGCATCAACTTGGCCACCGTAGGTTCTGCTTCCCCCTATTTGTGGTGTCTTTGCTTGGCTGAATTTTTCATATCTGTTTTTATGAACATGTCTTGGTGGTCGGTTCTTTTTGCTCATACATAAATAAATCTTGTTAAACTTTTAAATTAGTATACTTTTTTTCAAATGCGCGGATTCCCTGCAACAATTCTAAACCATCTAGCTCTGGCATCTGCAAATCAGAGAGAACCAGGCCAATTTCACTTGCTCGCTGTTCATATGTTTCCAGCGCCACTCTGCCGTCTTCGCAGGCTATGACTCGATATTCTTTAGACGTGAGCGTCAGCACAAGGCTTTCCCTAACACTTCCGTTGTCTTCTGCTAATAATACGGACCGGCCACTTGGACAATGGTATGCTACCATTTGCCTGACAACTCCAGTGCTGACCGGCTTCTGCAGGAAAGCGTTTCCGCCTGCTGAGATAATTCGCTGTTCTACTAATGCCAAATCTTCTCCGGATACGGCTGACATTATGGCGATGTATATCATGCAATTGTTTTGGGCTGAAGGCTTAAAAATATTCATGCCATTCTAGGAAAAAAGGCCCGAGTGCCTAAATTTAGGTAAAGACATGTTGGGTTGGAAGCTTCAACAAACTGTATCTCGTCTTACCTAAGAACAAAAAAATCATCTTTTTGCGAACTTCTCAACGTCAATGTTGCGCAACTCTAGCCACTGTGCTGTCTTGCCTGTGACAAGCACTGGTTTTTTGCGCAGGTCTGCCAGATTTTTCGCGCCTACGGCGAACATTGCAACCTTAAGCTCTTGAATGAAATTCTGCAAATATTTCTTGACTGCGTCTGAGCTTTGCATTGCTGGCTTGAGTAACGGCAGGGCGATACCGACCATGGACGCGCCTAATGCCAGCGACTTTGCGGCTTGCAAGCCGTTGCGAAGACCACCTGAGGCAATGACTGGGATATGAACTGTATCTAATGTCGCTATCAA
>JBDRKV010000012.1:0-5014 GCA_043813745.1 Candidatus Aenigmatarchaeota archaeon | reverse complement strand
AAAAGGTGTTGTGGTTTAGGAAGAAAAAAGAATGCGTTGTTGAAATAATCGAACCAATAGTATACGCAGAGCTAAACCAAGACCTTGAAGAATATCCGTTAGTTAGACCGTGCGGGTATCGTGTGCTTATTAAAATGCCGAAAATAAACGATATGTCGAAAGGCGGTATTGCATTACCACAGCAGACAAGAGAGCGTATTGCATACACAACCACGCATGGGCGTGTCGTTGATATGGGACCGGATTGTTATTCAGATACTTCTCGGTATTTCAGTAAGTGGTGCAAGATTGGCGATATAGTCGAATTTATACAGTACAGCGGTGTTGTACAGAAGTATAAAGGCGACGAATACCGCATGATTAATGACGAAGATATACTTGGCGTAGTGCCCGAATGAAAAAAATAGCTTGACATAATTAAATAACAGTTGTATGTTCATAGCAAATAGGGGAACTGAAATGAAACGTAAAACATTTATCAAGACTCTTGCGTGTGCGTCATTAGTAGGCATACCAGCATTAGGCAAAGCCAAAGAAGAAAGAATGCCTGTATATGGGTATTTTAGGTCAAAGTCAGGGCTTGTACAGGAAAAGATAAAGCCGGTAATGGCAAAAGTAGAGGCATACCTGCATAGTCTTGATAATGTCAAGAACGTAGTAATAGATTGCAATTATACCCCGTGTGGCTTTGACGAGGATTGTATATTGGTGAAATTTGAGGCAACAAGAAGCTGGTTAAACAAAGATTTATCGGTGAATGAGGAAGTAAGAAGTGAATATGCCTCAATAAATTACAATACTATGCTAATGACACAGGAAATGTTAAGAACATAAAGGAAATAAAACGTAGCACAACATAATAGGTTACTGATAGCACTTTAAAAACAAATCACCGTTTAGTGTGATTCAAGTCCGATTGAAAACCGCAAAATGAAAAATTTTAGGCGGTCGTTCAGTCGGATTTTTTTATGCCCTAAAAACAAACAGAAGGAGTGCCGGAAAATGGCAGAAAACGAAACAATTCCTGAAGAACAGGAAATAACAAACAAAATATTTGAAATGGCAGGCATTGAGCCGGAAGCAGACAAGCCTACCGAAAAAGCAGCAGAACCACCTGAAAACGAAGCAGAACCGACAGAACCGACAGAGCCGGAAGTTAAACCAGCGCAGAAATCAGAAGCCGAGACCGCTATTGAGGAAGTGGCAAAAGAACTTGGCTGGATTCCACAGGAACGGTTCAATGACGACGGCGGACGGCGTGAGTATGTTGACGCAAAGACATACATTAAAAACATGCACCAAGTAGCTGAAACAAGCAAAGCGGAACGTAAACAGCTTATTCGCGACATGAAAGAAATCAAGAAAAAGCTGAATGACTTTGATAAAAGCCAGCAAAACGTCCGCAAAGCAGATTACACCAAACAGATTGAGACGTTAAAAGAAGAACGGCGCAATCTGATTAAAGAAGGGGACGTTGAGGGAACAGAGGCGATTGACGAAAAAATACGGGAAGTAGAAAAAAATATCACAACCGTAGAAACACCGCCAGCCGTAACCGACCCTCAAGAAATCATAGTTGAGTGGCAGGACACGAACAAATGGTATAACAACGATATGGCAATGACGAGGTTTGCCGACATGGTAGCAGAGCGTTACAAGACAAACGGCGGAAGAGATACAGAGGAAATGCTTGAAGTTGTCAATGCAGAGATTGAAAAGTATTTCCCCGATAGAGGTAACGGCAAGAAAGAAGCCGTACCAGAGGGTAAGACCAAAATTACAGACAACGATAAAGTTGTGGACGATAAAACCAAAAAGCAGCAGCCGCGAGTAGACGCTGTAGGAAGCACAGTAAACCAGAACGCACATAAATCGACACGCACAAAAACATATAATGACCTTACAAGGGAACAGAAGAATGCGTGCGACAGATTTGTGAATATGGGTGTAATATCGCAGGAAGAATATGTCAAAGAACTCGTGGCACAAGGAGAAATATAAAATGAACAAACGCGGAACAAAAAGAACGACGAGACCAGCAAGGGCAAAAACGACAGCTAAGGCTTCGGAAAGCCCGAAACGTATACCTGTAGCATTTCAAAACACCATGAAATACGAACAGCGCGAAGGATATACAAGACGCGTAGTAAATGACGTAAACGACGGACAGCGCGTAAGAATGATGGAGTTAGGCGGGTGGAAGATAGTGGGTCAGGGCGACCAGGATTTAAGCGATGCAACAATGACTCCGTCTCAAATCGGAACGCAGGTTCGCAGGTCAGTCGGTGGCGGTGTAACAGGTGTACTTATGGAAATTCCAACGCCCATATATGAGAAAGACCAAAGGGCGAAACAAGCAATTATCGACGCCAGAGAAGCAAATATGCGGCGTAAAAACACCAGAGAGCCGGATAAGGACGGAACGTATGGTGAGGTTACGATAGGCAGAAAATTATACTGATTCTCTGGATTAACTTTTAAGGAGTAATTATTAGATGGCGAACACAGATGTAACAAGAGGTTTTGTACCTGTCATGCACATTAGTGGCGCACCGTGGAACGGGCAGACCATGAAAATGTACAAAGCGGCAGGAACGACAGTAACGGATGATTTAATGCCTGGCGACATGGTAGTAACGGCGGCTACGGCTGATGCTGACGGCATTATAGGCATAGCAAGAGCAACCGCCGGAGACACTCAACCGTCGTGCGGTGTTATTGTAAGCTGCGAGCCGTTAGCGGCGCATCTTGACCGTACATGGATTGACGGCGCAGATGCCGGATATGTTAATGTATGCACTGACCCGTATGTTGTTTTTGAGGGGCAGGCTGACGACGTTATCGCAGCCGCAAGTGTCGGAACAAACGCAAACATGGTGCAAACGGCTGTCGGAAGCAGAACAACCGGAGCGTCCGGGCAGGAAGTCGATGCGACAGTTAATACAACATACACATACCAGCTTAAAATTATCGGTATTGTCAGACGACCCGACAATACTATTAACAGCGCAAACAATAAGGTTCTTGTGCTGATTAACAATCATCAGTTCAAGGGCGCAACTGGAACGGCTGGTATTTAAAGCAGCATAACATTTTAACAATAGTAATTTAACAATAATCAATAAAGCATTAAGGAGATAAAAAATGCCTATTGGAACTGGAAATTGGCCAAAGCTATTATGGCCTGGCGTGAATAAAATCTTTGGATTGACATATGATAAGCACCCGAAAGAATATCCGATGATTTTTGAGACATACAATTCGACCAGGGCGTTTGAAGAAGACGTTCTTGGAATTGGATTCGGGTATGCAGAAGTAATTGACGAGGGAAGCTCTATTTCATATGACACCGCGAAACAGAGTTTCATTCAACGTTATACGCACGTTGAATACGGCAAAGGATTCATTGTAACAAAGAATATGTATGAGGACGACCAATACGATTTGCCGTCGATTAAGGGCGCGAAAAACCTTGCGTTCTCTCTGACTTCAACAAAAGAGACGGTAGCGGCAAACGTTCTTAACAGGGCGTTTAGCGACTCATACACATTCGGCGACGGTAAAGAATTGTGCGCAACAGACCACCCGACAGGATTCGGTGGAACGTGGGCAAACGAATTAACAACCGCAGCCGACCTGAGCGAAGCGTCTCTTGAACAAGCTTGCAAAGACATTAATAAAATGCAGGACGCAAGAACGCTTCCGATTGCGATTAGCCCTATTCGTCTCATTATTCATGCTGACGATGAGTTTGAGGCTGGCAGGATTCTGAAATCAGAACTTCAGAATGATACGGCTAACAACGCAATCAACGTTATCAGGGCAACAGGGAAATTCCCTGGCGGCTATCATATTAATCATTATTTGATTGATTCGGACGCTTGGTTTATTATCACCAACTGCCCTGACGGCATGAAACATTTCGAGCGCAAAAAAATGTCGTTCGATATGGATAATGATTTCGATACAAGCAACGCGAAATTCAAGGCTCAGGAACGTTACTCATTTGGTTGCTCAAACCAACGCGGTATTTTCGGCAGCCCCGGCGTTTAGTGTATAAAAGAACACCATTAAATAGAAAGCCCTGGTGAGTCGCCAGGCGTCTTTCCGAGGGCTTTCTATAAAATCTTAAAAGGAATAAACCATGCCGCAAGCACCGAGAAAAGGCGAAACAAAGAAGCATTTTATAAGCCGAGCGATAGCGACGTATGTTCGAGAGGGTAGACCTCAAGACCAAGCGGCGGGTATTGCTTTTCGTTCGTGGCGCGACCGGCATAAAAAGAAGTAAACTACACATAACAATAATGCTGGTAGCAGGATGAACCCGTCCTGTTACTGCTCTAACACAAAAGGAGTGGCAAAATGGGTTTAACTAATTTTCCAAGAGGCGTTTCAAGTATGGGAGTTCCTGTTTTTGGGGAACTCGGCATCGGGAACGTCTATCATGTGATAAAATCTGATGAGGCGTTTTATGGCGATTTCATTAAACATCGCCAAACGACTTATTATGATAGTTCGGTATCAATTTATTCGGATATTCAGTCTGCGCTTGATGCTACAGTTGAATGTCGTAACGACTACGTAATAGTTTATGCACAAGATTCTGATTATGATTTAACAACTGCTCTCACAATGACAAAGAAAGGTGTTCATCTTATATGTCCCGCAGGGATGATGGCTTCTATCGGAGCTACCAATGCCGCTCGTATTGATGCCCAAGGGCTAACTACGGCTGGTGAACTTCTTACTATTTCTGATTCAAGTTGTGAATTTGCTGGGTTGTATCTTAAAGGCGATACTGATAAAAGTATTATCGCGCTTACCGCATCAGCGCATACATCGAATATCCACCACAACACTGTCGGACTAAAAGTTACGTCTGGTGGTGCGACTGTTTATGGAATCTATGGGGCAGGGGAAACGTCTGGCGTAACGATTTATAATAATTTTGTTACCATTATGTACCCAGATGCCGCCACACAGACTATCGGTGGTGGAATATATCTTGCGAATG
>JBDRKV010000011.1:0-10216 GCA_043813745.1 Candidatus Aenigmatarchaeota archaeon | reverse complement strand
GATATGGGGCATCGCATTCTTCATAATATGTTCATGCCTGGCAAGCCTTGGCGCAGCAATAGTCGCATTCAAGATAGATCATAAATCAGCGAAAAAATTCGTTTTGTTTGGTCTGTTTAATTTTGCGACGCTCATTGGTTTCGCAATAGCGACCGTGTTTACCAAAACAAAAATAATAAGCCCGGAACTGAAGAAAAAACTAAGAGACGAAGGTGTTATAATCTGGGACAACAGAAAGCTATTTTTCGTGTTTTTGTTTACAGTATTCTTCATGGTTCTGACAGTTATTTTCGAAAACCTTCTAAGAACGGTAATATAAATTAAATGCCGAACCATCATTCGGGATATATGCCCAGCCGTCGCTGCACAGCATCCTTTATCAACTGGCAGTAATCCTTGCCAGTGTCCAAATACATTCGTCGCTGGCGGTAATAGAAAAGATAGTTGTACATCCACCACAATCCGCGTTGTATGAAATTACTGTACACGTATTGCGTCCTGAGCACGCCCTCTATCTCCATCTCTATGTCCCCCATGAAATCCTTGTCGCTCTGGTGCCCGCGTATCGTAAATTTCAAATCATACATGGACCACCGGTCCTGCTGCTTTTTTGATTTTAATATAATAAAGAACTCGCGCGGTTCCTCGTTTATGTCCCAGCGCATCTCCTCCTCCCAGAAGTCCTTGGAGCTTACGTGTAATATACCTTTCACTAAATCAGGTAGCATGTCCACGGCTGCAAAAGGATGGTATCCCTTGAACTTTATGATATATTTAGAAGCAGGTGCCAGCAGGTCGTCTTCCATTTTAATAACTTTGCCTATACTCACGTGTTGTTCCATTCAACCACCTGATATATTTACGAACGTAACTCTTCTGCAAAATGTTTGAGCTCTGTCTCAAAATTAGTAACAATCTCTCTGGAACGGTCCAGATATTCCATCCTCTTCTTGTGGTAGAAGATCGAATGCCAAAAGCGTCGTAACATTTCGTAGAAAAGATTTTGCTGCCATATCGTGTCCTGCGGATACTCCGTGACAACACGCGGCTTTATGGTTATGCTGGCCTTACCTTCGCTTTCACGCATGCCGCCCCTGAGCTCGATTTCAACACCCAGGAATGTGAACTGGTCATAGAGCTTGTTAACCTCCCATGAAACGCTAAACTTCTCGCCATCTTTGGTTTTCTGCCAGTCATACGTCTTCTCCTGGACATACCCTTCAGGCACGTTGAAGACAACGCGTATAAGCTCGTTTATCTTCTTGTAGAATTTGCTAGGATCCTTTCCAACGTAATTTATCAAGATTTCCTTGACAGGCTCAAATACATAATCCCATATCGACAAACGCGTTCTAGCCCATACCATCTTGTTCACCTAAACTGGATAATATTGTTTTACTAACTCTTGCTTAAAAATTAATGTCTTTGAGTATAAATAAAGTTAAAAACTCCCCCCTACAATCTATAATATGGTATTATTCGGTGCGGCGATAATTGACGTCATTATCTCGGCAATACTAATAGCATTCGGCGTGCTCGTGATATTCTTCTTGTCCGACAAATCAATGAACGACAGGAAAGCAACCGGAGTTCTCGTCATTGCAGTCCTCGCGGTACTGGCAGGCGCGTGGCTTATAATATCCAGCATAGGGGTATTTATTTTGCTGCAGAAAATAGCCGGCCTGGTTATTGCAGGCATAGGCGTGTTCCTGATAGCCGGCTTCCCTGGCGTTCTGGACTACCAACTCGGGAGCATGGCAAAAACCGGAATTTTCATAGGAATAATTTTGCTGGTTGTTGGTTTGTATCTTCTATTCTTCTAAGCTATAAATATCGAGAAGAGACTATAATTTCAGAGAACCATGTAGAATTACTCTTAGTAATAGAAATAATTAAAGTCAAATGGTGATTATGTGCCGTTCATAATGCGTGACGAGAACTTGTGGCAGGATTTCGGAGGCCCGGAACTCAATGATTTTGCGATCAAAACCCTGGGACACTCAAATATAGTGTGCCCATACGAATTGAAGACAACGATAAACCCGACAACCCCTCCGGGCGGATGCAGCAGCATATGGTATTCCCTGATGTTCTGGTTCAGCAAGCAGGAGTGGCTCACTGCAAAAGTGGACGAGTGGATGGAAGTCTCGCCTGTACACGCGCAATATTATCAGCTGACCAAGTCCCAGAAAGAGGCAGTCGAGTCCAAGATAAAAGAGGGCTTGCGCAGCGTGCAGCAGTCTGTTGCAGATTATGAACTATTATTGCACGACCAGCGCAGGTACCAGGAGTTCAAGGATTACATTGACAACAAGGATGAACATAGTTTGAAAACAATATTCGTCGACCAAGTAGACTTTTACTCGGGCTTTGCCGGAGAAGGAGCAGGCCGTCTAAGCATGTCGTTCATGCAACAGAGAAACATCATGCCCACGATTGTGCAGGACTTCTATGACATGGAAAGCGAAGATGATTTGGAAAAAAAAGAGCGCTTCAAGGATCTGCCGAGCGTGGAAAAAAATATGTTGCGTACAAAATGGCGCGCATACAAGGAATGGCGAGACAAATTATTTGCAAAAGAGGTTGCAGAACGTTATAGGAGGATAAGCGAGCTTGTCCGAAGCAGAGAAAAGAGCATAAAGGAATATCGAGAATGGCTCAAGCCGTATATAGTCAGGCACCGTTTATTGCAGGAAAGCCTTGGTGATACGGGCCGCAGGAAACGCGCTTTGAGCGACTGGTATCACTCCACAGGACACGCCACGTCCCAGGACATGGTGACCATATGGGCATGGAAAGCCACGCTGCCTTACGAATTGCAAAAAACTCCGGGCGAGCTCATTGCGCAGGAAGCAGTGGATGTGTTCAATCAATGGACCAAGAAAAATCTCATATTTAACAAGAAGCATGGGTTGATAAGCGATTATCCATGGATAACAGACGAATGGGTTGAGTCCCAACGCAAGTCCATAGAAAAAATGGCAAAACCCGACAAGTGGTACTATGCATTCGTAATCATAGAAACAAACCGCACAAACCTGCGCCTGCAGAACGGCTCAGAAATCGAGGATGCCGTGTTCAAGATGAAGGGCTTCCATTTCAGCAACAACGCATTAGCAATGAAGTTATTGGAAAAAGCAGCCAAGGAAGAGGAAATGGAGCGATATGTCAATGAATTACTGGGCATGCCGCTTTCAGGGAAAGAAGAGACGCCTGAGCAGACAAAGAAGCACGAAAAAATGATGAAGAAATTTGAAACAAAAGAAAACATGTTTGATAAAATCAGCGGTTCGTTGTCAAATGTCGGCCTGGACTTCCAGTTCCTTAAGTCGCGCGGCCCTTATGAGCGTGATTTCGACGACCGTATTGTGAAATGGTATCTGCGAAGACTGGCAAGCGCGCGTTACATACCAATTGTGAAGTTTTTGAAAGAACGCTGCGGATACGGAGGAAAGATGACAGCGCAGTAAGAAGTGAAAGAATGATTAAACAGGAAGAAATAAGGCAGGTGAATAGGTAATGCCAAAGTGGGATGAAAAGAACCGTCCAGTCGGTTATGTTTTGGGCGTGACGCCAGGATTTGCAAAGTTTGAGCAAGGCGAAGCCGCGCTCACGTACATGGGACTTGCAAGAAAAATCACCAAAGCCGCGCGCCTTGGATTTGAGTTTGCAGAAATAGATTTCGAAGAATTATCAGAGATGTTTGAGCCCGAGATAGCAAAGCAGGTTGATATGATAAAACGCGTGCAAAAGATTGAAGTAGGACTTCACTTGCCTGTTGCAATGGACCTGTGCCTGGCGCATTCCTATCTCTGGCACCAGAACCATGAACAACTAGTTTATGGCACGGTCGCGGGCGCGGAGCGCATGAAAGCCAAGTTTATCTTGTTCCACACATCGTCTGCAGCAAGGCCCGCAATAACATCAGACATCGGCAGGGAAACCGGCCGCTCTAAAATGTGCGCGTGGAACGGCATGAACCTGGGTGATTTCATAGACAAGGAAGGCCTTAGAGATTGGTTCATGGCAAAGTTTATCCAGGTCCTCTTTAGTGCAATGGGCGTTGCCGGAGACCCGGACATAATATCATACTATGATGACATGTCGATAAACAAGGGACTTGGATTCAAAACAGCGTCCGATTATGCAGAGAAACGCTATCAGGAAATAATCCGAGAGGCAACAATGCATATAGCAAACAGGGAAATATTGCGGCATAGGCAAGAAGTGGCAGAACTAAGAAAAAGATTGGAAGACCCGACGCTTTCACCCTTGCATAAGATTCAGATAGAACAGGCAATAGCAGCCCTGGAAGGAGACATAGAAGCCATCAAAATGCACGGGATAGGCGACTATACCAGGCACTGGGAAGAAATTAAAAAAACATTGCGACAAAAGGGCCTTTATGAGGAATTCAAGAAGTACAACCGCGTTTCTCAATATATAGAACACACAGACTTCAATAACGTATTTAATTACTGGCGCATACACGGCTCAGAAGGCGAGGAGCACGTTGCATATCACGTTGTCGCGAAATGGATGTTCCTGAAAAAAGACAAGATGTGGACGTCCATAGTGACAGACAACCGCGATCCAGACAAGACAATACACGAAGCAGACACGTCCTTGGAGAAGACAACAAAATTGATCAACACGATAAAAGCCATAGTCACTGCCGTGGCGGGCAAGTACATAGAAGGTCACATGACCACCGCTGCAAAGGACATAGGCGTGCCTGTTGACAAGGATGGGAATTTCGACCAGCACGCAGAAGAGCACAAAGCCGTGCTTGAATACTGCAAGGATAAAAAATTGCATATCTTCCTGGAAACAAACATGCCAGGCGGTTATGGCGAAGGCGGCGCGCCGCCAGGCGAATTGCGCATCATCAAGGCAACCGACCATGTGAACATTGTCAAGGCCATTGACCCGGAAAATCTTTCATACTGCATGGACTTTGAACATTTGCTGACTAACTATGTAGACCCGGAAAAAGAAGCCAAAGATTTAGAGGAAGGCCAGCTTGGTAAATATATACGTTGTTTGCACATCAACGCCCCGCGCCCGGTAAAAGGCGCGCATGGCCCCATAGAGCCGCTGTCAAACGACGTCTACCTGATATATCGTTACATCTATCAGCTGAGAAAAGCCGGAGTCAAGGACGCGTACTGGATATGGGAAATGGGCTCGCACGGCGTGCGAGAGAGCGCTATAGCCTTCAGACGCATCCAGCAAGAATTATTAAAAAACACAGACCCGAAGAATCTTCCTCCGGAATTCTTCGGCATAGACAAGAATTTCGAGGCGCAGCAGATGATAGCAATAAGGGAGCACGCATACGAGCCATTGAAGGGCATGCTTATGGTGCCGGAAGAAGAACACGGCATACTCGGAACTGCGGCAATTGAGCGTGGCAAGGCCGCGGAGTGGCGAAGAGAGCAGTACAAATAATCAAGCTAGTAATTTAAGGAAAATCAGGAGGCACTCGAAACTGAAAAACCACAAGGTTTTGCGGTTCAGCGGCGAAGAGAGCAGTACAAATGACGATAATTAAACACTTAAAAAAACCTTTATGAAGAGTAATAATTAATTTTAATCAGTCCAAGTGATTATTATGACCAAAGGAAAAAAAAAGGCAACGCCAAGAGCATCCGGCGACAGCGAACCATCAAAAACCGAACAGAAAAAGTTCTCCAAAAAAGAGCAGGCAGAACTTGAAAAGTTCCGCAAGAAGCAGCTCAAGATTGCCAATAAATTTACAGACGACGTTCTGAAACGCTACAAGAAATACGTCAAAGCCGTTATACTGTTCGGTTCTTTCACGCGCGGTGATTTTCATAAAAAGAGCGACATAGACATGCTTGTGATAATCGACGACACGATCGCCAGATTTACCCCTGAAATGAAGGGTAATTTCGACGAAGGCATACGCGTTATCGGAGAGAAAATTTCAAAAGAAATTACAGTCCAGCCGGCATGGACCCTGACCGAGTTCTGGGAAATGGCGCGCATCGGCCACCCGTTGCTCTACACAATTGTGCGCGATGGCTGGGCGCTGTACGACAGTGGATTCTTCATCCCTGTCCGGAAATTGCTTGAAGCAGGCAGGATTCCTATGACTCTGGAAGCCGTGGAACAATTCATGCACGGCGCGCCGAAGAAAATACAGCGCGCGGAAAGTGCAAAATTATATATGATTGCAGAAGACCTCTACTATGCAATGCTGAACTCAGCGCAGGCAGTCCTGATGTACATGGGCGAGAATCCCCCCGCACCTAAACATACCCCGATAGCCATGAAAGAAATTTTAATAAAAGAAAACCTGCTCGAGCAGGAATACGCTGACATGATGCAGGAAATAATAGAATTTAGAAAAGAAGTAGAACATAGAGAAATAAAGAACATCAGCGGCGTGAAGCTGGACGAGTTCATCGAGAAATCAAAAAAGTTCGTCGATAGAATGGAGCAGTTGCTCGCAAAGCTGGAAAAAAAGCGCAAAGAGAGCGCCATAGCAAAGAATTACGAGGTAATGATCAAGGCCTCTGTGTCAGCGTTGAAGAATATGGGTAAGCTACCCGAAGACCCGAAGCAGCTGCCTAAGGCGATTAAAGAAGAGCTGATAGACAAAAAGCGCGTGCCGCAGAGCTATGCAGACATCTTCCGCCAGGTCATAACCATGCGTAAATTGTTGGACGAAAACAAGGTCAATGAAGTTTCAGAGCGCGAAGTTCAGCTCATGCGCGAATACGTACGTCGCTATGTCAGAGAGCTTGGGCCAATGCTGGATCAGACTGACAAGAAGAAGAAAGCAAGAAAACCAAAGATTAAAAGAAAGAAAAGATAATTATAATATGGTGCTGGACTGATGCAAGAGCATCAGGGCAGTTAAAAGGAAGAAGAAATAATTATAATAACAGAAATGATGTCTTAATAGGAAGTAAAGAGGGTATATATATGAGAAAGAATGAGTTTCGTTTTGATTTCTATATACATGGCTTGTGGATACTAGGCGCAATATTCATGATGCTTGGTGCCATGATTTCAGGCAATCTGGAATGGGCCACCGGAACGACGGAACTCTCGTACGCAGTGTCCGTCCTAATAGCGCTTGCGTTGTTCCTAATAGCAGGCGTGTGCTGGATTTCATCCGCAGTCAACTCAAGACAACACCAGAGATAAAAAATCACATCATGTGCTGATCCATATAAAAGTTTCGCAGATTTTTTTCTATTTCTGAAAATCCATATACTCTGCCGACGTTAAGAAGAAAATAGTTCGCCGCGCGAGTATCAATCCCAACTCCGCTCGGGTCGTCGCATGGGATTTCGGCTTTTTCTTTTTTCCGGCAATTTCCCAGACAAATATCATCTGGTTCTGTTACAATAAGCATTATTGTCTTGCCTGTCGCGATATCACTGAAAATTCTCGCTTGATTATCAACGAATTCCTCTCCATAACCGTTTTCTATAAAATAACGTCTACGTCTGAGACCGTCCGGATTAAATATAAAACAGGCCAAGTCTGCGAGATGATGCCCACGGATTCTGTAAACAACAGGCCACATTAGAAATAGAACCACATTAAATTTTTAAAATCCATTAATCTTTAATGCTTTCTTCAGAACTAGCTTCTTCCTTAGTTTCGTTTTTATCAGTTTCTTTTTTCACAGTTTTCTTTTTCGCCTTCTTGGGCTCTTCTTTGCGCTTGTCTGCAAGCGTCTTGGCTTTGACTTCTTCAACATTCTTTTTTTCTTCGCTCTCTACATGTTTCTCGGTCTTAGCGACAACCTCGCCGCTGAGCAGCTCACTTTTGTGTATTTCTATCTGAGCAACCGGGTATACAGCCGAGCATGCCTTTTTGAGCTCCATCAGGAACCCGCCTGATATAAGCAGCTTGACGAAATCAACGAAACCCATTAACCTGGCTTTTTCCTCGAGAGGCCCGATTACTTTCTCCCTGACAGTGGTCTTCAGGCTCATCTTGACGCGACGTGACAATACTAGTATGATTTTTACGCGAACCTTGCAGCCGTCCTTTGTGTCCACATCATGAACAACATCAATCTTTCTCGTGTGCCTTCTAACCATCCTGTACACCCTATCAGTCTGCACATTGTGTCCGATAAGGGATGTTTTGCATTTATTACCATCAACTTGGACAATCCTAAAATGCAGTTTGATATAGAACTTCGAATAATTGCCCGTGATATCTCCGAGGCTTGTTTTTACGACGCGCCCAATTAGCTGCTTAGGGTCAGCAGCTAGCGTCTCGCCCACTACCTTCTCGCCAAAGTCGCTTGGCGACAATATCTCATACCAGGATTTTTTCAACACCATGTTTTTCATCTCTTTTCATGAAAAATCTCAACGAAATATCGATTTCAGTTGCAGATCATCACTTCACGATCAATTCAGCATTCTTCCTGTTGTACGTCCAGTCTTCTGGCATCTTGTCCGTCCTCTTGTAGTATTTCACAAGCCTTCGGATCTTTGACTCTATGAGCCCGCGTGCGCGTATGGATTTCGCGTCGGGCTTGTTGTAATCAAGATGCTTGTAAAGATTGACGACTTTCTTTAGCAGAAAATACAGATCATCAGGAACCTCTTTTTTTATTGCTACGGACGTTACCTTTGAGATGCGCAGGTCGAAGGCGCGCACGTCAGGCACGCCGTATGTATCCCTTAATATAAGCCCTATCTGCGAGTCGGTCTTGCCTTCCTTGGCTAGCTTTTCTATCAATCGTACGAGTTCATCCTTATCATAACTAACCCATTCTGGCTTGATCTTAATCATAGGTTTCTTAGAACCAGATTTGCCATGTTTCCTGCTATGCATTCTTGCCATCTACAAACAACCCCTAGTTGTTGGAGATGTCAAAAAACTTTGTTTTTTGCACATTAGTTTCACCCATGTCGGTCTTTGTATCGCCCGCGCTTTTCTATCAGCGCCAGCCGATGCAAAACCCCAGCACCTTGGTTGTAATTGTCAGCATAGGCTTTTAAAACTTTCTCCCACGCCTCGTCCGCTCGCTCGTGCGTAGACGTCAATGCCTGCTTCAACAGCTGTAAATCAACAGCTTTATCTTCTTCTTTAGTGCTCATAAAAGCAAGCCCGAAATCAATGAAAAAAACGTCGTTATTATGCAATATCATGTTTGACGTCGTAAGGTCCCCATGTATGATATTGCTGGCGTGCAGCTTCGCGATGTTCTCGCCAATCTTGTCAGCCAGTTCTACGTTATCATCTAGTATATCGCGAAGCTTTTGTCCGCTAATAAATTCCATCTTTACCGTCGTTTCGTCCGCGTCCAATATTTGAGGCACAGCAACCCCGCATCTTTTGGCAGAACGCATAATCCTTTCTTCAGTCTTCGTGCGCTGCTTGCGCAGCTCGTCGTCTAAAACGTCAATACGATACGATTTCTTGACGCGGTCCTTTATCAAAATATCTCCATCTCTTTTCAAGACAGCCTCAGCGCCTTGAGCAATAATGCCGCACTTAACATCGTCTACTTTGTGCGGCATTGTCTCAACGAGCTTTGCTCGATTGCAGATGATTTCAGCCATGCGTTTAGTTTTATAGAAAACCCTTTTAAAATAATACAACAAAGGTTAATACGTGATATTTGTGGCAATCGAAGTCAATCCAAGCAAATGCATCCAATGCGCGGGCTGCGTGGGTGTCTGCCCGAACGACGCGCTGCAGCTCAAAGACAAGATTCTATGCGACGAAAAGAAGTGCACTAGCTGCAATATTTGCGTTAATTTCTGTCCAGCGGGCGCGCTGAAGATAAAGAAGTGATAATAGGAAGTGGATGATGTAGAAAGGAGCAAAGTTCCTTTCGCATCTAAAAGGCATTTTTCAAATGCCTTTTCAGAGAAACCATGGTAGTTCATAAAGATGGTGTCTTATAGGAAGTGTTATAATGATACAAAATTTCATTGACAGCGAATACGACGTTGTTGTAATAGGCGCCGGCCCAGCCGGCTCAAGCACTGCCAAATCTTGTTCGTCGTTAGGCCTGAAGACATTATTGATAGAAAAGCGCTCTGAAATCGGAGCGCCAAAGCGCTGCGCAGAAGGGCTTTCAACGCACGCAAGCGAAGAATTCAATATAAACATTCCTAAATATTGCATTGCGCAAACAATCGATGGGGCTATAGTATATGCGCCCAATGGCAAACGCTTCGAGATAAAGCTGAAAGGCGAGACCCAC
>JBDRKV010000010.1:0-6994 GCA_043813745.1 Candidatus Aenigmatarchaeota archaeon | reverse complement strand
TGGAGAGATAGAAAAAATAGGTACAACCCTGAGAATATTTGTAGAACGACTATGGCCTCAAATGTAATGTCATATTGTTTATGTTCAATTTCTAGTATATGATCAGTTAACAATCCTTTGCATTTTTCGGGGTTCCCGTAGTATCATTCAATCATTTTAGAATTTCATGCCCATCTGCCGCATCATTTGCCCCATCTGCGAGCGCTTCATCTTGCCCGGCGACAACTGGTGCATTGCTTTCTTGATTTTCTTGTAATTAGCAACAAGCTCCCTGACGTCTGATTCTTGAACTCCAGCGCCCTTGGCAACGCGGCGTATGCGTGACAAATCAATGAGCTCGGCGTTGTTTCGCTCTGCAGGCGTCATTGAATTGGCGATATGTTTCCACTTCTCCATCTTTTTCTCTTGCGAATCCATGAGATTTTTGTTGAGCTTCTTACCCAAGCCTATACCTTCTATGATTGAAGAGAACGAACCCACTTTCTTGACTTCGCCCATCTGTTCAATAAAATCTCCAATCGTAAAGTCTCCAGAGATAATTTTCTTGGCTTTTTTCTCTGATTCAGGCGTTGCAAGCTTTTTTGCCTTGTCCAAAAGCGTAGCTAAATCCGGGAATCCAAGCAGTCTTGCAACGAATCTTTGAGGGTCGTAAATTTCTAGAGCATGCACGTATTCGCCCACGCCAATGAACATTACCTTCGCGCCTGTTACATTGCACGCAGTAAGCGCAGCCCCGCCTTTTGCAGTGCTGTCCATCTTGCTCACTATGACGTCTGTTATTCCGAGAGCATCATGAAACGCGCGGGCTTGCTCGAAAGCAGCCTGACCAATGTCAGCTGGTATCACTAGTATCGTCTCGTCCGGCACAAACGCTTTATCGATTTTCTTGATTTCTTTTACCAAACTATCGTCTAGAGCATCGCGTCCTGATGAGTCAACTATCATTATCTCGTTATGCATCTTGCGCAACGCATGCGTGACGACCTTGCTCGCGTCTTTCTCCCCAGGCTCGCCATAGAACGGTACGTCTATTTGGCGTGCAAGCTGCTGCAACTGCTCAAAAGCCGCAGGCCGAACGACGTCAGCACAAACAAGCCCAACCTTCAGCCCTTTCTCTTTGTAGAATTTCGCAAGTTTTGCAGCTGTCGTCGTCTTGCCAGAACCAAACAGCCCGCAAAGCAGAATTTTCTTGGCATTCAGCGATATTGTTGGCTTTTCTTTTCCAAGGAAATCAACCAGCTCGTCATAGACAATCTTTATAACATGCTCTCTGGCAGTGACGCCTTCTACTGGTTTTTCCTTCAGCGAGCGTGCACGGATTTTTTCGCTCAGTTTATCCACTAATGAAACATCAACGTCCGCTTCTATGAATGCCCTTTGAAGGTCAGTGACAAGCGCGTCTATGACGTCCTTGTCTACATAACCAGCCCGCGTTACCTTGTCTATCGCATCCTGCAGTTTGTTTTTCAACGAATCTAACATTTGTTCAATCTCCTAATACGGCATCAGCAATTCTTTCAGCATCAAACGACTCCAGCTTATCATATTCTTGTCCAGTGCCGATAAATATTATAGGCTTACCTATGGTATGAGCAGCGCTCAGCGCAGCCCCGCCTTTTGCGTATACGTCTGTCTTCGTCAGGATTATCGCGTCCACGCCGACAGCGTCATCAAACATCTTACTCTGGTTGTAGATGTCATTACCTGTCAACGAGTCGAGCACCAATATTTTCATGTCAGGCTTGTTCACGCGCACGTTCTTCTTCAACTCGTCCATGAGATTGACGTTTGCATGGGACCTGCCTGCTGTATCAGCCAATACAAGCTTGCTGCCGGTTGCTTTTGCATGCTTCACAGCATCAAACACTACCGCCGCCGAATCAGCGCCATACTTGTGTTTCACAGTCTCAACCCCCAGGTTGTCCGCGTGTTTTTCTAATTGTTCTATGGAAGCAGCCCTGAACGTGTCTGCTGCTGCAAGCACTGGCTTGTACTTGAAATATTTCTTCGCGAACTTTGCTATCGTCGTAGTTTTGCCAGAGCCGTTGAACCCGAAGAATAAAATCAGGAACGGCTCCTGCTTGCTCTCTATTAGCTTTTCAATATCAATAGCCTGCTGTTGCATGACAGCAACCACGGCATTCCTTAGTGAATCCTTTATCATCCCCTGGATTTTTGAGCGCGAAACGCTTTTTTCAATAAGATCAGTTTTTACACGATTGCAGATTTGTTCGGCAACCTTCAGCGCGACATCGTTCTCTAGCAATGCTCGTTTTAGCTCTTCTATAACCGGCTCTATGTCATTCTCATTTAGCTTTTTTTCAACAATACCCTTCTTTAATTTCCCGAGCAGCCCGATTTTTTCTTCAACAGGTTTTTCAATGATTTTATGGGGTTGCTCAAACATTTCATCAGGTTTTGGCTCAACAATTTCCTCGGCTTTTTTCTTCTTGAACATGCTCTTTTTCAGGGATTTCAGGAATTTTTTCTTCTTTGGCTGAGAAATAGGCTCGATTTCGCGGAATTCTTCTTCAATAGCCCTCTCTTTTATCTCTTGGACCTCTTCGATAATATCAGCCACTTTTTCTTCTGGCTTTTCCTCAACTTTGACCTCTATTTTTTCTTCTTCTACAGGCACGATTATTTTCTCTTCGCCTGCAGTTGTTTCCACGACCTCCTCCACCGTGACTCCGTCTTTTGGAGATTCTTCAAGGTCTCCTGCAAATCCGATGGCTTTCTTAAGCCTATTTTTTAGGGATGAGAACATTAGCAAAACACCTAACATATTCAAACAACGTTAAACATTGTTTGACATATCTAAAAGATCTTTAATATTGTATACCATTGAAGGTCTTTTAAATATATAATTAACTTGTGGATTAATTATTACCACTTTTCTTTGGCTCTGCCTTGTTTGATTCCATTTCGTTTATCGCCTGCTGCATAAAGGTTTCCAATTGATTAGCATGTGCTTGCATGGATTGCAGGCCTTTCACGAGCTCCCTTTCTGCTGCGCTGAGCTCGTCCTCTCTCTTCTGCAATATATCGATTGCCTCGCTTGACGACTTTTTGGCGACAATACCAGCTCCTAGCGCAACAGCAACCTCGCCTGTATGCTTAAGATCTGCGCTGACAAAAGAGCCCGCGCCTACAGGAGTCCATACCTCTCGTTTATCCTTGATAGACTGCAACTCTTTTATCGCACTCTTGGCCTGTATAATTTCAACAAGCTTCTGGTCAACCATGCCCTTCTCCTTTATCCCGGCCTCTATCTGCTCCTTGATTGCCTGGAACTGGAGATAAGCCCCTTGTAACTCTCGTTCATCAACCACAAAAATACACCTCAAATTATGAATTCAAATCGCAGGCTTAAAAAGTTATAAACTGCAGCGCCTCTTCTATGCGCTGTATCTCTGGTCCAGAGCACTGCTCGCTTATAACAAGTCCCTTGCTATTTGCAATTATACCAGCACCAGGATAACCAGAACCAAAATTGACCGTGCCTATGTCAGCACGTACGTTCAGTACATGCTCTATAAATTTGAGCTCAGATTCGTGCACGCGCGGATTCAGCAAACACCCTTTGTTTGTTGCTATTCCAAGCGAGCCCGCGACATTCAGCGTTGCTATTGTGCATACCTCGCACGGTATCTTGAAAAAACGCCCAATATCTTCCTTATGCCGTTCCAGCGATGGTGATAAAATAATGCCGTGGTCATTCATCAGAATCAGATTGCCGATAGCATCATGGTAGGTTTTAAGAACCAAAACCCGGGTTATCTTCTTCAGTTCGTCAATTTCATTCTTATCAAGCATGTCCGAGACGATGCAGCCATGAGAGTTGCCTGCAACGAATATGCCCACAAAAGGCGTTTGTAAAGTTTCAACTACATGAACAGGCACTCCCAAAATTTCAAGCGCCCTGCCTTTAGCGCCAGCTAGGCAATATTTCTCAGTAGCAAGTGCAAACAATCCGAGGTTAGGATTGCCGTTGAATTCCATTTGCTTCAAGTGTTGTTCCATGCTAGAAATAATGAATCGTGGATTTAAAAACACAATTAGAAAATTATCTCTACTTCATCGTCATCCTTCAATCCTAATTTCGTACGCAAGCATTCGCTCGCAACGATTTCAAAAACATCCTTATCATATACGCTACGCTCGTCGTGTATAGGCTCTATCTGCATGGCCCATGCTTGGCATTCGCCGCCAGCACATTTTAACACGACTGGCATCAAATGCGCCTCGACATGATGTATGCCCTGCTCGCCGATGTGCCCGAGCTCCTTTGCCTCAGCCACACTGGAGATGTCAACTGGCCTTTCCGTTTTGAGATCCAAGGTCCCAAAAAACGGCTCGAACTTCATTACAGCGCGCAAACGATAGTGAAAATATTCAATATAATGCTTGCCGCGTTCAGGGCCAGAGAAAACAATTCCCTTTATGGATGTAGGCATGATAATTATTAGTTAGAAAAGATTTAATCAAATATCTTGGGAAAATTGTGGGAAAACGCCCGCGTTACTTTATCGCTTTATCCTTGTTGATTTCCTGCTTTGCGTCCTTTTCTATTTTATGATCAACGGTTTTTTCCGATTTGACAGCTTCTTTCTCGGCAATTTCTTCCTGCGCTCCGACTTTTTCACCGGTTTTCTTGCCTTCAATCTTCTCTTCTTCAGCCTGCTTGGCTATCGCTTTCGCGCCTAGGCGAGCCTTCAACTTGTCAGCAAGCCCTTCGCCCTTGACCTTCTTGTCAGCAGTCTTGAAGTCTTCATATTTTTTGCCGACAAGCTCTGCCTTGGCAACATTGCCGTCCAGCAGGACTGAAACGCGCACATTACGTGGCACAGACATGTCTCCACCAGACCACAGCATTTCATTCAGATACCTACCAATCTTGACCTCTTTCGCCTTTGTATGCGTGAGCAGAAACTTTCTCGTAATCCTTACAACATAATTTGCGCGCCTTCTGTCCGGCTTGCCGAACGCCTTGCGTAATGGAATCGTGTATATCTTTTCAAGGGACTTTCCTGCAGATTTATCTGCAGAGCGTTCTTTTTTAGTCTCAGTCTTGTCAGCCATAATAATCACCAAAAAGCCCAATTATATTTTTATCCTACCCTCTCTCCAATGTTTAACACGAACTAAAATCCTTCGCGAGCGCGCGCGCTTCAATCCAAACTTGCGTATGTCAGCCCAGCGCGGAGCACTCTGCTTCCTAGCAGCTATGAGCTTTTTCTTTTCTCCACATTGTTTGATTTTTGACATGTCAAAATCTCCCTGATTAGTAAGTAATGGAACCCGCAGCAGTTTTTCCCATGCAAAGACAGTGCCATTTCCAAAACTTTTTTGTAATCTTTTCGAATGTGGATGGCATTTAGCCTTGTACAAGATGGTTTGCTGTATTTTCTTCCACTTACCAAATTTACTTCCTCACTATCTTCATCTTTGGTTCTCGTTTTCCGCGAGCCAGGTATTGTATGAGCTCAACCAAATGCTCGTCAGACATTGTTTCTGGTATGTTCCCTGACTTATATTGCTGCACCAGATATATTTCCAGTAAGTTGGCAACATCCGGCTTGACTATACGCAGGTTAGCAAGCCTTTCCCTTGCCTTCTTTTCAAGTATCTTTGACGCGATCTCCTTTAATATAGCCTGGACCTGGGTTTCCTGGAGCTGTTGTTGGAGTATTTGTTGTTGAATGTTGTTATCCACCTAATCACCATTACTTCACACTCTTGGAAATGTTATCCAAAAACTTCTGCCCCAATGGTGTAATTATTCGACCTTTCTTTCCCTTCTTGTTCTGCTCGATATAGCCGAGCTTTTCAAAGTCTTGCAGCATCACGCGCAAAACCTTTCCCGAGCCCTCGCGGAAATGGGATGGTTTGTGCCCGCGTCTTTTCAGATTTCCGTAAAAAGACCTCAAGCGCTGCACGCCGACAGGTCCGTCCAAGTATATCCTCCTCAGCAACGAAGCAGCACGCACATGCCACCAATCTCCGTTGTCCGGAGGACGCTCCCTGCCGCAGCCGGTCTTGACGAACATTGCCCATTCTGGAACCTGCATTTTCGCTTTAAGAGCAACAACCGTAGCATCAATCAGCTTCTTTGCTTCAACATCTCTTACCGTAACCATCTAAACTCACCATGGTATGCGCATTATCCTGCCACACTTAAGGCACTTTATCTTTTTAATACCTTTGTCTGTCCTGTCTGTCCGACGAGAAGGCGAAAGATAGGCGTAACAATACTTGCAAAATCTTCTTTTTAAATCTTTTGAAAGCTTGATGTTGTACCTCATTGCTATCCTGCGAGCTAACTTCACGTAGCGGTCGCTCAGCTCATATTGTTTTCTTTTTGCGCGCTTGTCAGCTTCGCTGAATAATATCTCTATGCGTTCATTGGCGATTCTCAAATCGCCTGTAGACTTGCTGCGGGAGCGTTCTGCCATATGATTACCTCAATATTTGAATCTCTTCTCGTAGTTTTTGTGATCAAGCCATTCAAGTATGACGCACATTATTAATACTTCAGTTCCTTTCAACGAATAAAGAAGACGCCAAGCATCAGGAAGGTTATATTTCCTGAGATTATCAATGCGAAATTTTTTGATATATTCTTTAGGAAGTAAATTTTTTGGGACGTTTACCCCAACGAGTGGATTTTTTTTTAGGTCTTCGATAGCTCGCTGCAAAAATCCATAAAGTTGTTTATCTTCAAATTTACCGTTTTTCAGCTCTTCAAAAGCCTTCTCTACTTCTTCGTTTGCAAAACTGACGAGTATTTCTCTCATTTAATTACCAGTCCTTGCTCAATGATTCTTCTAACGCCCTCTGGGTCCCATATCCAGATTATCTTCTCGTCCCTCGGGTCAATAATTATTTTATTGGACTCCAGCAGGTAGTCAATAATAACCTGGAATGTCTGGTACATCATCTTCCTCGGGAGCTTATTCCAAAGCTGGTATTTTCCACACATGCCGCTGAATTT
>JBDRKV010000009.1:0-38526 GCA_043813745.1 Candidatus Aenigmatarchaeota archaeon | reverse complement strand
GTTTGAAGACGTTTTAAAGTCGGTGATAGAATGCCAAAAAACAGGCGCAGTCGAGATATTATTTCTTCCAGAACAGGTAAAGCAATATATCATGTAGACATCATACCTTTATCAGACAATGAGTTTCAGGAAACTGATAGTTTTGGGACAACCAGAACATATGATGATAGAGGAGCATTACATAGTTTTGGTGATGAGCCTTCTATGTCTTATAGAAATGACAAAGGAAATATTGTAACAATGGAATGGCACAAACACGGTTTATTACACCGTGCTAACAAACCAGCAGTAATACTCTTTTCAGATATATGTGAAGAAAACATAGTCAACAGTAAACCAATTAAGTTCGTATTTTATGATGAGGGCGAGTTGCATGGAGAAAACAATCTTCCAGCAATAATTGATTTCAAAAAAGGCGTTACCCAGTTTTGGAAGCACGGAAAATATATTAGAGAGGAAATCACTGCAACAGCAACCCAGGCTTCTCCGGCAAAGCCGTCGTAGCCTTAACCTCTTTGCTCTCGTCGCCGTCGATTATTATAACCTTCAATCCTGTTTCTTTTTCCAAGTCGCTTTTTCGTTCTTCCAGAATCTTGAGCTGCGACTCCTTCGTCAAAACATCGTTTCGGCTGCGTTTTAGTTTTTGTATATACGCAATAATGTCCTTTCCATGCAAACGCATTTCACTACCCATTTCTTTCACAACACCAGGCTGGTCTTTGTCTCTAGCTAATTCATGCACTTTGAAGCGCCAATTTTGAGCAACAAATATTGTAAGGCGTTTTGGCTCAAATTTCACAAGCTTGCGGACATCGCGTATATCAGCCAGGACATTTTTCACAACGTCCTCAGAACCCTCGGCTTCTTTGTCTATCAGTCGCTCGTCAGGCACAGGCCACTTGTTCGTGCACGCGAACGTTGCATTTCCAAGTCTTGACCACAATTCTTCTGCAAAGTGCGGCGCAAAAGGCGACATCATCTTTGCAAACGTTTCCAGCGCGTACTTCAACGTTTCTTTATGACAATCATTCTTGGACATATATTTGTTGAGGTCTGTGTACAAGCCCCAGAATATATTGTTGAATGCGACGCCATTGTCCATATTTTCTAATGCTCCAGTAGCAGCTTTGATATAACCCTGTGTCTTTGATAACAGCCATTTCTCTGCAAGCGCTTTGTTCTTTTTCTTTGAATTTTTCAGTATTTCCAGCGCACCAACCAGGAACTCTTCAAGTTTCTTCTTATATTGCTCCGCAGATTCCCTGCCGAAGTTAACATCATCAAGCCCGGAATATGAATCCAGAAACGCAAGCCGGCTGCCGTCTGCGCTGTACTTTTCTATGGCCTCTGCCATTGACACGAAGTTGCCCTTGCTCTTGGACATCTTAAGGCCGTCCACAGTTATCCAGCCATTTGCGGCAATGCCTTTAGGCCATTTCTCCTTGCTGAAGAACGCCACGTGATGGTACAGATAGAATATAAGATGATGCGAAAGCAAGTCTTTTCCACTACTGCGTATATCCACAGGATAAAAGTAGTTGAGCTCGTCACGAATCTCCTTGAGTACCCTCTCTTTTAGCCCGGAAGTTTTTGAAGCGTTCGCGATGTCTTTTCCCAGAAGGACATATTCAAAGAATTCGTTTGTCATGTTTTTCTCGCTGAGAGTTTTGTTGTTTACATATTTTGCAATGATGTAGTAAGCCATGTATATGGTGCTGTCTGATAAAGGTTCTACAATCCATTCCTTGTCCCATGGCAACGGTGTTCCCAACCCGCTGGTACGGGCGCATGCCTTGTCCTTCATGTTCATTACAGCATGTTCCATCCAGGAACGAGCCTCGTCAGGCCACACCTTGCAGTGCTCCAGAGCAGTTATTGTTTTGTTCTTCCATTTTTCGTCCGAGTATCGCAGGAACCACTGATTTTCAATGATTTTTACAAAGCATTTTGTAGTGCACCTGCATACAACATCTTCGCTGGTTTCGTGCATGATTATTGCGTGCCCGGCTTTTGTAAAGTCTTCAACAATCCTATCCTTTGCATCCTTAACGCTCTTTCCAGCATACCTGCCGCAGTTTTCATTGAGCACGCCCTTGTGGAATTCGGCGCGATAAATCATCTTCGTGGCCAATTCCAGGTTTTTATCGTTTTGCGATTTTATCTTCATGTCCTTGCAGATGGCTTTCGCAGGATTTTCAGCAAGCCCTTCTGTTTTTATCAGGACGATGGGTTTTATCTTTCTGACGTCATCAATATCAGCACCAAACGCCTCTTTCTTCCCGGATTGTATCTCTTCCAGCGCCATGTAATCGTAAGGTGCGTGCGTGGGCACGGACATGACTATTCCGGTCGCATTGTTCAAATCAACGAAGTTTGCCGGAAGCATCATTGCCTCCACCGCGCTCACGGGATTTGTAACGCTTTTACCAATGAGTTTGTTGCTCTTTATCGTTCCAAGGATTTTTACGCTGTGCTTTTGCTCGGAAAGCTTTTCAAGACAGCTCTTGCTTGCAATCCATTTCTCGCCGTCCACATCAGCTTTTGTGTATTCAATATCCGGCTTTACCCACATGTTCACAACTCCGTACGTCGTTTCAGGCCTAAGCGTGGCAGCCGGTATTATATATTCATCGTTGTCAATGTCAAGCTTGAATTTTATCACAATATATTCCAGTATGTTTGCGTTCTCGCCTTCGAGCCTGTCATGGCTTCCAGTAGGAGACTTATCATTAGGGCACCATATGACCGGATGCGTGCCCTTATCCACGTATCCAAGTTTTCGTAAAGTTTCATATTGCCACGTGACGAATCGGTTATAACACGGATTGAGCTTGGTCGTAAAGAATGTGCGCCGCCAATCAATAGCTCCGCCAATACCTTTCAGGTCCTTTATCCATTCCTTCACGAAATACTCAACAATTATCTGCGGGTCGGTCATCTTTTCTATCATCGCGTCATCCAAACCAAGTTTCTTGAAAGCAGCGATCTGCGTTTCCTCACCGTTAGCTATCCTCTTTGCCGCGCCTACTATAGGCTCCCCTGTTGCGTGGAATCCCTGTGCAAACAAAACATTATAACCCATCATGCGCTTGAATCGTGCGATGAGATCGCATTTCAAAAACGTATATCCATGCCCAACATGAGGACTGCTGTTGACATAAGGGTACGGAAACGTTACAAAGAATTTCTTTTTGTCAGAAACATCTGCTTCAAACACACCTTCATCTAGCCATTTCTTTTGCCACTTTTTCTCGATGTCAGCCATCTTGATATTATCAGTCATAAATTTGCGCCAGCTACATGTTTCTTTGGATGCCAAGGAGCCTTTCTTTCCAAAGAAAGGCTGCTTCATAAATACACCTATTGCTCAGCTATTTTTAATTCATTCACAAACAGATAAAAAAGCCGAGAACCAATCTGCTGCTTAGAGCAGCAAAGCTAGCAACAGTTCAACCAGAGACTTTTCAGCTATTGCTAACATATACTGATATTAAAAATACAAGTTTTTAAAATAAGTTCCAGAAGGATTAGTAGAATTTAAAGAGGGTCAGGAGGACCTTCAAACTGGGGAGAAGTATATTTTCCGCGGTTCAGTGCCCTCGTATCTTGAACGCAAGTTCAAGGTGCAGGGAACAATAGAAGAGTGTGCCCTCGTAGCTCAGTTTGGACAGAGCATCTGCCTTCTAAGCAGGGGGTCGCGGGTTCAAATCCCGTCGGGGGCGCTTAATACTCTTTTCTTTAGAAAGAAAATAGTATTTACTGCAAAGAGCAAAGCTCTTTGAGCTGTTGAATAACTTAGTTATTCAAACATATTCAAAAGAAACAGAAGGCTTATGCAAATCTATTGTTTACGGAGATGGTCAGGGTTACCCTAAGAATGGGAAGAACCATAAGGTTCTTCGCGTTCTGGCGTCGGGGGCGCTCTTATATATGGAACCAGATTAACTTATTTTCATGGAAATTGTTTTGGCAGGACTTGCCTTGATTATCCTAGCCTGGTTTATACAGCTCGTCTATGCAATGAAAGGCAGCAACGACATCCATTACTCATTCATAATTGTCTATGTCATCGGCGTCGCAATAGTGGCTGCTGACAGTTACATGACCGGCCTGAAGACAATAGCCATGCTGAATCTGGCCACATTCGCGCTGGCAGTGCTTGTAATGATAGAAACACGCCTGTGCTACAAGCCTCCTAAATCAAGAAAGCCAAGAAAAAAACCCAGGAAAAAGCCAAAAAAACGCAGAAAGCAAAATAAAAAACGATAAGCGCATTCTATCCATATTCAGGACACATTTCCAAAGTATATAAATATCAAGAAAACCATACTATAAGATTATGACGCGCATAATAGCTGTAGCTAGCGGCAAAGGCGGAGCCGGAAAAACGACAATGGCTGTCAATATTGCAGCCAGCCTGGCTGACATGGGTAAAGATGTCGTCTTAGTCGATGGTAATCTCACCACGCCTAATGTGGGCATACATTTGGGCATACCATTATTTCCTGTTACATTACATGATGTATTGAAGGGAAGAGCGCGCCTAGAAGAAGCACTTTACAAGCACAAGCGCGGCCTGAAGATAATACCAGCAGGCATTTCCTTGAATGATTTGCGTGGCGTGGACGCGCGCAACCTGCCGAACGCATTGCTGGAGATGATGGGCATGACCGATGTCGTGATCATAGACGTGGCCGCAGGCCTTGGTCGCGAAGCACTGTCAGCCATAGAAAGTAGCGACGAGCTCATAGTCATTACAAATCCGGACTTGCCGGCTGTTACAGACGCATTGAAAGCAATAAAGCTCGCGCAGCAGATTGGCACCAAGATAAAGGGCGTTGTAGTGAATCGCGTTTCAAAGCACAAACATGAAATGACAATGCGCCAGATAAGAGACATGCTGGACGTTCCTATCCTGGCAGTTATTCCAGAGGACGAGGCAATACACGAATCCATACACAAGCGCAATCCCATAGTCTTTTCAAAGCCGTATTCAAGGTCAGCGCAGAAAATCCGCAAGTTCTCCGCAGAGCTCGTTGGCGAGCCATTCATAGAATACAAACCCTGGTACCAGAGATTATTCGGATGGGAAAGCGAATAAGTTGTTTGTGAATAGTTTATTTTTTCATAAACGCTATTTCTTTCCTGTTTCGCTTTATATTATGCGGCACTTCCAATAAAACTTGTTTGCTTTTTGATTTTTTTATGACACGTTTGAAGAATTCCAAATCAAAATTTCCTTTTTCCAGGCCAAGATGCAGGTCAATCTTTGAACTGGTCCTGCCGTCGCAGACATGGAAGTATTTTGGTCCTAGTTTTGCAAAGCCGCTGATAACATCCTTGTAGTCCAGCGACAATAGTTTGGCAGTCACAGCAGCGTGCGAGAAATCCAGGCACAAGCCATAACCAAGCCTTTTCATCATCTTTTTGCTTTCATCAGGCAGGTTCATAATCAGGGTTTCTTTGGAAATGCGGCACAGGTTTTCCAGCAACATCCGCTTGTCAGTGCCGTGCTTTTTCTGATATATCTCAAAGAATTTCAGTGCGTTATCAAGCGAACAATTCTTGGATTCTATCATGCCCAGATGCACTATGATTTTTTTCGCATCCAGAAGGTTTGCCGCGCACACCGCGTCATCAAGCATTTTCTCGGACTTGTGCCACTTCATCCGGTCTGCTGGATTAAATCCCTGAAGCCTGTGAGCACAGTGTATCTCAAAAACAGTTTTGTATTTCTTCAGAAAAGTAAAGTCTATATTCGGTTCTATGAGAACCTCTACAAAATCTGCTATTTTTATCGCTTCTTCTATTTTCTTTCGCGGATTTCCGGAATATAGCTTTAGGCCAACTTTAAGCGGCATGCCATCATCTTATAGAAATATCTTTATAAAGCTCTTCCAGATTGAGCTCGAAACTAGCAACAGACTTCTCTATTTCCCAGTTATTCAAAACTTGCGGGTGTATCTCGCCGATTACGCCTACCATTTTTCCGTCAACTATGATATCAGCAACCCTGCCGCCTATGAATGAATTATGCTCGCACGCCTCTAGTTTGTATTCAACTTCAAGCAATCTCATCACAGCGTCCAAATATGACGTCAGCTGCTCGTAATTTATTACGTTGTCTGTTATCGCAACGCATAGATGCTTTGGCTCGCTTACACGATTTTCTTGTTTCTCATTTGGCATGAACACGTCGCCAATTTCAAACACATTCTGCGGGTATTCATTATGCTTGTTCTTGGACAAGAATTCCAGCGCGCTTGGTATCAACCAGTTCCTGAACACAGACCAGCTGGAAGAAACGAAATTTTCTATCTCAACCAGTTTTTCGTTGTGCAAACGCATTTTTTGCAAAAGATAATCCTTGTTTGTCAGGTTATATGATAATACCTCCTGTAGCCCGCAGCCAACCAATATTTCAGCAACGTTATTCAGGAATTTCTCCTTGTCATCCAGCGAACCGACAGTAATCATTCTCAGCTCTGCAGGTTCTATCTTATTGTAGCCATACGATATTATTACATCCTCCACAACGTCCCGCCAATGCATGATGTCCTGGCGATAGCAAGGGTATTTTACGTCAATCTTACCATTCTTGATTGTCACGTCGTATCGCGCCTGCTCCAAGAGCTCTTTAATTTCTTTTTCACTCAGGTTCAAGCCGGATAATTTTGTCTTTTCCATGTCAACAACAAAACTTTTTTTGTCAAGCACAGGTGTTTCAAGGGACTTCATTTGATAATTATCTGGTAGATTGACCTTGACGCCTTCAATCACGCCGCCACGGTCAGCAAGACAACATACCATTACATTGAGTGCCGGCAGCAAGAACTTCAACTCAAATCCAGAGCATTCTATAAACACATCCTTAGTCTTTTCAGTAACTTTTCCAGTATGATCAGAGTTTATCACAGGAGGCATTGATAGAACTTCACCAGCAGCGTCGATGAATATCGGGTATTCCTCGCAGCCGCCAAGCAAGTGTGCGAACTCTTTCCCTTTCGGATGCTTCTGCAATATCTCAGCAGGCGTCATCGCATTGTATGTCGCTGTTTCATCAGATAGTGGAATGAATTTTATTCCGTCCGGTTTCACAGTCGTATATTTTATTGGAGACTTTATCTTGTGCAGGTCGTATATGCCTATTGCAATCTCCTTACGGTTTCTGCCGAACGTCACAGCTACTTTTTCTTGCAGCTGTATTATTTGCAACATCACGTCTTCTGTTATTGTAAGTCCGCGCATAACCGCACACACCGTGTATGGCCTGACAGACTTTATCTTTGATTCACCATCCACATTAACAACTATCCCTGAATCTTTCGCAACATAATTTGGGCACCCGGTTTTGCCAAAACGTCCTGCGACCTCGCGAGCCACGCCCTCAACGCTCCACAAGTCCGGCCTGTTGGAATCCTTAACATCTAACTGCAAATTATTTCCGTCTAATTTTTCTATCTCACACTTTGCAAACAACAAGGCTTCTTCCAGCTCTTTTTCGTCAAAACAACGTCCTACAAGTTTTTTCAGATCCTTCAGCGAAACATCAATCTTTGGCATTATATCACCTAAATCGTTTTTACATTCCTTAATAGCGAAATATTTTGCGTGAACAAATCGCGTATATCGTTTATCCCAGCTTTGCACATAAACAAACGATCAATACCAAGACCCCACGCGAGCACGATTTCATTTATTCCGAGCGGAGCAGTCAATTCCTCGCGGAATATACCGGCGCCGCCGAACTCAATCCATCCAAGTTTTGGATGTTTTGCAGCCATCTGCACAGACGGTTCGGTGAATGGATAGTAATCAGGATAAAACTTGACTTCGCTTGCTCCAGCGATTTCTATTGCAAAATTCTTCAGCAATCCCAGCAGCTCGCGGAACGTAAGCGTTTTACCGACAATTATTCCCTCAAGTTGGTTGAATTCGACAGCATGCGTAGCGTCAATAATGTCCGGCCTATAGCACCGCGCTATAGAAAAGAACTTTCCCTCACGCTCTTCCAGCTTGCTGAGTTTTGCAAGCATTCTGGCAGACGACGCAGTCGTGTGCGCTCTAGGCATCAATTGCATTGCTTGCTGCTCAGACCATTTATATTGCCAGCCAGTGGAGCCAGACACGCCTTTTTCGTGTGCCTCGCGCACGTTATCAACTATTTTTTTATCTGGCAGCGTGCCTAGTTTAGGATAAAATAGTCTGTACGTTTGTGTCCAGTCTCGTGAAGGATGGTTTTGTGCCTGGAACAGCGCATCAAAATTCCAGAACTCCGTTTCAATATTGGGTCCTTTCATTTCCTTGAATCCCAGCTCAGCCAGCTTTTGCTTTGTCTCAACCAGGAATTTATTGTATGCCTGCCGCCTTCCAGGATAAATCCGCTTGCCAATAGCTTCAACGTTGTATGAACGCAGCTCAACATTCTTCCACAAGCCTGTTTCAATAAGACTCGGGTCCAGATTACCGATTGATTTACCGACAAACTGCTGCGCACGCGCAATCGCATCATCTTTTGCTTCAGAAACAAGATTTCTCTTCAAGAGTATAGTCAATATAGTTTCGTCGATTTTTTTGCCCTTTTCCAAGGCAGCGAGCGCATCTTTTAGTTTATCCATTGCTGGCCGTTTTCTCACGTACAAGACGCCTTTTTCCATTTCAACCCAGTTATTTTGCTTTGTCCACTGCAACGCAATGCCGAAATCAATGCCATTTTTTTCACATAAAGCTTTGGCTTCAGATACCTTCATGGGCTTGGTCAGCAGTCCGATTAGGCGATTTTCAGGCATGCCTTCAATGAGATATTTTTTGCCTTCTTCAGTCAGCATGTACATATAATCACATCACTTACAATAATAGAATTAGTGCATACGTTTAAAATCGTTTGTCTAAGAAGTATAATATATTCTTCTTCGCTTTTTTCCACCAGTCTTGAACACAGCAGAAGCTGCAACGCCGACAACAAGCCCTGCAAGGAATATTATAATCAACATCAAGTCATAACCCACCGCAACCGGATGTACGATTACAACCATATCACTCTCCTGGACCTTACCTAGCGAAGCAAGGTCCCTGGAAAATGTGGCAAATTCCTTTGCATATTTCAGGTAAATCAGCTTATTCTGCACCCCGTCGTCTCCGAACGAGTTTGCATACTCATAGTACGACAAGGCAAGTATGGGTATGGCTCCATTCTTCTGCGCTTCGTCTATTGCTTCCATGGCGCTATCATCATAGCTATCCACTTTTGTATGCAGGTCCATGCCGCGCACCTCCATGAGGAAATTTGCCTGCGCCCTGATCATCACTGCATTGGATATGGCCGAGGAATATATACCATCATTAAGATTTTCCTGCGCGCTGGCCAGCAAGCTGTTAATTTGTGTGGTGTCTATACCAACAGCCTGGGCATATATCAATGCTGACTCAGCATCCTCTATCCTACGTTCAGCCAGTGGCTTCAGGGAATTATAATCAAAAGTGTAGTTATCATCAAATTCGCTTATCAGCCCGTACCAGACAGCAGCGCTCAGCGCGCGTTCTGTCGCATAGCTCGCTGAATAGACAGCATCAGCATATTGCAGCGCATAGAATTTTTGTCGCGCATCATCCAGGCGCTCCCGCGCTTCGTTTATACGCTCTTCAGCAGCAGCAACTATCTCAACATCAGTGGCGCTGTTTATGCGCGAGGCATTGATAAGATTCTGATTCAGCTTCACCGCATCATTTGCATTATCTATAATCGCTTGCGCTGCAGATTTTGTATTTGAAGCCTCGAGCACGTTTACCATGTTCTTCACGTACGTCGCGTATATAGAAACGCCGAATGATTTGCTCGAGGCAGAATAAAACTGATTGTTGTTGAAAAGTGCCTGCGCATTCTCTATCTCCTCTTCCTGCTCTTTAACAATATTCTGCAGCTCGCTAGAATACTGAGAAGCTATGTGTGCGTTGTCTAAAGCGCTCTTGGCATCATTGAATTTTTTAGTCGTCTCATCCAAAAAGCTTTTTGCCATTTCTTTCAGTATGTTCTGCACGTTTTCGATGTTTTGCAACGGCGAAGTTGCAGAAGATTTTATTTCATAGCCAGTCATGTATTTTATCGCGTCCTTGACGTTCTTTATCTCTATGACATCAAGGTTCCAGTTGTCCTTTGCGTGTTTTATGATATCTATAGTTTCGGTATGGCTGATAATCTGTACAACACCAGTTCCTATCTTCCTCTCAGCTTTCTGCACGACAACAGTTCCCTGGCCATAAGGTATCAAAAACATTTTACCGTTATTTTCAGCAACAGCCTGGGCTTTTTCAAGCACGCCGCCGACAGGTCCTATGGAGCCATCCGGGTTTATGGTTCCTGTCATTATAACGCGGCCATCCACAGTAAGATTGAGCACTGTTGCCATTGTCAGCGCTGTGAGAGCGCCGCCAGCAGAAGGACCGCCTATTATAGGCGAGTTTGAACGTATGACGACAAATATATCGTATTTACTCATATCAATACCGAGTAAATTAGCAGTCACTTCTTTGGCAAGCCTGGCACTACTCTGCGTGTCTATCTCTGTCAGTGGCAGGGTGTCCACATAAACATGCCCGTTGCCTTCTGCTATCGTCACAGTCACGTTCGCGAGCACGCCCTGGAATCCCATGTCAGTTTCGTATACAGCAGGTACGTACGCGGTTTGCGAGCGCCCATTTATTGCATAAGTTGGCATGGCCAATACCAAAAACACAAGCAAAATAAAAATGACCCTTCTCATGATTTTTATCTAATCTGTCGAGACTTAAAAAGCTTGTGAAACTTTAGTATATTTATGAATGAAAAACGTGACATTGAGGATATTGCAAAAAGAAGAGGTTTTTTCTGGCGTTCTTCCTCTATATACGGCGGAATATCCGGTCTGTACGATTATGCGCACCTGGGCAAGTTGCTCAAGAACAAGTGGGAATCATTATGGAAATCGTTCTTCCTGTCATTGAGCGACGATTATTATGAAATAGAAGGCGCGAACATCATGCCTGAAAAAGTTTTCGTCGCCAGCGGACATTTAGAGTCATTCGTGGACCCCATGGCGCGTTGCAAAAAATGCAAGGCCGTGGAACGCGCCGACCAGATACTTAATGACGTGCTCAATGAAAACTTCGACGGCCTAACAATGGAGCAGATGAACAGGGTAATCAAGGAACATAAAATTAGTTGCCAAAAATGCGGCGGCGAGCTCGAGGACTTGACGATATTGAACATGATGTTTCCAGTAACACTCGGCATTGGAGGTAACAAGTCAACAGCATACCTCAGGCCAGAAACTGCCCAGTCGGCTTACGTTAATTTCAAGGAAGAGTTTGAGGCATTACGCAAGCGTTTGCCCATGGGCCTTGCCATCATAGGAAAGGCATTTCGCAACGAGATATCACCTAGAAACGCCCTGTTCCGCCAGCGTGAGTTCACCCAAGCCGAGCTCCAGATATTTTTTGACCAGGATAAAGTAAATGAACATGAGAAATTCAATGAGATAGAGAAAAAAACAATTCGCATTCATACGAATAAAGACGAAGATGTAGAGTTGACATGCAATGAAATAATCGTCAAACTTGGATTACCTAAGTTTTACGTATATCACATGGCCAAGATACAGGAATTCTACCTAGATATATTGAAGATTAGTAGAGATAAATTTCGTTTTCGCCAGCTGAGCGACGAAGAAAAAGCGTTCTACAACAAGTATCATTTTGATATTGAACTAAGCCTAGAGTCGCTGGGAGGGTTCAAGGAGGTCGCCGGTCTGCATTACCGAACAGACCACGATCTCGTGGGACACCAGAAAATATCCAGCCAGTCCATGGTTGTAAATGTAGACGGCAAAAAAGTTTTGCCGCACGTTCTAGAATTGTCATTTGGCGTGGACCGAAACGTTTACGCACTGTTGGAACTCGCATACGACGAAGAGCTTGTTGACAACGAGCCACGTGTCGTCCTAAGATTTCCAAAGCTCGTGTCGCCATATGATGCAGGCATATTTCCATTAGTAAAAAAAGACGGTTTAGCCGAAAAAGCCCGTGAGGTTCAGCAAGTCCTTAAGGATGCTGGCTTCATTGTTTTCTATGACGAGTCAGGCAGCATCGGCCGCCGTTATCGCCGCCAAGACGAAGTCGGCTCGCCTTGCGGAATTACGATAGATTACGATACCATGTCCGATAATTCCGTGACATTACGAGACCGCGACACCATGAAACAAGTCCGCGTCCCGATCAAGGAGCTGCAGTGGCAGCTCCGCAAGTTCTTGCACGGCGAAAAATTAGAGGCCCTGGGAAAATTGATAGATACAAGAAAAAAATAATTCATCCGCGTTTCTTCATCACGATTTTCTCGTGCTTCTTCTTGACTTCCATTTCCAGCTTGCTCAGCGAATCCTGTACCACGGAAATGAGGTCATTCCATCCGTGGGCTTCAGCACTGAAATAACCCACAGGTGTCTGCATGTGGCTATGCACGCTGTACTTGATTTTCTTGCCCTGCTTTTCATGACGCTTCACGTCTATCTGCAAGGACTCAGTACCTTTGTATAGCCTGCTGGCCTTCTGCACGAACTCGCCTATAACCTGCTCAATCTGCTCTTTCAAGAATGTGTCTGCACCCTTCATATGCGATATTTGAACGTCAATGTCACTAGGCATGCTCTTTATTTATTTCATGGGTTTATAAATTCTATACAGGAAAATTAACTTCAGCACAAATCAGCATATGCATGGGAAGGTAGCTCAGCCTGGGAGAGCACACGGTTGAAGACCGTGACGTCGCGGGTTCAAATCCCGCTCTTCCCATTCCTGATTTGAACCCTTGGGTTCATCTTCGGTTGAGCAAAGCTCACCGAGAGCTTGAACAACCGATGTTGTTCACAGCAATCCCGCTCTTCCCATTCCTGATTTGAACCCTTGGTTCATGCTCAATTGAGCGAAGCTCATTGGCAGCTTGAAGACCTTCGGTCTTCACAGCAATCCCGCTCTTCCCATTAGAGGATTTCCTCAAAGAAGAAAACTTCTTTGGGATGTCAAAGGACAAAAGTCCTTTGCACATGAACCCTTGGGTTCATCTTCGGTTGAGCAAAGCTCACCGAGAGCTTGAACAGCTGATGTTGTTCACAGCAATCCCGCTCTTCCCACTTGGTCTTCCCAAGGGATTGTGCGACCGAAGGTGCACTTTGCTTAAAGACCAGAGTTCTTTAGCATCTCAAAGGATTGATATCCCTTGCAGATTTCCGCAAGCGCTTTCCTAAAGGGCTTATTTTAAATACGTCGGTAACAATAGAATTTTATGTCTCGTGCATACAGCTACCAGTCAGACAAAAAATCTAAATTTTCAGAGAAACTAAGCAATATTACAGGAATTATTAAGAGGAAATCCGGACCGAAAAAACCCGAGATAAATGAATCCAAGCGCCCAGAGAAGCTTAATATCAATTTTCCAAAGCTGGCAAATGGAAAATTCATAGTAGTCGCAGTCATACTCCTCGCAGCATTTATTTTTGTGGGCAGCAATGTGACCGGATACATGACATACACAGACTCCGTAGAAAAACAGCTCAATGAAACCCAGACCAATCTTAATGAAACAATTTTATTATACGGCGCATGCCAGAACAACCTCATCAACTGCGCTGAGTCAGACATGAGTACGTCAAAAAATCTCGAATCCTGCAACGCAAATATGACAGAAACTAGGAGCAGCTATACATTACTTGAGTTGAATTACAGCAAGAAAGAAGCTATACTTGACTTATGTGTTTCAGAAAAGGAATCCTATATCAATAGTTACAATGCGTGGAAATCAAATTACAACAAGCTTATAGTAAGCAGCGCAAAGGCCATGTGTTGCAGCGATAATACGGAAGGCTTGAATATAACATTCACTGTTACGCCCATGCACGCGATAGATTGCAGCGGAGTGGAGTACATGATAAACTGCACCACTGGCCAGGCAAACTATCCATAGCAGCCGCTTTCTTATAGTGAACCAAATTCTGGTTCACATATAATGCACAAGGAACTATATTGACCCTTTCCTTGTTGCATTATAAAGACGCTTTTAAAAAGATATATTATGGTAAATGAGGGTATGGACAAAAATTTAAATGACGAGCCAAAAGGCCAGATACAGCTAGACGAACGCATAAAGAATATTGAGTGCGAGTTCGCAGAGAACAAGATTGTGGTCTGGGACAAGCGCGAAAGCGTTTACGAACCAGGATTTTATGGTAAATTATACGAAGATCGTCTAGAGCTTTCTCTAGTAGAAGCATGCCTGCTCCTCAAGCGCGGAAAAATTAAGGTCATGAAAGACAGCCATGCAATGTCGTTTGACGAATTATACGCGCACGGCTGCAAGGTCGATGAGAGATTTCCAGAGCGCTTCCGCGTTTACGAGGACTTGCGCGAACGTGGCTTGTTAGTTAGAACTGGCTTTAAGTTCGGCTGCGACTTCCGCGTTTACGAGCGCGGCGTTAAGCTGAAGAAAGGTCCTAAATCTCAATCCGAGCATACAAAATGGATCGTCTTCGCTGTGCCAGAAGATTATACCTGCGGTTTCCAAGAACTCTCTCGTGCCGTTCGTCTGGCGCATAATATCCGCGCGAAGATGTTGTGGTCTATCGTGGACAACGAAGGCGACGTTACATATTACGAGATCGTCAGAAAGACGCCTTGATTCTAAGCCTCTCTAACACTGATTACTTTGGCAAAATATTCTTGGACATCAGGATCTAGTGGTCTGGATTCGCCATCAGGCTTGCGCCCGGTTATTGGAACAAATCCCTGCCCCATCAATACCCTAAGATCCTTACCAATATTCGGACTCATTCCAATAAATTTGGTAATTGGTATTTTTGAACCACGAGTTGTGGTGTCATGGCACGCAACATCCATTGGTTCACCCTTTTCATTGCAAAGCAGTCCCAGCAGACTCTCAAGATAACGGTTGGTGCTATCCGGATTTGTGCCGTCTATATCTATAGCGTCTTTCAAGTAAGTGTGAGTAAAAGACCGGCCATTCTCGTCTATCCCATCAAGAAATATTACACCAGGAACAGGCGGTTTGCCTGGAATTTCAAACGTATCTTGGTAAATGAATAATGCCCTTCTCATGAACTTTATATCAGAATATCATTTAAAAAACAATAAGAAGTTGAGCGCCTTTGGCAGGACTCGAACCTGCGACCTACTGATTTCTGCTTACCTTAACAGTCAGTTGCTCTACCTGCTAAGCTACAAAGGCATGTGTTTTATTATGTGAAAACCATCTTTAAAAGAAAACATTTAAGATTAAGATTCGGAAGCTTGATATGGATTATAAAGGGTTTGAACAATTTAGAAACATGGTTGAAAGAGGCGAAATCTCGCTTGGAGACACCATTACAATAATAGGTTCGCATGATACAGATTATAGATTTTCAGCGGTTGATTTGCGCCATGGACAAAAAGTTTACAAATTATCAGATTCTAAATCTAATAGAAACGCAAGAAATCTTTTGATAAATCAAACATGGTTTGTTAAGTCAAAACCAAGATGAATTCACTTAAATCCGCCTGCTTTGAACTCCTTGAATTTCGCAGGCAAATACTTATCTATTACGAATTCAAACCCGTATTTCAAAAGGGCTTGTTGTTCTGCCTTTTTCCCAATTTTTAGCCACGTGGCGAGCTCGTGCTGCATGCGCTTGTCGTTCTTGTAGCGCGGATCGTTTATTAATTCCTTTATGCGTTTGATGTCAATATCCCTGAGCTTGTCGCTGCGTAGTTTATATTCGATAATATCCGTACCAGTTACGCCCAACCATTGCGCGCTCGGAGTCGCTAAACTACGGTTGATGTGAGCAGATTTTGCAGAGCCGGATATTATAACCATTGCTATGTGCAGCCCGTACGGATCGCCGTCGCAGAAAATATACGTAGGCAATTTCAATTCATCACACAAGCGCTTTATCACAATACGCGTTGAGCGTGACGCCTGCCCGCCAAGATTAACAAGCAGCGCGTTGAATTTTTCATGTGCGCTTTCCTCTATTAAGCGGTTATACATACCGCCGGTTTCAATGGCTATTACCTTGTCAGCGCTTGTTTTGACGAACTCGGCGCCAGCCGTGCGCGGACCAATTTGTTGTCCATCGGCCGTGTCCAGACAAGATACACTCATCATCTTTCCTTTAGGATTCTTGAACTTCATTGTCAAGTCTCCGTAGATAGAGCCCTTGGGATTCGGGATTATATGAATATCTTCTCGAGGCTTGCCGAGTATCGCTTCTATGTCTTCCACGACGTCGTCGGATTCAGGCTGTTCAAAGAATTTTAATTTATCGCCCCACGATTCGGAAATATAATATAATTCCCTCTTTGTCACGTGCTTTGTTCCCTGCTTCAACAAGTCTTTGCTAAACTCGGCAACCTTCAGCATCTGCGCTAATTTTTTTATATGTCTTATGTTTCCAGCAGAACGTGTGGCTTCTTCTTTGCCAAGCACATAACACATGGACTTCGCGTCGTAAACAATGTTAGACGTGGAGCGTATCGGAACATTTAATTCAGGCACGCTGCCCTTTTCCATATGTTGCACTATTATAAAACCGATTTTCTTAAGTTCTTCAATCGTCTTTTCTTCTATCATATTAATCATCCGAGCCGCTATACGGCTTGTCTTTCTTCGGCGCACAAAATTCCTCTATTGCTTTATGATCCTCTTCAACAAGTTCTTTCTTAACAATCTTGGATAAGATGACCTTGATATCAATTTTCTTTTTTATTTCAGCCAATGTTCCAGCAACCTCTGCTATTATGGGCATGTAGTCCTCGAAAATATGTAGTCTCCTTGTCTCGTTCTGCACGCGCGCACGTTTGCGCACATGCGCATGCAGTTGCCTGCCGACATCCTGTACCGCAAGCTTCATCTCCTTGACGATTTCAGGATATGGTGCGATGGCTTCCTTGCTTTCCGACACAAAAGGCACCCATGCAGAGCACATGTGTACGACGATGACAGCCGGGCCAACAGGTACGCTCTTGCCGCTCTGCGAAAGTCCGTAGCGCTTCCAGTCCGTGTTTGTTATTGCTTCGTATGTCGCGCACGCGCTTGCCTGGTACAGCAACGGCACGCGGTTGGCCATGCGCATCAGCTTTATTGTTTCGTCCTTGTATGCATTCAGTGTCTCGCCACCGTAAACAACAGCAGCTTCTATCACAAACGGCGTTCCTCTATAGACTTCTGGTCTGCGCGTTTCAGTGAATATGAGTTCTGCATCCGGGAACTGTTTGCGCAACCCGCGCTCTAGTTCCTCTTTACCTATGGGTGACAAGCAATCCGTGGGTGGCCTTTGCAATTTAGCTGTTTGCATGCCCTTCAATAGTTTTTCGGTTTCAACATGTTCAAGTTCTCCCGGACGTTTTTCACCATCAATCCTGGCAATCTTTGTTATTTGCTTCGCGCTCATGGAGCCAACGGATGAAAAATCATTCTGTAAGAACGCTTCAATTGTTTTGGCCTTGGAGCCCTTGAGCATCCTCATCAATATTCCAAGTTCAACGCCATAAGGATGCGGCTTTATTGCCTTTGGCTCCTTTGGAAGTTTGTCCACCGCCTTGCTCAGCGTCATCTTCTCACCGTCAGGCGCGCTGTATTTTATTGTTGCAAACGGATTGGAAACGAACGTTTCCTTCAGGTACTCGTCGACTCCCTGCGCTTTTCTATAGCGCCCGTCTATTTCCATTTCAATGCGTATACCATGATCCTTTATCGCTTCCCTGCCGTCTTCCACGTCGTACTCCTGTATGATCTGCGGCTCGTTTTTCGCAGTGTCTATATGTAGGATGAAAGCATGCGTCTTGTTCTTGCTCTCTATCTTGGAATAAATCTTTGTGGGCTTGCCTGTTGTCAGTTGCGCATAAAGCACAGCCGCACTTATACCCAGACCCTGCTGACCGCGCGACTGGCGCAGCTTGTGGAACTTGGAACCATAAAGTAATTTTCCAAACACGCGCGGAATTTGTTCTCTAACAATGCCAGGTCCGTTGTCCTCGACAATGACACCGAATACGTTCTCGCTCTTCTGTTTTATCTTTACTTCTATCTCAGGCATTATGCCAGCATCCTCGCACGCGTCCAAGGAATTATCCACAGCCTCTTTCACAACAATCAACAGCGCTTTTGTGGGATTATCAAATCCAAGCAAGTGCTTGTTCTTTTCAAAGAACTCCGATACAGATATCTCTTTCTGCTGCTTTGCGAAGAATTCAGCCGTCTTTTTTTCGTTTTTTCCTTCATCATTTGTCAGAATCATCACCCTTTTTTCCTTTCAAATATTTATACACTATCTTATGAGGCGCGCCATTAATAAGCTTTTCAATGGTAGTGCACGCAATTTCAACATCCGCATGTCTTCCAATCACTGAAACGGTTTTCCCGTATATGGATATGGCTGTCTCGGTAATAAGCTCGGTGTCGTGGCGCACCTTCCCGCTGCTTCCTATGAGCCGCGATTTTATCCGCTTCAACTCCTTTTTATCGTTTGATATGGTCATCACGCCGAGTGCATACTCCTCGTTGCAAAGTATCAGGGCTTTGTCAGGCGAGAAGCCGCGGCTTATTGCTTTCACAACGTTCTCAGCAGTTATGACGTTGATTGCATCGCCATTTATCGAAACCTCTTCGCCAACCGTTATGCGAGTCTTGGTCTTTTTTTCTACCAGTCGTTTCGTTTCACCATTGGTTCCTATGAGTATCGCCTTGCGCGCTTCAGGTATCTTGACTATCTTCAACATGTGAACACCTAGAAATTATAGAGTCAGCAGATTTCTTCTTCTCAACCACTCGACTTCAGCATTCCTGTATTTTGATATTGCGTCCCCTCTTGTATCGCCTTGTATGGACCAAGGTTTGACGATTATTGTGTCTCCGACATGCATCCACACGCGCTTCCGCAATTTCCCGGGTATCCTGCATATGCGCATCTTATTGTCCTGGCATCT
The DNA here is from genome assembly GCA_043813745.1 of Candidatus Aenigmatarchaeota archaeon. Classification (GTDB taxonomy): domain Archaea; phylum Aenigmatarchaeota; class Aenigmatarchaeia; order GW2011-AR5. Next base: position 19,518 of record JBDRKV010000009.1, on the reverse strand, counting down.
CACGCGTAGGTTGCTGTTGCCTAGTGCCGCCTCCACAATGCCGAATAACTCGTTGTCTCTCGGAGTCCTCACCCTAGTCACGATCTCTGGTGCGTTCTGGTTGCCGTATCTTTTTTTGTACATGAATTCACCTTATTGAAACGTATGTTCTGTATAGCTCTTTACCTTTCTTTACCGTGCTAAGTTTATAAGATTTCTTTATTTCAGCGCTGTTTTTCAGCAGTCTCTCCACATTCTTGCTGTCTGTCTTGTCAAGAAGGAACACGTCATGCCCATGCTTGTCAGATTCTATTTTTGTTATCTTCCTATCCTCGAGCAATTTTTTTATTTTTTTCAGCATCTCGTCAGCGTTCTCGCCGCGCAGCTGCAGTACAGCCTCGTAGTAATTCCCGCTCAGTTTGACGCAGTTGTCGCATTTGCGCCTTGTGACAGCCACAATAGCCTCGCGTGCCTCGGTTTTGTTAAATGTAATATCAGGCGTTTCTATGCTTCCAGTGCACGTCACATTAACGAAATATCTGTTGCCGCTTTTCCTTATTTTCATTTTAACGTCCTTTATCTCGCCTGCTGCCTCGAGCTTCTCGGTGACAGTATGCTTAATAGCATCCTCCTCGCTCTGGAACCCGAGCCACTTACCATTGGGCATGCGGAACACGTTGCATTTACTGCACGCGACTATTTTCTGGCTCTTCACCCTAAACAAGTCATATTTATCTCCAATGCACTTCCTACAGTATGTACTTCCTGGAATAGTAGGAGAACCGCATTGTATGCACATCATTGGTCTCATGAAGTAATTTTGTGCGCAGCGTATATTAAAATGCATTAAGAATTTGGAATCAGTTTGTAAACATTATATTTTCTATCAGGCTCCTCGTCCGTTGCAAGTATTTCTGATCCATATTCATATTTCCTAATAAGCGTTTCAAAATATTTTAAATCTCCGGTAGTTGAGAAAACAATGAGAATTCTACCATTAGCTTTAAGATAGTTCTTAGCATTTGCTAAGAAATTTTTCATCGAATTATAATTCTCATCAGTAGTGCTTCTTTCCAGCATATCTCTGGCCTTGAACCATCTGAAAGGCGGATTGTATATGATCAAATCGAAATTTCCAGTTACTTTAGAAAACAAATCACTTTCGAAAACAGCAATCTCATTTTTCAGTCCAAGTCGCTCAGCATTTTCTAGGGCACATTCAACAGCCTTTGGATTTATGTCAACAGCCAATATATTATTAGAAGATTTCTCAGCAGCAAAGATTGCTTGTATACCAGCGCCTGTTCCCATATCGAGAACACTATCGCTCTTTTTAGTTTCCTGCCTGACAACAGATGCTAATAAAACTGTATCTCCCCACTGGGAACTAAATACACCCGGATTGACAATAAACTCTTTATCCAGAATACAAATCTTAATCGGATGCTTTATTAACTTCAGGCGCTCCATTACTTCATCCTGTTTCTGCTTCAATACTCTTGCTTCTTCATCTGGCATCATAGGTTTATACATGAGATAAAATTATGTTTTACAGTTTTAAATTAGTAGAATATGTACCACATGAGCAGATTTATTTTATAGAATCCAAAAACTTCCTCATCGCCGACGTCCATGCTCGCTACCACATAGGGCGTCCTGAAGAATGTCCTGGGCAGCGTTCTTGTGAGTTCAGGTCCTGGTATCAGCTCGAAACTGTCGTCAGCAGACCACAATATGAGCGACTTCAAGAGCATATTCGCCTTTTCTGTGTCCGGATCGTCATCATTTGAAAAGTAATTGAGCCACACTGTCCTGCCGCTCCCGTATGAATTCACTTTCGCGCCTGAAGTAGATGATGAATACAATATTGTGTTCGAGTCAACTGCAACACTATCGGTGACGATTTTGTTGAACACATGATTCTTGTTAGAAATTTTTGCCAGATCTGTGAAGTAGTAGAAGACCTTCGCGCTCACGAAGTCGGCGTTATCTGCGTTATAGAAGCTGCTTGACGTCGCACTACCATCAGCGCTGCTCAAGCCAAAGACGCTTTCGAGAAAATCATCAAGAAAATCATCAATAATATCAATGTCTGAAAACAGCATCACGCTCGTGCCTTCGTCAAGAAGATTTTTTATTTTTTCCTTCTCCTGTTCATCAAAGCCAGATTCCAACACGAGTACTGTATCGTATTTCGTTGCAATGTCGTTTATGGAACCCAACATGTCAACAGCGAACCTAATGCTTCTACCCCTTAACGTGAACCTACCAGTATCATCCTCGAAGTACATCCTCCTGCGCAAGTCCTCGTATTCGCTTTGCGTGCATATGCAGGCTATCCTTATCACAGGCGGAGGCGCGCCTTGGATTTCTATAGAGTAGTCGATTCGTTGGCTGAGCATCTTCTTCAGCGCGTTTTCTATCTCTTCCACGCCGCTACCTGTTCTCATGTAGTTGTCCATCAGGCCCATCCTTTCAATGACATTGAGCGCGTCCTGTCCCTCTACCTTAAGCTCGGATTGCAGCCAGCCGGATTGACGCACTTGATAACCGAAGAAAAACGATAGTGATGCCAGTATTATTACAGAGGCGATAATCGCTTCAAGCACGCGCATGAATCCCTTCATATAATCACGACATAGCTGCTATACGCATTACGATAATTTTATTTCCGTTGTTATTGACCAGGGCAAACCTGTTTGTATAGAACGTCTCGCTTATCTCAGAGACCGCGGCCGGATGGCATTCCAGTAGCGTCGTTCCATCAACGTTTATATTTATATCAACATACGAATATCCAAGATCACTCAACACGCCCTCATAATCACTACTGCATCTTTCATTGAACTGCGCTATCTTGTTCATGTCAAGAACATAATTCTCCGCAGATAGGTTGTCAAAGAGCAGGTATTGCGAAAGTATATACGCGTCTGCCTGCAAATGCTCGGTTATTGCCTGGTCATGATAAAGCGGAAGCATGCTGATTATGGTCGTAGATGCATATACTATTGTTATCATGAATACGACAGCGCTTATTATAAATTCGAATCCAATTTGTCCGTGCATAAAATCACTAGGAAACCACTTTGACTAATATCGTTGAATTGGCAATTAAAAATATTACGAATCCGGACACGACCATTATGAGACTGTGCTTTATTCCAGCAATAACCGAGTTGCTGCCTATCTGCCCGGCAACAAGCCCGGAGCAGAACCCTTGTATGACTATCATGAGCAGGAACAGCGATTTGTAATATGCATTAGGGTCGCTCGTATCACACACGGTTGCGCCTTGCGCATCTTTTCCGCAATGAAAAGAAAACGTCGTGGATACATGATTCACCAGCGCGCAGCTAACGCAAGCCGGATTCGGATTATTCACGCACGCCTCGCACGGGTTTGCTCCGCCACCGCCCAGCACGCCACCAAGCCCGCCTATCTGTGAAATTTCCTGCTTCTGCAGCAAAGGTACTAGGAACATTATGAGCACGATGGAAATGCCTACGAAGATGAAGAATATGGCGTACATCATGTTCACCTGTTGTCCCATGAGCGTGTTCTTCTCGGTTTCAACGTCCTTTATCTTTTCTATGTTAGTCGCCAGCGAACCTAGTATGCGTTCCATATTTCCGCCGGACTTGTGTGACTGGCCTATTATCATCATGGAGCGGCTTATGGTCTCGCTCTTAGCCATGTGCTTGCTGAAACGTTCTAAAACAATTTCCAGCGGTATGTTCCAGCTGAGCTGGTCGTTTATCTTCTTGATTTCCTTTGTCAAAGATCCGTAGCTACTCTCGCTAGCAGCCTGTATGGCCTGTATGATTGAAAGTCCTGCATAGATGGAACCGGACAAATCCCTCAAAAAATTTGGAAACTGATCTTCGTAGGATTTTATTTTTTTGAACTCGAGAAATTTCCAGAGAAAGTGAGGCACAGCTATTGCCAGGACCAGAATTATCAGCATGTTTATTGCTACGACTCCGCCGAGCACCATACCTGTTATTATTGATACAAGCACAGCAGCCGCAAACAATATCACGAAAAATATTTTGCTACCTATGAAATCCTCGCGAATCAGTTTTCTCTTTGTCTTTTTCATATAATCAATCCATAGGCGACATTGATTTTATCAGTACGATGAATGCTATTGATATCAGTGGAAGCAGTATGAACACGACAAACGTCTGCAACAGCACGGTTCCCAGTCCGCCGGATATGACTGCTATAACTGAAGACAGTACTATGAAAAACACCGAGCCGGTTATCAACAGTGTCAGATATATTTCAACGAACAGCGATAGGTTTTGCGCATATTTTGTTATCGCGCGCCTATACGACGCCATCAGTTCATTGCTCTGGCCGTCTAAGTAGTCCATAATGTTTCCTCCAGAGATGAGAATGTTGTTTACCCCGAATAGCAGGTCTCGTAAATCTTCGGAAGGCGTACGTTCAGCAACCCTTCTTATCGATTCAACGGCGGTCATGCCAAACAGGTCTATGTTCCTCGCTATCGTTTTCGCTTCTATGCCGATCTCTCCGTATTTCTCGAACTTCGAAAGCGTTTCGAACATCGCAGACATCTGCACGTTGCCGCTTGCTATGGCTGTCAGGTATGCGGTCGCAAACGGCAGCATCTTCTCTATGTTCTTTTCCCTGTTGCCTGCCGCCGTGCCAGGATATATGTAGAACAGAAAGACGAGTCCGCATGTTACGGCAATGGAAAGCACGAGCCCTAGCACTAACGCGAACAGTGCGTTCTGCAATATTATAGAAAAAATCATTGTCAGGAACACGGATTCCACGACGAACGTTATTGTTACAAGAAACAGTGCAAGCGACAGGTATTCCTCAACAGTATATCCCATGTTTGATTTCTGTAAACTCTTCGCAATATCCCTGAAATATGGTTTCAGCATTGATGCGTAAGGCTTGAACAGCCTTCTTGAGAGTTTTAGGAAAAAACCTTTTGTCATACCTTAACCTCCAAGGCGCTGCATGAGGTATTCAGGAGAAGCGTAGTACAAGTTTATTATTTTTCCAATTTCCTTGTAATCCTTTATATCGCGCTTGACCATCCACTCCAAAACCTTTGCCCGATTTTCTATTTCGTTCTCCATCTTGTCCTCATCCATTGCGAGCGCTGTTGCTATTTTTTTCAGCAAGGCACTTTTTGACGCTATCTCAAACTCGTCGCTGACCGGGTTCCATTTGAAAATATCGTTCGTAATCGGCATTTTCGATTCCCGATCGAAGCCGGCTATCTCATAAACGTCCTGTACCTTCCTGAAAGACCGTCCAGCAGCGCGAACCCTTCTCAGAAATACTATCAGGTCCAGATTTTGTATTAGATTTGGAGGAAGCGATATAGGCTCTGTCGTGAGACGATCTACAAGCTTGTTCAGACTTTCTGCGTGTATTGTAGACAATCCAGGATGTCCTATTGCTATCTGCTGGAATAACACGTACGCCTCTCGGCCGCGGACTTCACCGACAATAATATAATCCGGTCTCTGCCTTAGCGACTCCCTGAGCAATTCGTACATGTCTATCTCGCCCTTTGCTTCTATGGGCGCGCGCGCAACCTCTGGAATCCAGTGCGGGTGCGGTAAACGTAGCTCTGCCGTGTCCTCTATTGAAACAATTTTCATCTGCGGCCGTATGAACAGCGAGAGCACGTTGAGCATGCTTGTCTTGCCGGTTGCAGTCCCGCCAGAAACAAGAATCGAAGTTCCGTAATCAACACACATCCAGAAGAATGCCATCATCTTGATGTCAACAGTGCCGAGCTTTATCAGATCAACAGGCGTGAGCGGCATTTCAGTGAATCTTCTTATGGTGAAGTTGCTTCCAAGGCGCGCTATGTCGCTGCCTAATGTTGACTGGACTCTGCTACCGTCAGGTAGCGTACCATCCAGCAAAGGCTTTGCGACAGATATGGTTTTGCCGCAGCGTTCTGCAAGCTTCATCACAAAGCCGTCCAGTTCGTTCTTGTCCTTGAAAATTACATTAGTCCTCAACGAACCAAATTTAGGGTTCCTGTGGTACACATACATTGGTATCTCTATGCCGTCACACGATATGTCCTCTATGAACTCGTCGTTCATCAACGCATCAATCTTACCCAGCCCGATGAAGTCCCGTATCACATAATATCTATATATCTCCTTCTTCTCGCCAAGCGGCAGGTCGAAATATTCTATTGCCTGATCAAATAATTTTACTATGTAATCAAGCGCCTCCTTTTTCCTTACAGCCGCGAAATTTATATCAAGCTTTTCCTGTATGTATTCCTTCATCTCTTCTATTTTGACATGGTCTTCGCTGTTGATTGTAGGTTCTATAATATCATAGACAAGCTGGTTCACGTTGAAGTCCCAGTATATGTGTGCATACGCGAACACGCGCTCGTTCTTTCCTGGATTCCTCGGAGTCAGCGGGTATTTCATTTCTGTCGTCCGTAGTTCCTGTTCAGGAAATTGCGTAATCTTAAACGTCTCGATGTTTTTTATGTCCGGAATAGTAAAACCGTCCACAATCCTTTTCTCATGTTTCTGGAAAAGTTCACCAAGTCCGGACATCCCATTGCCAGCTATAATGATTTGGCTTGGAGATGATATCGTGCCGGTCCTTATGTCTTCGACGTTAGGAATTTTCATTCCAGTAACGTTCGTATTTTCAGTAATTTTTTCCATCGGAGACTTCAGCCTTACTTTTATATGCTCGTTCTTGATTTTAGGCTCAGCAAACTTAGTGAAAGACGGTATCTCTTCTTCAACTATCATTTCCTTTGCCTTGGCTTCTTCGCGCTTTTCACCAATCCGTATCTTCATTTTAGGCGCAGCAGCTGGCAGTGGTTTAGTAACAGTCGTCGCAGTCATTGGTGTAGGTACGCTTTTTTTGGCAACGATTGTCCCGATTTTTATATCCGCTCCGTTGCCCATTTTGTAGTTCGTAGAAGAACCAGTTTCTGCATGTTTTGGTCTCAATTTTACCTTGAACACCGATTACACCTCGACAAAATCCCTTTTCAGCATTATATTATTATCTGCAATTTCCAGCACAAGGTACTTAGCACTACCTGTTAATACCGATTCCTGTATAGTATACTTTTGTCCGATATTAAAAAGTTCCTCGGTTATTGATGTGTCAGGATTTTCGTATAGATACAATCTAAGCAGGTTATCACCATCTTCGTTGAGTTCTATAACATAATCCTTTCCAGAAACCGACGTGGGAATTTCAAACCTGACCTCCACGTTGCTACTGCCCGACTCGGCAGCGCTCATTATCGCAGTTTTCACGAGCTTCGCAACGCTGGCAACCTGATCCTGCGTTGAGAGCTGGGTTATGTTTGCCTGCGCGCTACTGAATATTATTAATACGTAGCCCACGATTATTACGCCTGTAGAGAAAAGTAGCATTTCCCCTATGATTCTAGTCTGCCCTTTCCTTGCAATCATAATATTGTTATCTTCACGTTCGTATTTATTAAACTACCAGCATCATCTGCGCCCATGTAATCTATAACAACGGTGTGGTCCTGACCTCCGCTGCTTGACTCGCCCGCAAGTTTTATCTTGTAGCTCTTCGCAGTCTTCGTTAATTCGCGGTAGCCGAGATTATATGTCGTTTTGTAGGAATTTTCTCCGAGCTCAATACTTTTCACGCAAAGCACTTCTGGCACATCCGTGCCCCATATGCCTTCGGATTTGGAATTGCACACGCCGACTTTTGTCTTGGAAAGCGGTATCAGGCCGCCGCCAGCTGCGTATATAGTGCCTCCTGTCTGTATCTCAAAGCCGAGAGTTTGCATTTCCGCGTCAAAAGTTAGTATGCCCGGCACGTTTATCATGACCTGATCGCGACCAGCGTTGTTCGCTACAAACTTTATTCTTTCATTCAGCATCAACATGAACGACTCCGCGTTTTGCAGCGAATTTATGTCTTGGTTCTTCTGCACGAGCGGTATGCCCCAGAAATAAACACTACCCACAACAGTAATCATGATGCCGGTCAGCATTATAGCTGACAGTACCTGCTGTTGACCTTTCATAAAGAATCAAACCCGAACCTAGAAAGGTCTTGGCGCAGGCCTGCTCATCGTCATCGGCCTTGGCGAGGCTCTTGAAACAATAAGAGCATTCAGGCGTTTCTCCAGCTTCCCCAGCTTGTCATTCAACTGCTGGTCATGTTCATGCGATGCGCTCGGCTCTTCGCCTACAACCTCAACCCTGTCTATGAACGCGCTTATCTTTTCTGTAAGCTTCTCCACAGAATCTATCATCTCTGCCATTTTCGTTGCAAGCTTTGAATTTGTCTTTACCAGGTCGTCAACGACTTCCTGGTTTATGCGCGCCATGTCAAGCAATTCTTTGTTGATTTCGCCCCCACCCTTCATTTTTTCAAGTTCTCCCATCCTGCGTTCCATCCTTCTTATCGGGCTTACCGGAACAAGTTCATATTCTTCTTCATTGTCTCCCATAATCATCCATTCCATTTTCTAGTTTATAACGATTTCTAATATACTATTTTCCAGCTCTATTTAAAATACGTTTGCGCGGTATATATAACTTTTTTTCGCAGAAAAGCTATCCTATCTATCTAATAAAATTAGCATAAGCCCCAAGTTTTCTTGAACCCAAGGGCCTTCTTTTTTTAAAAGAAGGGGCTTATTCCATACCCATGCCTTCAGGCATTCCACCCATGCCGCCATGCGGCATGCCAGCACCTGGAGACCCTCTAGTTGTTATGACATCGTCTATTCTCAATATCATTTCAGCAGCCTCGCTTGCCGAGTTTATGGCTTGTGTCTTTATCTTCAACGGTTCTATGACACCTGCAGCTTCCATGTCCATTGTGCTGCCGTTCAGCACGTCAATGCCAGTAGACGCGTTTCCGTTTTCATGCATAGTCTTCAGCTCGACCAGCAAATCTATAGGATCATGTCCTGTGCTTTCAGCCAGCGTGCGCGGTATAATTTCCATTGCTTCCGCAAACGCATTTATCGAAAGTTGCTCTCGTCCGCCAATGCTTGCAGCAAAGCTGCGTAGCTCTTTGGCCAGTTCCATCTCGCATGCACCGCCGCCTGAAACGAATTTTCCGATTTCTATGGCAGATATCACGCCCAATACCGCGTCTTCCATCGCACGCTTTGCTTCGTCAACAACATGCTCTGTCCCGCCGCGCATCAGTATCGTGACAGCTTTTGGCTCCTTACATTCCTTTATGAATATCATCTCTTCGCCTGCGACTTTTTTCTCTTCAACCAAGCCGGCAAATCCCAGGTCGCTCACGGAAATGTCGTCTATGTTTGCTATGATGTTTGCGCCCGTGCTTTTCGCAAGCATGTCTATATCTGATTTCTTTACGCGTCGTGCAGCCATGATGCCCTTCTTTGCAAGATAGTGCTGAGCAAGGTCGTCAATTCCTTTCTGGCACAAAACCACATTGCAGCCGGACTTCGCGACATTTTCAACCATGTCCTTTAGCATCTTCGATTCCTGGTCTAGGTATACCTGCAATTGTGAAGGATCAGTTATGCGTATTTCTGCTTTTGTTTCAGTATCCTTTATCTCAAGCGCAACGTCCAATAATGCGATTTTAGCATTCTTGACGCGCTTCGGCATTGCAGAGTGAACAACCTCTTTGTCAATGACAATTCCCTTTACAAGCTCTGTGTCGTCAATAGAGCCGCCTTGCGATTTTTCTATCTTTATATTATCTTTTTCAATAACAACCTTACCGTCTTCTTTATTGGCAACCGTTTTTACAGCATCAACAGCTAGCTTAGCAAGCGTTTCCTTGGCAGCCTCGCTGCCCTTGCCAGTCATGGCTGTCATCGCTATCTTTTCAAGGATATCAGTATTATCTATAGTAACTTTTTTTCCTATTTTTCCAAGAATCTCAAGTGCCTTGACGCGGGCCTGGCGATAGCCGCGTATAACCACAGTCGGATGTATGCCTTTTTCCAAAAGCTCCTCTGCTTTTTTCAAAAGCTCGCCTGCAATAACCACAGCCGTGGTCGTGCCATCGCCGACTTCCTCTTCCTGAGTCTTGGCGACTTCAACAAGCATCTTGGCAGACGGATGTTCTATTTCCATCTCCTTCAAAATCGTTGCTCCATCGTTAGAAATCGTCACGTCTCCGATCGAGCTTACAAGCATCTTGTCCATGCCTTTCGGACCAAGCGTGCTTCTAATAGCATCAGCAACAGCTTTAGCAGCTGCTATATTGCGCGTTTGTGCGTCCCGTCCTGTATTACGCAAAGCACCTTCAGGCAATATAAAAATAGGCTGTCCGCCCATTTGTCCGTTCATAATCAAACCTCATTAGTCGAATCTTTAGTCGCATTTTAGCTGATTTTTAAGATGTTTTCATGTTGTATTTTCTCTAATGCAAGAAACCTTTTTAAACCTTTAAAAATGGGCTGGACGGGGATTATTGGACGCTCCGAATTTCCTTAAAATAATATTTTTGCACCAGCCCACTATTTCTTGGAGTTCTCCAAGACCTTCTTTTTTAAAGAAGGAATTGGATGGGCGTGACGAGGATCGAACTCGCGACCACCAGTTCGCCTAAGCGACTAGTTTTAGCTCAATCGCCATATAAGACATGCACGTTGGCTCAGCGAAGCTGAGACAATTGGTGCTCTACCACTGAGCTACACGCCCACACGTTGTTAATTATATGCAATTTACTTAAGAATTAATATCTTTGTATAAAAGCCACTAACCAGTGTAATGATTGTCTGTTTTTTCGCCGGAGAAATTGATCTCGCTCCAGCCGTCAGCAAGTTTGCGACATATCATGTTTAGCTTGCCTTCCACGTCATTCCGCCAGACATCCCACATTTTTTTAATAAATTCGGCGGCCTTCTTTTCGTCCTGGCTAATCATGAGTAGGTTGTTTTCCCATTTTAACGATTGAATCTTTTTGTACATTTCGAATACGCCATCTATTTCTTCTTTGGACAGCATCTTTTGCTCGAACTCGCAGCAAAAGTTCTCGCCAATGATGAGCGGCTCGATGATTTTCTCCGAGAAGTCAAAAAGTATGTCCGAAACCTCGTCCCGTATATGTTCGATCAGTGTCTCATCACCGGTTTCAAGGCTTATCTTGAATTTTTTCTGCAGCTCATCCAGCTGTGGTAAATCAAATTGTTCCTGCAACTCACGATATCGTTGTGCAAGCCCGTTAGAAGCAAGTGGTTCCATAGTAAAACTACAAGTTCCAATGCTTAAATAACCATTTTGCGTGAAAATTCGTAATTTGTTAGTAAAAATTATTAAAAACTATGAAATTGGATGGGAATTTTATGGGATTTTTGTAAATAACGATAAATTTTTAAAATAAACTCTTAGGTAATGAATGGAAAAGTCGTAAGAGCTTCTTGCAAACAACGGCTTCCAACCAGCCCCATCACATCTCGCCAAAATTTCATGCACACAGCCATTCGTAATCAATAAAAACCAAAATAACAAACAATATCCATGAAAATAGTCATAAAACTCGGCGGCTCCATAACATTCAACAAACAAGGGCCAGATTACGAATATATTTCCAAGCTAATTCCTGTGATAAAGGAAGTCCAGAAGAAACACGCAGTCACGTTAGTAGTCGGGGGCGGCAAGTTCGTTGAAGTCTACGCCAAAGACGCAAAAAAGCTCGGCCTAAGTAATGAGCAAATTGAATGGCTATACATCGATTTACTGAAAGCAAACACGCGTTTATTCTCGTACCTGCTGCCAGGCATCAAGGTCGTTGGAGGCATAAAGCCAGGCCAGAACACAGACACGAACGCTGCGTTGGAAGCAGCAAAGCAACAGTCATCGTTGTTAATCAAGCTAACAGACACGAATGGTCTTTATGACAAAGACCCTGACTTTCACAAGGATGCAAAATTCCTCAATAAAATTTCGTATAAAGATATAGACAAAATTGTACAGAAGAAAACCGGGCCAAAAAATTATGGCATCCTGAGCCCGAGCGCAGCGCGAATAATCGAGAAGAATAAAATTCGCGTAGTCGTCGTAGGCAAGGACCAGAATAATATTCTGAAAATTCTCGCAGGAAAAAAAATCGGCACAGAGATATCTGAGTAAATCTTCCAACCAGCCATTTTCTTACTTAAAATTATGCAATCAAGCCAATAAATTATAGCGATTTAAAAGGATTTTTTATAAATTAAGATTAGCAGGGCTCGTGGTCTAACGGCTATGAAGTTGATAAAAGTCATATCAGCTTGGTATACGCAACACTCACACTGTTGAGGCTCCCGGTTCAATTCCGGGCGGGCCCATATACCTATTCAAGTATTTTGGTTGTAGCAAGATTTTACTATATTTATTTAGGTTTTTTATTCCAATTTCTTTCAGAAATCTACTAACTTCATTTATTTTCTGCAATGTTATTTTCCATGCTTCTCTCCTAGTTTCATCAGCTTTACTTGAATAAATTTGGGGAGAATAATTTAGCTTTTCTAGAAGCACTTTTAGTTCATATGCTAGTTCCTTGGTTGTGCACGTCCACTGTAGAATAAGGTAATAATTATTAAGACTTTTACGCCAATAAACCGTACCATCTGTATCAAGTAAGCCTCTGATAAATCTTTTTGCAAATTCTGAATTATTTTTTATGAAATCAGGAATCCTAAGTTTATCCAACTTAGGACCTCTATGAAAGCCAACAGATAATAAAATATTTTGTATGTTTCTAGATGCTATTCTTAGTTCAATTGTATTAAATTTTCCTAATCTTTCAAGAATTCTGAATCTTTTGAAATTGAATACCTTTGAATACAAACCATTGACATAATCAAAGTATTGCCTTTCAATTTTTGACGTGCCATAGCCTACCTCATAATTATATGAACTCATCCAGCCGTCACCGGCATGGATTCCGCATATTTCCGCAAAGTCGCTCATTAATTCATCTGATATTTCATCAACCATATCTTATTTTTATCACGCTTTCTATTATAGATTTTTTGGTAAATCGAGGAGTCGAATACCGGTAGACCACGAGCCCATGAACTAATATGAAAGAAGCAGAAATTTAAATGATTTTAACGCCTTCAACGCCAAGCTTGGTAATAATGGCTTCCCCGCCCGCGCGCGCGATTGCGCGCGCAACAGCATTCTGTGTTTCTTCCGTGACGAGCGCGTACATGATGCCTCCGCAGCCTGCGCCGCTCAGCTTCGCGCCCAGCGCGCCTGCGTCTTTCGCAGCTTTTATTAGTTCTTCTAGTTTAGGATGCGAAACGCCGATTATTCTGAGCATTTTCTGATTTTCGTCCATAAGCATGCCAAGTTCTTCCAAATTATTATTTTTTATCATATTAGCAGCACCAGAAGATATCTCATCGATTCTATCAACAGCCTCTACTGCTTCTTCATTCACTTCCCTTAGTTTTCTTACAGCCACAGTGGCTTCTGCAGTATTGCATCTTATTTTTGTATCGCCTATTACGATGTTTAATTTAATGTTAGTTTCCATGCGCTTGGCGCCTTCGGATTTTCTGAACAAGATATAACCGCCATTTGTTATGGTATTGCTGTCAATGCCAGACGTCAGCCCGCCATGCGCAAACACGTCGCCCAAAACAGAAAGACGATTTATTTCAGCAATGTCAAGCTCCAGGCTGTTGAATTTAGCAATCGCAGCTACTGCTGCCGAAGATATAGAAGCGGATGTGCCCATGCCCTTTCTTAGCTCGTTGCTGATAGATATTTTCATAGGTTTCAGTGTGGTTTTTTGTGCAACCGAGCCAATAACATATTTCATGAAATTATGTTTGTTTTCAGAAACCATTTTTGTAATACCATCGAAATTTTTTTCAAGCGCAAGCTGCTGTACTCTTTCAAATATGTTTTTGCATTCATCCTCATTAGTCGCGACATTTTCGCCATAATTATCTATTCCTATGCCATCAGTAGCATCTTCTATGCTGACATTGGAATGCAAATCCACAGTAGCAGCCACGCCCAATTTGTCGTAAACAACAGCGTGCTCGCCGAACAGGATTATCTTGCCAGGGGCTTGTGCAGTAACTTTCATAGAAATGAACTGTCGTTGAAGTTTTTTTAAGCCTTTTAAGATTTCCATGAAACCTAATTCTTATGGATTTTCAACAGTTCCTGCACAAGCTTGACAAAGAAGGCAAGCTCGTTCACGTCACAAAACCCGTTTCAACAAAGTATGGAATAGCCGCTATTATGAAGAAATTTGATGGCAAGCCTATTTTGTTTGAAAATGTTAGCAACTCAAGTATGAAAGTGGCTGCAAACGTGCTTTCGTCTAGAGAGCTTTTAGCAGACAGCCTTGGTATTAACAAAGATGATGTTATTGAAAAAGTCGCAAATGCCATAGACCGCCCTTCCAAGCCCGTAGAAGACAGCTTATTGTATGATGAATATGAGGTTGTACAAGACCTGTTCCAGCTTCCCATCCTTACTTACTATGCAGAAGACGGCGGCCCGTATATTGCTTCCTCAATCTTCGTTGTTAATGACAGAGAGCTAGGTATCAACGCATCATATCACAGGATGATGGTTTTGGATAAAGACAAGGTTGTCGCTCGCGTCCTACCGCGTCATTTCGAAGAATTTGTCAAGCGCGGCAACAAAGAGTTCGCCATTTGCATTGGCTTGCCGCCATCCATGGCTGTTGCTTCAGCTATATCTTGCGAGCTAGAAAAAAGCGAGCTTGATATTGCAAATGCGATTTCTCCAATAAAAGTTTTTGAGCTCGACAGTCATATCGTCCCGGAGAGTGAGATTATTATGATAGCCGAGATTACAGACGAGCGCGTTAACGAAGGCCCTTTCATGGATCTTACTGAAACTTTTGATATCGTTCGCCAAGAACGCCTGATAAAAATCAAGAAAATCTACAAAAAGAAAGACGCAGTTTTTCATGCCTTGCTTCCAGGCGGAGACGAACATAAAATGCTTATGGGCACGCCAAAAGAGCCTGCAATCTATCGCGCTGTGAACAAAGTTTGCAAATGCAGGAACGTTTACATAACACCAGGCGGCTGTTCATGGCTGCATGCGATAGTGCAAATTGAAAAACATAATGAAGACGACGGCAGGAAAGCAATAGAAGCTGCTTTTGAAGGTCACAAGTCATTGAAACGTTGTATCATTGTGGATAGTGACATAGACATAACTAACCCACATGAAGTCGAATGGGCTATAGCAACGCGTTTTCAGGCAAGCAAAGGTTTGGTTGTTAAAGAAAAGCAGATCGGTTCGTCTTTGGATCCGTCAGCCAATCCTGTAACAAGAGAGACCACAAAAGTCGGTATAGACGCAACTGCGCCTGTAGGCAAGATAAGTGAGTTTTCTAAACACAAAATACCAGGCGAAGACAGGGCCAGTTTAGAGTGATGTGAAATTATGCAATTGACTAACGAAGAGCAGGAAATATTAGACGGCAAGCAAGGCGAAGCCAAGCAGAAAGCCATGCAGCTGCTTGTAGCGCTGGGAGACATCTATGGTGCAAGGCGCCTGATTCCTATTAAATCCGTGCAGATTGGCGGAGTTTCATATAAAAATATAGGCGATGCTGGTATAGATTTCATAAAAGTTTTCGCTGAAACAGGAGCGAAAGTCTCTGTTCCGACAACATTAAACCCGGCTGGCTGTGATATTCAACAGTGGAAAGAAACAGGCATATCAGAAAATTTCTACAAGAAGCAAAAAGAAATCATTGATTCATTTACTTCAATGGGTATTGAGTCAACATGTACTTGCACACCATATCTTGTCGGAAATCGTCCTAAGTTAGGAGACCACGTTTCCTGGGCAGAATCATCTGCTGTTGTGTTTGCAAATTCTGTTTTAGGAGCCCGCACAAACAGGGAAGGCGGACCTTCAACCATAGCTTCAGCCATTATAGGCAAAACTCCAGAATATGGTTATCACTTAGATGAAAACAGAAAGGCAACATTCCTAGTCAAAGTCGATTTCGACTTGAATGATATTATGGATTACGGCCTGCTAGGTGCTTTCATTGGAAAAAAAATCCAGTCAGCAGTACCTGCATTCAAATTAAAAAGCAAGCCCAGTGAAGACCAGCTGAAAGCCTTGGGAGCAGCCATGGCTGCATGGGGCGCGGTCGCTTTATTCTATGTTGAAAATTCAACACCGGAATTTATTCTATCAGAAAATGTGGAAGAAATTATAGTCGCTGAAGAAAATCTTGAAGAAATGAGAAAACAGATAACAACAACAAATAACGTCCAGTTGCTTACTACAGGATGCCCGCATGCATCATTAGATGAGCTGAGGAATATTTCAGAAATGCTGAAAGATAAAAAAATGGAAAAACCATTCTGGATTTATACTGCGAGAAAAACAAAAGAAACGGCTGATGAGAAAGGATATGTCGAAATAATCGAGAAATCCGGAGCAAAGATATTATGTGACTGCTGTCCCATAGTATCGCCAATAGAAGAACAATTCTCTTCCACAGCGACAAACAGCGGCAAGTGTGCGTTTTATCTGCCAGGACATTCCAAGCAAAAGGTTTTGATTCAGAAATTGAGTGAGATGATAAAATGAAAGGAAGAGTGATTTTTTCCGGAGCAGTTAAAGGAGAAGCTTTGGTAACCAAAGAGAATATAGGCTTTTTAGGCGGCGTCAATCCAAACACAGGCATTGTTATAGAGAAGAATCATGAATTAGAAGGCAAATGCATAAAGGACAAAATACTCGTTTTTCCATCTGGCAAAGGTTCTACAGTAGGCTCGTATACAATGTTACAGTTAAAGAAAAATAACGTTGCTCCAAAAGCCATCATAAACAAGGAAGCCGAGCCAATCGTCGCCGTCGGAGCAATTATTTCAGAGATACCCATGGTGGACAAAATAGACATTTCGTCAATAAGGACAGGCGATATTATAATGCTTAAAAACGATGAAGTCTCAGTTTCTAAACATGAATAAAATCATAGTCGCCATAACAGGCGCTAGCGGCGTTATCTATGGCATAAGGCTTGCTGAAGAGCTTGTCAAGGCTGAAAAAGAAGTTTATCTCGTTGTTAGCGATGCCGCCAAAACTGTTATTGATTATGAAGCAAAAGATAAATTCAATAAGCTCCCGAAAAATATCAAAGTTTATAGCGAAAAGCAGATAGACGCGCCTATAGCGTCTTCTTCATTTGGCTCAGACGCAACAATTATCTGCCCATGCTCCATGAAGACGTTAGCATCAATTGCAGTCGGCTATGCTGATAGCTTGATAACACGCACAGCAGACGTCGCTATAAAGGAAAAGAAAAAATTAATTATTGTTCCAAGAGAGCTGCCTTTTTCAGAAATACATCTAGAAAATATGTTAAAGCTTTCTAGAATAAGCAATGTTTTCATCCTGCCAGCATGCCCTGGATTTTACCATAATCCCAGAAGCATTGATGACATAGTTAATTTCATGGTCGGAAAGATTATGGACAATTTGGGCATTGAAAATAATTTGTATAAGCACTGGAATGGTGAATAAATGTTCGAAAAAAAGAAGTCATTGATTTTAATCAAGCTCGGCGGTTCGGTTATAACAGACAAATCCAAACCGTATACAGCCAGAATGAAAATAATCAAGCAACTGTCAAAGGAAATCCATCAGTTCAGAACAGAAAACCATAATGTTAATATCATTGTCGGCCACGGCGGCGGCTCATTTCCGCACACAAGCGCGGCAAAATACCAGACCCAGAAAGGCTTCATTAACAGCGAAAGCGTCCGCGGTCTCGCTATCGTGCAGAATGACGCAGCAATGCTTAATCGCATTATCGTTAAAGAGATGTTAGACGCAGGCGAAAACGCTATATCCGTCCAACCATCAGCATTCATGATCGCGAAAAACGACCATATTGTAAAGTCATTTCTAAAGCCGATTAAAAAAATGATCGGTGCCGGCGTAGTACCAGTGCCATATGGTGATGTCGCTATAGACAAAGCAAAAGGCTGCTGCATACTATCTACTGAGGAGATACTTAATCATTTAGCAAAAGAATTTGATGCAAATAAAATTATCGAAGTAAGCGATACGCCAGTATTAGATGCTAACAAAAACATAATCTCAGAAATAACGCGCAATAATTTCGAATCCATTAAACCCATGCTTGGTGGTTCTGTAGGAGCTGCAGACGTTACAGGCGGCATGCTGCTCAAAGTAGAAATGGCTGTGAAGTCAGCCGAAGATGGCGTGGAAACGCACATAATCAACGGATTAGTCAAAGACAATCTTCTAAGAAGCCTGCGCGGAGAAAACGTTGGCACGCGGATCCACTAGAAATAAATATCGCTAATCCTTTCTTCTCTCAGTACCCGCTCCATATAGCAGTTATGTATCGCGGCCGAAAAAACCGTTATCATGGCAAAACCAAACGCCAGCCCTAATGCAAGATGCATAGCTTGTAACGTTTGCGTTGCGAACAAATAATAAGCCCCATAGAAACTAAGCAGTAAAGCAACAGCCCATATAATCAAGGCCGTTTTCGTCTGCCACCTGACAAACGGGTCGCTGAATATGTCTAAAAATGTCGGCATTTTTATTTTGCTCAGTGCGCCTACCTTATCAATGCGTTGCGTGCGGCGCGGCTTCGCCTTGGCGAACGCCTGCTTTAACGTTGCAACCAATTTGTTGTTCTTCATAATTAGCGAAAGGAAGTAGCTTTTTTAAGGGTTTAATATTTTGTATCAGTCCTCATTTCTTTGGATTCCAAGGAGACTTTCTTTTTAAAGAAAGGCTGCTTGTTTAAGGGTTTAAGAAATCATACCTCGCATTAAGCAACCTTGTATGTTTCGCCGCGTGAAACAAGGTATGCATCAATCCTATTTTTGCGCAGCGGCTCAAGTACTACCTGCGGTCCAAGTTGCCACGTCATCTGCACATCCGTTGCAGCAGGTCCATGATCCTTTTTAGGGATTTTCCTTACCAATCCGTCTTTATAATCATGAAACACGGCAAAATGCCTTTTTGGAGAGCCATTTGAAAACAAGCTTTCGTCTAAAAACAACTCACCAGTATTGACAGCATAGGTTTCTTTAAGCATACTTTCTGCATTTCTTTTTAGCTTATCGGATACCCTGCCTGTATTTATCATCTCAGTGATAAGAGTAGAAAGTGGAAGAAACTCATTTAACGCTTGAGATAGATCTACATCTTCTAGTGGTATTTTGCTAACATGGATGGTTGTTATTAATTCTAAAAGCTCTGTCCGCGCTTCTACATCACCGGACTCAACCCTTTTTACTAGCCCATTAAACTGGGTTGTATATGCGCCAGGCAAAAATTCCGTTTCAAAGTTCCCGTTAGCATAATAAATTCTACCGCCCAAGACAGCATCGCTTTCTTTAAGCCTTTGGTATACACCACTCGCCCGCTGTGCAAAATACCTTCCGAATGCATCAACATGCTCTTCAGCAAAAACCGAAGCACGATGGACTTTACCATACATCCTTATCCACTCTTCCCTGCTTCTGAAACGGATTCTCACGGCTTCGTTTATTTCTTTACAGTGAGCTATGGTTCCAGG
>JBDRKV010000008.1:0-2749 GCA_043813745.1 Candidatus Aenigmatarchaeota archaeon | reverse complement strand
ATGCATGTCATAGCCGAGAATATTTGCAACAAGATGTACTATCGGAGTTATTACTAGCAGGAAAACGACAATCTCCCATGCCGGGACATATATAGACGAGACCAGCAATAGCGCGACAACCACGAATCCCAGCTGGTCCATTAGCGGCGCGCTCTGTCCACGCTTCAATCCCAGGCGTCTTTTGATGAACGAACCGATTATGTCGCCAAGCAGCGCTCCTACACACATCAATACAACCATTTGAATCGTCAGCACTGGAACAGCAATATAATTCGTCACATCATTCTGGAAATAAATCTGTATCATGCCAATTATCATGCCAAACAGTATGCCGCCAATAGTGCCCTCTATTGTTTTTCCATGGCCTAGCAATCTTTTGCCGCGAAACTTTTTTCCGCCATCAATTGGGTGTTTACCGCGCACAAGCGGCGGAAACGCGTTCGCTGCATAAACGCACGCAATGAGCCAGAAAGCGCCAACAACTATGGCATAGAATTCCATGGAAGTATATTTTAATGGTTTGTTATTAAAGTTAAAATCAGTGAGGAAGAGGGTATATGAAGATAGCATTTTTTACAGACACATATCATCCGCAGGTCAACGGAGTCGTGACGTCCATAGATTCGTTCGCAGATGAATTGCGCAAGCTCGGGCACAGTGTTGTCATTTTTGCGCCTTCATCCCCTGATTTCAAGGAAATAAACGAATTCGTAGTTACTATGAAATCTTTAGGCTTCAGGCCCTATCCGGGCTATCGTGTAGCAATACCCACAGAGCTCGTGGGATACAATTTCAGCGATTTCGATATTATTCACGTGCACACGCCGGCGACCATGGGTGTTGTCGGTACGATAATCGCGAGGAAAAACAAAAAGCCGCTGGTCATGACATACCACACACACCTGCTTGAGTACAGCCACTATCTGAGCGAACGATTCCCGTTAGTGACAAAAAAGATGTTGAAATCCTACGTGAAACTATTTTTCAACAAAGCAAGCGTCGTCATTTCACCTTCCGATGAGATTAAGAAAGAACTCCACCGTATGGGCATAAAACGCCCCATAGACGTTGTCCCGACAGGCGTGGATTTCAAGAAAATCCGTTCATCAAAGCCCTCATTACGCAAGAAATACAAGTTGCCATTAAAGGACAGGATTATACTTCATGTCGGCCGCGTCACAAAGGAAAAGAACATAGAAGCCATCTTGGAAGCGATGAAGTTGCTGGATAACGAAAAAATAATGTTAGTTATAACGTCTGATGGTCCGTATAAAAAAGACATGGAAGCAAGAGTAGCATCAATGGCCCTTTCAGGTAAAGTCGTCTTCACGGGCTTCCTATCCAAAGAAGCACTGCAAGAATATTACAAGCTCTCGGATGTCTTTGTCATGGCTTCCAGGACCGAGACCCAGGGCATCGTTCTTGTTGAAGCAGTCGCCCACGAGCTTCCAGTAGTCGTGATGGAAGCGCCGGTCATAGCAGATTTCGTCCGAAAAAATCATGTAGGCCTGGTCGCATCAGATGTTTCTGACATGGCGCGAAAAATAAAATCCATAAAATCAGAAATTTTTTCAAAACATCAGAAAAAGGTCGTGAAAGAAAACAGCAAGGACGCTTGCGCGCATAAGCTGCTCAAAGTTTATGATGTTGCAAAGCAACAGCGTGCTAGCAAGCTACGCTCAGCTACGCATGAGAGTCTTCTTTCCAGTAATCCATGTTAGATTTGTGAAGTGCGACGTACATTATCGTTGATTTTATGTTCTCCTTTATTGCATCCAGGAATCCGAGCTTTCTGAACCGCCTCACAGACGTGAATACGCCTAAATCAAGCATCTTGAACCTGCCATATTTCGATGCGCGTTTCGCAAGGTCGTGGTCCTCGTTCGTGAACAGTTCAGTGTCAAATCCACCGCATTTCATGAAGATGTCTTTTCTATACGCAAAGCACGCGCCATTGGTCATCACTAACCCAAGTCGTATGGAGTTCCTGACCACGGAATTCCATGCCATTGTTCCAAAGGTTTGCATATAGTTGTCCGCGTCCCATAGCTTCAAATTGAACACGCAACCAGCGATATGCTCTTTTGAAAAAGTGCTGGAAATCTTTTCTGCAAAACCATCTTCGAACCGCACATCCGCGTCAGTAAACACGAGTATGTCACCCTTGGCGCGCGAAGCGCCTGTATTGCGTGCGATAGAAACGCCTTTGCGGCATTCGAATACAAATGCGCTGTCATGCTTTTTTGCAATGCGCATGGTTTCCGCATCATTCGTGGCATCTACGACTATTATTTCTTTCTGGCAGTGCTGCTTTTTTATGGATTTTATACATTCCTCTACGTATTTGGATTCATTTTTCGTGGGTATGATGAACGAGATACACATTCCTGTTACCAGTAATGATTTACAATCAAAATAAATAATTTAAAGCCATTTTTTCAATGGTTTTACAGGTCTTGTCATGTTGTTGAAAGTTATATTGCTGGCGATAGGGGTCGCCTTTGTCATTGGCGTCATGTCAATATTCGGTTTTAACGAGATAATCGCAAGCCTGCTGGCGGCAAACATATACCTCGTTATTCTCGCAGTGGCCCTGCAGGTTCTTACAGTCTTCATATACGCCGTGAGACTGAACATGCTCGTGAAAAAATGCTGCTACATACGTTTTTCGAGCGTATTCAAGATAACGCTTATAGGTATTGTGGTTAATTGTCTCACGCCCTTTGTAAAAGTTGGCGGCGAGCCAGCG
>JBDRKV010000007.1:0-6449 GCA_043813745.1 Candidatus Aenigmatarchaeota archaeon | reverse complement strand
AACGGCCCCATCTTCTCCAACGAGGTTGTTCTGGACAAGGACACGCAATTCACAATAACAGTCCCGTCGTCGCTGGCCCAGCCAGACACACTAGAATGCAGCGGTGCAATAGAGCTCGTAAGCAAATCCGAATACTCGAACGTCTACCGTGTAAAGACCGATGACCAAATAGTGGTCACTTCGTATGATACGAGTAGCATATACGCGTTCCTGTGCAGCGTGCAGTTCAAGTACGTCGACATATCGAAATCCGACGTGATAACAGTAAAGATGAACAAATATTCCTATCGCGTCTCCCAGAGCGTCTACGTGCTCATTTCAATGCCTCTCGGCATTATTTACGAGCCTGATGATGATGGACAAGGCGGCACTGGAACAGGTAGAACAACTAATGATTATTCAGCAGTATCAGTACCAGTTGTATTGAAAGGCGCTGATGCTGGTGGTTATATTTATCTACCAGGTGCAAACGGCATAATGCCATTGCGTGCGCACATCACTGGACAAGCTGGTGATACGATGTTTTTATCTGTTGAAAATTATGCGAACAGCGGCTATTGTAAGATGGATTGTAAAACAGGCAACAGCCTCTTTAGTGCAATTGGAGCCGGCGATATTCCTGGAGCTTCCAGCGGCGATGGTGCATTATATAAAGGAAAATCTAGATTAGGAACGCCAGGCGCCACTAGCAATGCGCAAGACGACAACTATTTCACCTGCGACATTACAAATGCCTGCAATGATTTGATTGATTCGCAGGTAGAAGATTACGACTGGGATATAAGTCTATGGAACGCATTCAAAACCGGAGCATTAGGTGCAGCAGCAGGTGGTAGTATAACATGGATAACAGGACCTGGTGTTTTAGTTGGCTCAGGCGTAGGGTTTGCTGTAGGATTTATAGGCGATTTAGAGCTCTCGCTTATTCCAAGGGGCTTCATGCGAAGCGGAGACGATTTTATTATCTATGCTTCGGGTATAGACAAAACAAAAAGCACGCCAGAAGTAGAGATTGGAGTGGGCAACACATTTTCACCGCATGGCTGGAAGGCATGCGCCGCGACAAACTGGGACGGCTCTCCAGGAAATTGCGCTGAATTACAAGGTCATTCTGGCTGGGGAGCTATATCCATATTTGAAAACACACTAGTTGCTCCACCTGTCAGATTCCAAGTTCTCGCAACGACTAATGACGACGGTACAGTATACATCGTGGCCGGCTACAAGCCGACAGCCACAGCAGACTCGCGAGGATACCTACTTGATTGTCATGCTGATACGCCTTTAACAGAAGATATGATAGCAGCAATCGTACCCATGCGAGAAGACGAAACATTCCAGTGCGCTATTCAAGAAAGTGCTTATGATATAGGACTTGCCGATGATTATGAATTCACAATATCAAAAATAGACTCGGCAAACAGAATAATCTATCTTAAAGCAACAGTGATATAATTAATTATTCTTAGATTTATTTAATCAAACACCCATCATCAATCTCAGCAGGTTTCTTAATCCAGGCCCCATGCCAAGAACCAAAATTGCAAGTTTAATAAACGTCCTTTCGTTTGTTTGCTCTGGTATCTCGCGGTCAAGCACGTAAATCACAACAAGGATTACCGGAATTTTCAGTATGAACATGCCTATGGGCCCAAAGACGTCGATAGCGACATTAGCTACGACATGCTGTTCGAAATATCCCGGAAAGAATTGCAGCGTCACGAAAGTTGTCGTGGCGTCAAACACCTGCGACATTATCAAGAGTATGTTCTCCCACGACAGCAACGCAAGTTTTGTAATACGTTTTATTCCGTAGAATATTACAAACCACGCTGCTGTTATTACGCCGATTAATATGCCTGCATAGTAAACCGGGAATGAAAAGAAAATTAATGTTATTAAACAGATCGCGCCTCCTAACAAAGCCCACGTTTCGTGGTACGGGCGGTTTTTTATTTTTTCTATCTTGCGCGAGAGCGCGAGCAATGCTAGCGAAATGATTAGCACGCTGACATAAACCATGGGCGTGATGAATATAAACGAGTCAACGATTTTTGCATCCTGCGCCGCGCGCAATATACCGCCCAGGACGACGTATGGAAAAACGCCGATGAGAAAATCATTGTTTATTTTGATTTGATAGTGTTTCAAAAGCTTGTACACGCCAAAAACAACGATTGCAAAAAGTATTGCGTACGTTATTGTGTTGTATATGTTGTATCCGCTCCCGGTTGTAATAGGCTGTATGTAATAGGTGTTGAAAAATCCTTTGATTTGCTCAAGCATGCAATCTTTAATAACATGGAATTATTAATAGATTTTATGCACTGGAAAATTGTCATATTAGTTTTACCTATAATCGTTCTCCTGAGTGGATGCACCCTGTTAGGCGGGATAGAAAGCGTGCTCCAGATAAGCACGCCAGAACAGTACATAGGCGACCGCGACGTCATAGTTCTCAGGAACGTCAGAACAAACCCGTCCGGCACAGTATTCACAGAAGAAAATGTCATGTTGAATTTTATAATACAAAACCGGGATGTTGAAAAGGCAGCTTCCAATGTATACGTGGAATTATACGACAGCGCAATCCTCAAGTGCGGTGACTCGGACGGCGACGGCGTCGTGACAGACAATGATTATATCGGGACAACAGCATACTGCCGCCCTGTCGGAAATACCTGCAGTTCAGAAAGATCGTGCGCCGTTCTTCCGCTTGGAGAGCAGCAGATATTTTACAATCTTGTGAGTCCAAAAGACTCTGATATAGGTGGAATAACATCAACAGTGCAGCTGAGCTTACGTGTAGTCTACTCGTTTTCAGGCGGCACGCGCATGGACCTAGTCATAGCAAACATGGCAGAGCTCGAGAGGGCAGAACGCACTGGAAAAACCATGCAGGCCACATCATCCAAGAGCTATGACTCTGGGCCAGTTGAAATACAAGCCGAGCTGTTGAACAGGGACTATGCAATCTCAGGCATGTCCGCATCCATAAGGTTCCTTGTAAAGGACACTGGCTCATATGCCGGCTCAATAAAGGGCTCTGAGATAGCTCCGAACTCGCTCATAATTGACTTCAGCAAGATAAAGTCAGCCACAATAATTCCGCCAGGCACTAACCAAGGCGGAATAACCATAGACAGCAACACAGATACAGGTGATACAGACGACCGTGCGCGAGGCAGGGTGACTGGTTTTGTCAGCTATAATGGCATTGATATCGCAAAAATTTTCAACAGCATGATTACCGGAATGGCTAGCGGAATCTCTGGCAATGCTGTTGTATACGACGCAGGAACAGGTGGTTACATACTAAATCAGCGCGAAGAAGCATGCTCTGTTGCTAATCAGGATTGTGATACGACGTTATATTGCAATCAACTATATGTAGGCGATGACCAGGGAATTTGTTGTTATGTAAACGAAGAGCCAGCCGGGCCAGCCAACACACCATTAGGATTTTATTGCGCTCCGGCAATATCCAGCTCAGATGCTACAGACGCCGGTCGCGGCAGGGATCGCGATGATGGCACAGGAACGACCGATACAGGAACAACAGACACAGGCAGTGCAGGAACAGACATAGGCATTACATATTCCTCGTCGCCGTTCAAGTGCGGCGCGAACATCGCAACCGGAGTTGATTTCGGCTGCATAAATATCGAGAAATTATCAATGATAAATGGCCAGTCCTCTCCATTGGTTTTCAAGATAAATAACCTGCCGAGCGTTGACATATTCCAGACATTCCAGATCCTGGCAACAATAAGATACAATTATGAAGTCCGCGACAGCGTGAACATACAGGTAAAGCCATATGGCGATTAATTATGAAAAAACTTCTGCTAGTTTTTCTCATCATCATTGTTACTATTGTTAGCGGCTGCAGCAGCCAGCCGCCTGCTTCAACGCCAGGATTATCCATTTCATTAGCAGCAGACCCGCCGGAAGTTTTTGCTAACTCCGATACGTCGCTGCAGTTCAAGATAGAAAACAACGGAGACCGCACGTTTCATGACATCCGCGTGATAGTCTATGACATAGGAGAGATGCAGGAGCCGCGCGCGACGTCGTTGCAAACGCCAAAGCCGAACATACCAAGCCGCGGAGACAACGACTATTGTACGCAGAAGCTTGCAAGCGGTTATGGTCCATGCCAGCATGGAGAAGGCGACTGCGACAGCTACAGTTTATTGAGGAGTGACATATCTTTTAGCAGCGAATGCGCCAGCGGTCTTGAATGCCGCACCACCGGTTCTGGCATATGGGAAACGCTTGTAAACTGGCTTTCAAAAGCAGACATCTGTTGCTCCCCGGGCGAGAGCGATGATTCCTGTTTACAATCATTCAGCGCATGGGCAAGCGGCTCGGATTCGGATGCAATACGCTTCACTACTTCAGAAGGAATATTTTCATGTGCATACGGCCGCGAAACGCTCCGTCCGAACGGACTCGCGTCTTATGCCTGCAACCTACGCGCGCCGCCAGCTTCTGAGATGATGTTAAAAATAGAGACCACTTACGTCAGGACGAAATCAACATTCGTAACGAATATATCAGTGCCTGCTATTGTCGGGCTTATTGCAGAAGACGAATACATCAGGCAGAAAAACAAGGGCGAGCTTAGCTCGGGCCGCAGCACATTCACGAAGAACGACGGAAACATCCAGATAGATGTTTCATTTTCAGAACCCATGCCAATAGTGGACCGCCCAGACAAGGAGGAATACATGTACATAGACATACGAAATGTTGGCGATGGCGTAATAGACGATATACGTCCGCAGGACATTGTCATATGGGACACATCCGCTACCCCGTCGCAGGGCTATGGTCCCATGGACACGCAGACAACAATAACAACATGGATCGAGGACATACTTGGCGTATCCAGGAACGGGCGGGCCGTGTCCGGAGCATTATTTGAAGATGTGTTCATAGGCACTGACATGCAGCATGGCGAAAAAGGCTGCTTGTTCGACTTTCAGTGTGCAGGCAACCTTATGTGCAAGTCAGCGACCTATCTCAGTCCTGGCGACAATTTATGCTGCAACCCGAACGAGGATTCTGTAATGAACCAGAACGGCGTTGCTCAGTGTAAAACATTAGAACAACAAAATCCTTACGTCGTAAATCTGGCAACCGAAATAGTCCAGCCAGGCGAATGTGATATAGAAAAAAGCCGCATTCCATTGAGACCCAGCTACGACGTATTCCCGCGTATAACATGCAAGATGAAGCTGCCATCCAATATCAAAGTAATTTCCAATCATGTTTTTATTATAACGCTCGGCTACAGGTATGAAATCAGGCAGGAACTGCCCATAACAATAATGAAATAAACCAGTTTTTTGTAAAAATAAATTATATATACCCCCTGTATGCTAATTATAACTATGAATTCCAGAAAGTTTCTTATTGTAATATTAATCGCTGCTGTCATAGTTGTTGCTGGCTGCACAAGCGAGAGCAACCGAACAGCAAAGATATCCGATAGCGACGGCATACTCATAAATGAATTCTCTGCCGACCCTGTAAGGGCAAATGCAGACGAACGAGTTCAATTCCTCTTAGACTTTGAGAATACAGGCGGAACAACAGCTACGAACATCCGCGCGAATATATACGGAGCTGAATCATGGCTCACGCCTGTTGTGCAAAAGACATTTTCTACGCTAGCCCCTCCTGATATCACGTTGCAACCTCCAGGCCCTGGCGGATTCAAGATAGTCCAATGGGAATTGCAGCCGAACAATCCAGGCGAAGGCGTTGTGGACCCGCAAATCATTACCGCGCGCGTCAGGTACAATTACAAGACAATGAGCGTTGCAAACATTCCTATTTATACTGTAGCAGAATACAGGAGGAGAAACCAGATAAGTTCTCCTATAGATTTCGTGACAGTCAGCAATGCGAAGGCCCCGGTTCAGATAGAGATCGCACCAATAGAGTCCATGCAAATAGACACTACTGATGACGAGACTACATTCAGCAAGACCATAAGATTCATCAATGCTGGAAGCGGCGTGCCTATCGGAGCAGTGGCTGGAGTTGAGACCGACGGCGTGATAACCGGGACCGTGAAGCTTAGCGGTCCTGCAGAATTCAGCGAGTGCCTGGGAGCAACAAGCGGCAATACCGTAACCATAACGCCAGGCGACGTGAAAATTAGAAGAGCAGAAAGCGACAGGAGGATATGCACCATACGCCTGGACAAGAGCAAGTTCGGGGCCAGCAACCCGATGGCTACAGTGAAATTAACATTCGACCTTGACTATGATTACTACGTTGAAGAAAGCGTGACTGTTTCTATAGTCGGACAGAAATAATCATTTCTAAATAAAATCAGCAAAGACTTTCGTTTGATTCAGCTTTATATATTAAAATCATCAAAATAAATTCATGAATCATAGGATTATCTTATTTGCATCTATCTTGTTTGTAGT
>JBDRKV010000006.1:0-3698 GCA_043813745.1 Candidatus Aenigmatarchaeota archaeon | reverse complement strand
GTTTTCCGTGCTCCTGTGGAATAACCTGCAACTTTCCGCCTATGAATTTTTTATCCAGCTCCTTGCCCTGTTGTAATTCGTGCAGGAATATAGCTAAAGCAGCAACTTCGCTGTGTGGCTGTTGAGTGACCGCAATGTTATAATCACATTCTTCATAGACCTGGCCAGGAACCTTCTCGCCACCCACGATTATTAATAAATCACCTTTCACTTTTCTGATTTCGCTTATCTTGTCCTGCACAGGCATGCCATAAATTGTTAAGTGTACTTTGCAGCCTTTGAACTTGCGCAGGATTTTGCGCCAGTCCTTTTCATAACGCACAGCAAATGAACCGCCCCAATTAGCTGCAACGGATGTAACGCTTTCAATCAAACCACCGTCTTTATCACCTGAATAGATTATTTCGCCAGCGCTAAACGCCCTTGCAACTAAGCCCACATGCGTAGAGATACGTTCATCTCGCTTGAGCCTATGTCCAAGTCTCAATACTGTTATCATATAGCCCCGGACGGACATTCGTGGTCCTTCAGTTTTCCGCTGGCGCTTTTTCCAAAAGGGCCAATTCGAACCGTCGTCTCGGGTTTGCCTCAGATTTCCAAAGGAACTGCGTTTTCCGCAAGCGCTTTCCTAAAGGGCTTCTTCCAAAGACCCACATCCTTGGCCGCTAGACTACGGGGCTGATATATTACTAACGTATTAAGTTGGTTTAATGAATGTTTAAATCCTAATCGATATATAATTCTTTCAGATGCGTTGTAGGCACCTAGTCTGCTTATTGTGTTGCTTTGTAACACAATCTCGACGAGCAAGAACTGCCCGAAGCTTCGCTTCGGAAATTTGCTTGCTCAGTCGCAGATCACCGTATCTTACGTTGTATGTGAGATGATTTGGATGAAGATCCTGTTATTGGATAGCGATTACCTGGAATACGAACCCAAAAAAAAGGCCATAGTGTCAGCCGAAGAAATAGAGAAGAAAAAATATCGTATAGAAAACTGTTTAGTCGTTTTTACGTCTGTTGAAAAAAGAGATGAAGCGGATATTTCAGCAATAGTTGCAAACGCAGTCAAGGAAATTGTCGCGGTTGCAAAACAGGTTGCACAGAAAAAAATCGTCATCTACCCATGGGTTCACCTTAGCCAGACACCTGCTTCTCCTGGCCCAGCGCTTGAGGTGCTGAAAGAATTGGAGTCTTCGCTAAAATCGTTAGATGAATACGAAGTACATCGAGCGCCGTTCGGCTGGTACAAAGCGTTTGACGTGAAATGCAAGGGTCACCCATTAAGCGAGCTCACGAGAGAGATTTCAGCAAGTGGTGCAGCTAAGAAAGAGGACGCAGCGGAAAACATGTCCCGGGCTTTGAAAAAAGAAAAAGAGCTCCGCTCTTCATGGTACATAATGACGCCTGACGGCAAGATGACTGCTGTTGATAAGTTCAATTTTAGTGACCACGCAAACCTAAAACGCTTTACTGATTACGAGATAAAGGGCACGCGCGAAACTGGTGGCGTGATGCCGCCTCACATACGATTAATGAGAAAGCTGGAGATCGCGGATTTTGAGCCAGGCTCTGATCCAGGAAACCTGCGCTGGTATCCAAACGGCGAGCTTATGAAAAATATTTTGGAAGATTACATAAATCAAGTCATGACAAACTATGGCGCGATGAAAGTAGAGACGCCGATAATGTACGATTATCATCATCCTGCTCTTGAAAAATATCTGCAGCGTTTTCCTGCAAGACAGTATACCATGAATTCAGACAAGCGTGAGCTCTTTTTGAGATTTAGCGCATGTTTTGGTCAGTACCTCATCAAGCATGACGCATCATTGTCTTACAGAAATCTACCATTACGCATGTACGAACTCACTCATTATTCGTTCCGCCGCGAGCAGTCCGGTGAGCTAGCTGGCCTGCGCCGCCTAAGAACGTTTACCATGCCGGATATGCACACCCTGGTCAAGGACACGGATGAAGCCAAACGTGAGTTTCTTAATCAATATCGCTTGTGCATGTCATGGATGAAGGAAATAAACGTGCCTTATGAAGCAGGATTCAGATTTGTTAAGCCATTCTTTGATGAAAACAAGGATTATATCGCGTCGTTGGTCAAAGAGTTCGGTCGTCCGGTATTGATACAAATATGGGACAGGCAATTCTTTTACTTTGTAATGAAGTTCGAGTTCAATTTCATGGACGCTACAGGCAAGGCAGCAGCGCTGTCGACTGTGCAGATAGACGTGGAAAACGCCGAGCGCTTTGACATAAAGTTCACTGATGATGACAACAAGCGCAAAGTTCCGTTAATGTTGCATGCTTCTATTCCGGGCGCAATAGAGCGCAACATATACGCAATACTAGAGCAGTCGGCAATGGACCAAAAGGAGAAGAGGACTAATCCGGTGTTTCCATTGTGGCTCAGCCCCACGCAGATTCGTTTGTGCCCTGTGAACGACTCGTTCACACCATACTGTGAAAAACTTTTGAATCAGTTAGAAACCGCGAACATGCGCATAGACATAGATGACAGGACAGAAAGCGTGCAGAAAAAGGTCCGCGACGCTGAAATGGAGTGGATACCATTAATAGTGGTCGTAGGAGAAAAAGAAAAAATGAGCAACAAGCTTGCAGTACGCTTCCGCGAAACCTCGCAAGTTAAGCAGATGCCTGCTGATGAGATAATTAAATACGTAAAAGAGAGAGTCGTTGGCAAGCCATTCAGGCCGCTGACCATGCCAAAGTTGCTGACAAAGCGCCCGATCTTTGTCGGTTGATTGATTTAAAAAATTCTTTCTACTAAGTATGATTATCCCTGTATCATACTTATGTCCCTTGAAGACGAGATGCGGCGCGAGATAAGGCGGTTAGAAGACGAACTAAGCATGATAAATAAGGAATTGGACCGGCTTTCAGAGCGCATAAGTCAGCTGGTCATGATGCAGCAGAAGAAGCAGCGCGATCTGCGGATTTTACGTTCTCATTTTGAGCCTATTCTTGATGACAAAGGCGAAATACAAACGAGTTTGGCGAGAATGGCACGTGAATGACGTGAATGATAAACAAATAAAAACTCAATGATTAATCAAATCCTATGAGCATTACTGGAAATCTAATTGCCTGGGCGCAAGCGGCATTTGCAGGCTGGGGCCCGCTGGGCTTGTTTGCAGTGGCGTTCATGGAATCGTCGTTTTTTCCAATACCGCCAGATTTATTGTTGATACCAATGGCCTTGGCAATGCCGGAGCTTGCGCTATTCTATGCCCTAATCGCGACCATAGGCAGCGTGTTGGGCTCGGTGTTTGGTTATTATATTGGCGTAAAGGGCGGACGTCCGATTTTGAGGAAGTTTGCCAGCGAGAGATCTATAGACAAGGTTGACAATTATTTCAAGAAATATGGCAATGCTGCTATCGCTATAGCGGCATTCTCGCCCATACCATATAAGATATTCACCATAGCTGCTGGTGTTTTCCGCCATCGCTTGCATAGCCTTATATTAGTGTCAATACCATTCCGCGGCGCACGCTTTTTCATGAGCGCTGCAATAATCATGCTCTGGGGCAAAGACATCATTGCTTTCTTTGACAGCGGCTTCGACGTGTTTACGCTGGCAATAGCAGCTGTCGCTGTAGTAATTTATGTTGTATACAGGAAGCTAAAGAAACGGAAGAAGCCGATTATTCAGATTGCTAAGGC
>JBDRKV010000005.1:0-2363 GCA_043813745.1 Candidatus Aenigmatarchaeota archaeon | reverse complement strand
GGTGACACTTACTCCTTCTGGTACTGACGGAGAACTTCTGCTATACAATGATACTGTCCACATACGCCCAGACGAGCTCACTGCAGAGATACGCGACGGCGTGGCGAGAATTAATCAAGAAAACAGGGCTCGCCTGTCCTTTTCCCGTGCCTGCCACCTAGGTGATGGAAAACCAAGCGGGTTAGAAGACACTGACCTTGCGGATTTCATTGAGCCGGATCAAACAAACGAAGACGGTGATTGACGTTTGATTTCAACGGAATTTATTTAAACATGATGGTGGAATGAATTGGTATGGCAAAGGTTATTGTAAACAAGGACGAATGCATTGGATGCAGCACATGTGCTGCCATATGCCCGCAGGCATTTGAGATGAAGGATAGCAAGGCTATTGCAAAGCCGAACGCAGAAAAAGCCGCGTGCATCAAGAAAGCGATAGAGGCATGTCCTGTGCAGTGCATCAAGATGAAATAAGGCTTTAGCAAAGCCTTGGGAAAAAGTGCACCTTCGGTCGCACTATCCCTTGGAAACCCCTGCTTAGTTTTGACTAGAGCTGATTCTTGATTTTTATCATTTGTTTTATGTAGAATTAGCTCGCGCTGTTTCTATTTTTATCTTCCATTCCTACTTCGGTTTTTTTGCAAAATTTAAACCTATCGCCAAATAATATATCATGCTGCCAAAAGAGGACGGGCATTTTTTGGTTCGTTTAGCACGCGAAACAATAGAAGACGTTGCTAACAAACATCCGCCGCGGAAAGTAATCACGTACCCGAAATCGCTCAATGAAAAGCTTGGCTTGTTCTGCACACTCACCAAAAATGGAGAGCTGCGCGGGTGCATTGGATTTCCTGAGGCTACGTTTCCATTGATACAGGCTGTTGTCGAGTCTGCTAAAGCAGCCGCGTTTAGCGACCCCAGATTCATGCCGGTAACTGCTAAAGAACTCAGTGATATTGAAATAGAGATTTCTGTTCTGACCAAGCCAACAGCAACGGCGCTGGACGACATCAGGGAAAAGGAAGATGGCGCTATCATTGAAAAATCGTCTCGTTCGGCTCTATTTTTGCCGCAGGTATGGGATGAGTTGCCGACTAAAGATTCTTTCTTTAGCGCATTATGCGTCAAGGCTGGGCTTCGGCCTGATGACTGGAAAAGTCCTGGTATGACGTTTTACAAGTTCAACGTTCAAGCTTTTGAGGAGAAAGACTTTGATGAAGATAAGAAGACGAGGACGTTTGAGTGATTGTTTTTTTTGTGAATATCTTATTTTTTCATCACGCGCTTCTTCGCGATTTCCATGGCGATGTCACGCGGTGAACGTCCGTTAGACTTTTCCAAAATTAGTTTAGTGTTCTTGCTAATCTTATTCTCAACGGTTTCAAACATTTCCTTCTTCAAATGTTCAAAGTCAAACTTGCCTTTGCTATGAATGAATTCTATGTATGACGAGATTACGCCGCCTGCGTTCGCGACGAAGTCAGGAATTATGACCATTTTATGCTCAAGGCTCAGGTGTTCTTCAACAGCAGGTGACATGGGTATGTTGGAACCTTCAACGATCAGTTTAGCATGGATGCTATGCATGTTGCCTGTCGTGATTAAGTCTGGTATTGCCGCTGGTATTAGCACGTCAGCTTTGACAGAAACAATCTTGTCGTTGCTCAAGACGCTGCCGGGCTTGTAATTTATTACTGTATGGGTTTTCTTTTTCACAGCATCAAGCTTCTTGAAGTCAATGCCTTCCTGATTGTATATCGTGCCTTTTGAGTCAGAAGCAGCAACGAGCTTTGCGCCGCGCTCTGTCAGGAATTTTGCCACGAACCAGCCTACATTGCCGAATCCCTCAACTGCGAATGAAATATTTTTTACATCAAGGTTCATATGCTCTAGGGCGACAAGCGTTGCGTGATAAACGCCTAATCCGGTTGAACCAAGTTCATGAGGTAAACCGCCCATGGATTTTGGCTTGCCTGTACAAGAATGATTGCCTAGAACGCTCGCGAAGACGGACATCTCGTGCTCTGCCATGTACATGTCAGGCCCGGCTACATATAGCTTGGGGCAGATTTCTTTTATGGATTCTGCAAATGCACGGACCTTTGAATCTTTTTGCTGCTGCGTGAGCTTGCTCGAATCAGCAACAATGCCGGCTTTTGCGCCGCCAAAAGGCAGCTCAGCAATAGCGTTCTTCCATGTCATTGCGCGGGCGAGCTTCATGACTTCGTCTATGCTAACAGTCGGGGTCATGCGTATGCCGCCCTTGCCTGGGCCTAAAGATGTATTATCAATGACCACAAAACCTTCTGTGCCTGTCTTGGGGTGATGAATCTCCATAATTTTTTCAGGGCCAAAGTCGTTAT
>JBDRKV010000004.1:0-7617 GCA_043813745.1 Candidatus Aenigmatarchaeota archaeon | reverse complement strand
ACGTAGCCGTGAACGGTTTTTGTCGCGTTCCCGGTTCCTATTATTGCTGGTATGCCCATCTCTCTGGAGACGATTGCCGCGTGAGACGTGCGCCCGCCCAAATCAGTGACAATGCCGGCTGCTTTCTTCATCACAGGCTCCCAGTCCGGATCTGTCATCTTCGTAACCAGGATGTCGCCGGCCTTGAATTTTCCTATCTGCTTTGGATTGAGGATAACGTTTGCCTTGCCAGACGCAATAGCACGGCCCACAGATCCTCCAACAGCAAGGACAGCGCTTTTTTCCTTCAAGCAAAAGTGTTTTACTACGTTGTCACTGGCATGCGTGACGTGCACTGTCTCTGGCCTTGCCTGCAATATGTATATTTTACCCCCGGACTTTGCCCATTCAATGTCCATCGGAGTTTTGTAATGTTTCTCTATCTTCATCGCATGCTTGTACAGAGCCTGTACATCATTGTCAGTAATCACGAATTTGTGTAGTTTCGTGCGGGGCACGAGCATGCTGCGCACGCCCCTTGGTGAGCGCACTTCCATTATACGCTGCACGCCCTTGTTCTTTTCTATCAGAACGCCGTTTCCTTTTTTGAATATCAAGAACTCATCCGGAGTGATGACACCCTGGACAATGTAATCACCAATACCCCAGCCGCCATTGATGTACACATAGCCGCGGTGCCCGCTGTCCGGCTCTATCGTGAATAACACGCCGCTCGCGTCTGCTGCAATCATACTATGCACGCCTACAGACAAAGCGATTTTGAATTGATTGAAACCTTTATCCTGGCGATACGAGATAGCCCTATCAGTGAACAATGAAGCAAAGCACGATTTTATTTTTTTCAATAAATCCTTTTCACGAACATTAAGAAACGACTGCTGCTGCCCGGCAAACGAAGCAGTCTTGAGGTCTTCAGCAGTTGCGCTGCTGCGCACCGCGACGCGGCCAAGCTTCATTTTTCTATAGTTCATCATGATTTCTTTCTCAAGGTCCTTTGGAAACTTCCCGTTCCTTATCAGGAATCTTATCTGCTTGCCTGCCTTGCGTAACTGCCTTATTTTTTTCACGTTCGTCTTCTTCAATATTAGTTTTATCTGCCCGTCTAATTTGTTATAGTGGATGAAATGCCAGTAAGCGCCTGCTGTCACGGCAAAGCCAAGAGGCACAGGCATGCCTATGCTGATTAGCTCTCCCAGGTTGGCGTTTTTTCCGCCCACCAGGCGCACGTCTTTCTTGCGCGCTTTGGCTAGAGGAACGACAAGTTTCATTGATTAGAATTCGCTGTGGTTCGTATATATAATTAGTCATCGAACCTATGCAATGAAAAACCAGCTTTTTTAATCTCACGGACAAGAAATTTTGTCAGACGCTCTGCACCGAATCTTAGAATGTAATATGGTAATGCGCATTCATTCTTATCAATTGTTGCACTTGCATATCCCATATCCCTGAGCCTTTGTAGAAGTTTTTCCGGATGCGGTTCTCCGCGCGAGTATATGTCTAATGACAACATGAAGATAAGTAAGCGATAAAACTTAAAAACAGAAATTTTCCCATTCTTTGGGTAACTCTGACCTTTCCGTAAATTTACTTTTCTCTTTTCTTTGAAAGAGTAGGGCTCTTTCAAGATGCCAAAGGACCCTGTCCTTTGAGCATGAATGTGTAGTTTTCTCTTTTTGTAAAAGAGAAAAATCACTATGCGGGAGGTCGGATTCGAACCGACGAAGGGACTAACCCACTAGGTTTCTTATGTATATCCTAAGCCTAGCCCCGTTGGCCACTTGGGTACCCCCGCGTGTGTAAGGATATCTATATCTATTCTTTTTAAATTATAATTTTTATAGCGACAAGAGGAATTTTTTCAGTTGTTTTTCGGCAATATCTGTCGACTCGTTAGATGGTTCACCTAAATCAAAGCCAAAATCTATATAATAAACATACTCTCCATCTGTGCGGCAGTCTCGTAAAAAGTCCAACGGACGAAAGCCATTCGCATCCAATATGCGAGCGGTTTTCCGAAGTGCGGGAATAACTTTTTCACGCTGCAATAAATTATGCTTTAGATATTCTATTAAGTCGTGTTCTATATATTCCTCGTATATCGTGCCGCTGTCGCAGCCGTAAACATAAGGAACGTTTACGCCCTGCTGTGACAATATCGTGCGTCTGTCCAATAATTCTACCATTCTCTTTGCTGGATTGAGGTTAGTGCACACCTTTGCAACAAATTTTCTTTCACAACGCATGGATTTTCTTTCAGTGACAACCTGCCCGGCTGCCACATACATTTCGCCAAATGGTTTCCACAGCTCAATATCTTTGTAATGAACAAATGATCCTTTTCTGCCGATCAGACCAACGCCTCTCAATTTTTCTGTTATGCGCTCTTCCATGAACACGCCTTCGCCCTCTTTTGCTAATGACCATGAAAGCGCATTTTCATCATCCAGAAGCTCTAAACATCCTGAATGCAATGGCATGTCCCAGAACAGCTCCGGTCTGTCATTGAAAAATAGATATGCTTCTCTGGTTGCGTGTTTTCTCATGTCAGCCGCATGCGCTATATTGCGCACTGCGCGATTTTTCGAGCGTGCCAACTCAATGGACTCCGCGCCATCCCAGCCTATCCTGCGTATACTATTCGACTCTGCCATGTCCGGCGAGGCATTGCCTAAAGCTTTCCTGACAACAGAAATAATGCGTGGATTCCTTGATTCGAGCAAAATAGCCATCCCAGGCTCGCTGGAAAGTTGTTTTACCAGCCGCGGGTAAAAATCCGTGCCCTCATGCACTGCATAAAGCTCCCTTGCTGTCTGCTCTGGTATTTCAGGCAGTACTTTGTAAGCTATAATTTTCGCGCCAGTTTCCAGAAGCTTGCGGACAACATGCCCCTTGTACGGCATGCCTTCTGGTTTTATCATTACAAAAGCCTTGTAAGCCATAAATAAGCTGAGGAGAATAACACTTTAAAACAAATAACAAAAATAACTTATGGATGCTCCCATATCTGAAGACATCGGTAGATGTCTTGGATTTTGCAGCAAAGCTGCAATAGTCTGGCGTCTTCAGACGCGGACATTGGGGCAGATCGAAGAGTTGCTCCCATAGTCTAGCCCGGTAAGGATGTAGGCTTCTCGAGCCTGAGACGTGGGTTCAAATCCCGCTGGGAGCACTTAGAGATGTGAACCCTTGGGTTCATGCTCAAAGGACGTCAGTCCTTTGGCAGCTCAAAGAGCTGTTGCTCTTTGTAGCAATCCCGCTGGGAGCACTTTTTATTTCTCAGTTTTCCCGTTCTCAACAATCAGCCCATGAAACCGCTTGTACAACAACACATCACATTCCAGAGACGACTCAAACAATGCTCTTACGGATTCGTAGCCATCTTCATGTTTGATTTTTTCTTTTTTCAGTAATCTCCGCGTGTACGCGTCTATCACGAAATATGGCTTGTCGCACGCGTAGAGTAGTATGCTATCAGCAGTTTCCCGGCCAACGCCTTTGACTGATAATAACTGTTCTCTGGAAACGTTTTCTAAAAACTCTCCAAAACTTTTGAACGATAGAACAAGCTTTGCGAGATTCTTCAGGTAGCCGGCCTTTTGCTTGTAGAAGCCTGCGGGCTTGATTATTGCTTCCAGCTTAGGCTTGCTCAGGCTTCGGATTTTGTCAAAGGAATCAATCTTGTTTTTCTTCAACGATACTAGCGCTTTATCCACGTTCTTCCAGTTCGTGTTTTGCGTTAAAATCGTGCCCACGACTATTTCAAACTTATTGCCAGGCCACCATTCATGCGCGTGCGGATATCGCTGTTTTAGAGATTCGTAAAGCTGGAAAATCTGATTCATAATGGGCCTGGGGGGAATTTCAGAGTCTTTCGGTTTTCCCGAGGCTTTTTCCAAAAGGCTCATTTGAACCCCCGTCACCTGGTCCGAAGCCAGGTGCTCGATCCAAGCTAAGCTACAGGCCCATGAAATTATTTCGAATACTAACTTAAAAACTATTTTTATAAGCCAGTAAAAAACTAATTATGCTGTTTACAAAGGACTTCAGGGAAATAGGCATTGCCGAAATCATTTCAATGTCAGGCGGCCTGCTCGTCGGCGTGATGATGGCATTCATGACCAACAAGATAGCAATGCTGCCCGGCTTCCTGATATTGTTTCCTGGTTTCATGGAAATGCGCGGAAACATCAGCGCATCCATATCATCGCGTTTAAGCTCTGGATTGTTCCTGCACGTCGTCAAGCCAAAGATGAGAAAAAACAATATTATCAAGGGAAATATCATAGCAAGCATAATACTCGCGATAGTCATCGGCCTGTTCCTCGGGCTTGTCGCTTATTTTGCGACAGCAGTGTTCGGTTTTGCCAATATAAAGATACTGTTCATTGCAGTTGCCGCGGCTATCTTCTCTACTATCATAGAAGTGCCGCTCACCATCGCGGCCACGCTGTGGCTTTTCAAGCGCGGGCATGACCCGAACAACATCATGGGCCCTTATGTTACGACTGTTGGAGATGTTGTGAGTGTAGTCTCGCTCCTCATGGCAATGGTGATTATATGATGATAAAAAAGATGATAAAGAAAACGCATTTGAAAAAAACAGTCCACAAGATATCCAAGCTGAAGCGCAAACAACATCATCATATGCTCATAAACGCGCACAAAAAACATAACTTATCTTACAGGACGCTTTTCTACATTAAAGAGTACGGCAGTCGGTCGCACACGTGGCACACGATCGTGCACGAAAGTATAAGGATATTGATACTGGCATCATTGATAAGCACGATAGGCGGGTTCGGCCTGCACGCGCTCGAGAGCAAGATACTCATGATCATGCCTTTGCTGATACTCTTGCCTGCTCTCAATGACATGATAGGCGATTTCGGAACAGTTGTCTCTGCAAAATTCACAAAGCTCCTTTACATGAACAAGGTCGGCCGCAAGTGGTGGAAATACCCAGAAATGAAGGCGTTGTTAAGGACAGTATTTGTCATAGCAATATTGTCTGCATTGTTTGTTGGAGCGCTGTCGTCATTTATTGCGCTCATACGCGGATTCCAGGTAACCGCGCTGCTGTTTGCAAAAGTTATCTTGATATCATTATTCGCGACAACTGTGCTTGTTTCAATAATATTCGCGTTGTCTATAGCAAGCGGGTTCTACGTATTCAGCAAGAAGGAAGACCCGAATAATTTCCTTATACCTATAACAACGTCAGTCGCGGACCTGGGCAGCATGTTATTATTCACATTGTTGGTTGCAGTGCTGTTCTAGGAAGTCTCGTGCCGCTTTTTATGAGCTATTAGAATGACGAATCTGCAAGTTAGCATGTAAGGAGGGTTTGCACCTTCAAAATCTTCCATAACTTCCGACTCATGTATTTTTGTTTTATAATTTTTGAATAGTTCTCTGAGGGTTATTTTTGCATCTTTCATAGTATATAGCGGTTCTTTTCCAAAAATAATCGATTTTCCATTCGGAGCGATTCTTCTTATGTCGGCTGCAAAATCAATAATGACCTTTCCGCTTGGCTTGAGGACTCTATCGATTTCAGAAATTATTCGCTCTAAAACTTCTTTAGAAAAAAGATGTAGAGTCCCTGTGCAAAAGATACCATCAAAAGAATTGTTTTCAAATGGGAAGCTCTTGGTAACATCAAATACTTTTGTATCTAATTTCTTCCTATATTTTTCAGGCGTATTGTGCCATAATTTACTCAATGCGCTTGCATCAATATCAGCAGCAGTGACAAAATCAGCTTTTTCCAATAATATATTATTATAACGCCCATCGCCTGCAGCGAGATTAAGCCATTGTCCACTAATTCTGATCTTTTTCAGAAGCTGTAAAGTCTTTTTATCTCCATGCCCCCAGATAGAAGATTTGCCTGTTTTGAAATAATCTATTCCCTCTGTAAATATGAATTTTTTTTTCATCTGGTTTGCAAGGTTTTGTTGTTTTATCCATAATATTAAATTTCACCCATTGATTTTCTTCTTCAACAGCCCTCTTACGCGTTGCGGGTCAGCTCGGCCGCGCGTTTCCTTCATCACGCAGCCGACCAGGAACTCGAACGCTTCGGGCTTTCGTCCGGTCTTGCAATCCGTGACAGCCTTTTCCTGGCCAGAAACTACAAGGTCTATTGCCACGAGCAAGCGTTCATCATCCGTTATCCTTGACATCTCCTTGCGCTTGACTATCGTCTCGACGTCATTGCCTGTTGAAACCATGTCCCTCAGGACCATTTCAGCAGAGCGTTCTGTGAGCTCGCCGGACTTAATCATCTTCAGCAGCTTGATGATTTTTTCCTCTGTCAGTGGCGTTTCGCGTATGCGCATGTCATTGTAATTGAGCGTCTTTTTTATCTCGCCTGCGAATATGCGCGCTATGAATGGTGCATCTTTCGCGCCAAATGTTTTTACAACACTTTCAAACATCCCCGCGAACTCAGGATCCTGGACAATTGACTTGCTCAAATCCTCACTAACGTTAAATTTTTTATAACGAACGACCTTCTCGGATGCCATTTCAGGAAGCGTCTTTTTTATCTTTGATATGAACTTTGCGTCCAGCGTTTGCATAGTCAGGTCTGGCTCAAAGATATATCCATAATCTTCTGCTGTTTCTTTCGCGCGCTGTAAGCGCGTGATCTTGGCAACAGGGTCCCAGCCGCGTGTCTCGCTAGAAATTTTTCCGCTGCGGCCGATTATGTTTTTCTGTCGTATAATTTCATAGGACAACGCCTTTTGAACATCCTTGAATCCGGAAACATTCTTGATTTCAACGCGGTCTTCTGCGCGGCCAGTGACAGATACATTTGCATCAATCCTTATCGCCGCTTCCATTGTCGGATCAAAGACGTCCAAATATTCTAAAACGCTAGCTAGCTCCTGCAAAAACTCTCTGGCTTCTTTAGGCTCATCAAAGTCCGGCGCAGTAACTATTTCGCACAAGCCCACGCCAGAACGGTTATAATCCACCAGAACGTACGTAGACGTTGACGTTCCGCTGGGATGAACAAGCCTTGCAGGATCTTCTTCCAGATTAATGCGCCAGATGTGTATTTTTTTGTCATTGACCTCTATCATACCGTTCTTTGCTATTGGAATCTCGTATTGTGATATCTGGTAATTTTTGGACATATCCGGGTAGAAATAGTTCTTTCGAGAGAAGAACATCTCCTTGGGCATTTCGCATCCTAATGCAAGAGCGACTTTGATGCCGTACTCTATTGCTTTTGCATTCAGCCTTGGTTTGGTGCCAGGCATGCCCAAGCACGTGTCGCATACGTTCGTGTTAGGCTCCTTGCCCTGCCACTGCGCAGCGCAGCCGCAGAATAATTTGCTGGTTGTCTTCAATTGTATGTGAACCTCAAGCCCGATTTTTGTCATACGTTTTTTCTCCTGTACTTTTTTCTTAACTTCTAAGTAAGACGCGATACAGACAACCAGAATTTCCATACATTTTTCTTTTGGTGGGCTGGCTGTTTCATCACTTCCTTGCTTACTTTTTCATCACGCTTTCCTCCACATAAAAACTTCGTCATCGTAAACAGCTTTGCCCTTGATAATACGTTTCCTGAACTTCGGCTTAATGCCGGATTGCTTGAAG
>JBDRKV010000003.1:0-12414 GCA_043813745.1 Candidatus Aenigmatarchaeota archaeon | reverse complement strand
GTTCTGGCGGAAGCATATGGATCATAACGACAAATATTTCTGGCTCTGGCACCATAGCTTCAAATGGAAGGGAAGGCGGCCCTAGTTCAAGCGGTGGCGGCGGCTCTGGCGGAAGGATTGCTATTTACGCAACGAACAACTCATTTTCAGGGCCTATAATAACATACGGACTAAACGCTACCTGGGTTGCCAAGGCGGGCTCTGCAGGGACGGTATACATAAAATTATCATCACGCACGCACGGAGACCTGATAATAAACAACAACAATACCATAGCCGGAAATCGCGGGGGCATAGGCGCGGGATTATATCAAGGCGTGCACACGTTTGACAACATAAACATCTCAGGAAAAGGCACGCTTGAAATCACAAACACGTCCATAGAGCTTAACCTGACTGGAACAAATATCACGAGCGACAGGGATTTCTTCTCCAGCATAAACGTGCTCGGCAACCTTACAGTGACATCTAATTTTAGCATAGCCAACTGGACGCTTTCAATAAACGGCAGCGCCATCATCAAGAACCTGGAAAACCTGACAATAGACGCTGGCGGCACACTGACGCACCCTCCAAATTATGAAGCTCAAATTTATTGGATGGACTTGTCATTATATAAGCTTACTATACTTGCCGGCGGAGCCCTGAATGTTTCGGGTTCTGGCTTCTATGGCAGTGCTGGCCCGGGCCGCGGAAACACCACGGACTGGTGTGGCGGTGGCGGTGGCGGCTACGGCGGATTCGGCGGCAATGGCGCGTCCAAAGGCGGCAATCCGTACGGCACTTTTCTCGAGCCGACAGATGTAGGCAGCGGCGGCGGGCAGAATTATCATTGGTCACAGACAGGCGGTCCTGGAGGTGGAGCCATAAAGGTAAACGCTTCGATTATAGAGGTCCAGGGACAGATATTAGCAGAAGGCGAAACCAACCCTGCCAATGCAATATGGAATAGCAGAATAGGCGGCGGCGGAAGCGGCGGCTCAATATGGTTGATAACAAACAACCTAACAGGCGGAGGAAACATATCTGCCAAAGGCGGGAACGGGTTTGATGGAACCGGGTGCACTGATGGCGGCGGCGGAAGCGGCGGCAGGGCGCACATCAATGCAAAGAACATCACATTCTCCGGCATGTTTTCTGTTAAATACGGTATCGGCCCTGGGGCTGCGAAAAATGGAACAAACGGAACTTTTGTACTGGAATTCTCTGATATAATCAATGTAAGCAGCGCAACGTTCGCGAGCCCTGTCATGATTGCGAGAAACAATTCATTCGGAAGAATCGTGTTCACGAACCCGA
This sequence comes from Candidatus Aenigmatarchaeota archaeon, assembly GCA_043813745.1. Classification (GTDB taxonomy): domain Archaea; phylum Aenigmatarchaeota; class Aenigmatarchaeia; order GW2011-AR5. The sequence continues at coordinate 11,115 of JBDRKV010000003.1, read as the reverse complement.
ATCAAACGCTGGATACGAGCATAGACTTCCAGAACGCTGTTAATATTACAAGTAATTTTGTTTCGGTTGCTTCGGAGAGCAACGCGGACTTGAATAACTCTGCGATGATATGGTTGATTGGCGCGCCAATATTGAACGACCCGACGATAGTGCGCAATGGACAGAACTGTACTGCTTCTATCTGCACGTGGAACGACGCTGTTGGTCCGGACTACAGCTTCAATGTAACGCAGTTCAGCAATTATTCTGTAGGTGATGTAGTCCTGCCTATTGTTAACATAACGTTTCCAAACGGCTCATTAACGTACAGGGAAACAAACATATCGCTGAACTTTTCTGTTGATGAAATAAATCTTGACCAGTGCTTCTACTCTTTAAACGGAAACGTGAACATCTCGATTAACGACTGCGTGAATACAACGATAAACGCGACGGATGTGTTGTGGAATAACATAACTGTTTACGCGAACGATACAATGGGTAATGTTGGTTATAACAATGTAACATTCTGGGTGCAGACGAATTTGGAGCCGAACATTACAGAGCCAACGTTACTGCCATTGACTGCATATACGAATGACACGTTGAATGCTACAATAGGTTACTTGGACCCGGATGCCGGACCTGAGAACGGCACGGTGTTTTTCAGATGGTTTGTTAACGGCACGCTTGTATATAGCGAAAATGTGACGGATATCGCGAACAACACGAATGCGTCAGTGACGCTTTCTGGAGACAACTTCAGCAGGTTTGACAATGTGACTGTTGAAGTGTACGCGTATGATGGTGCCAGTTATTCGCGCTACCTGAACGCGTCGGTAAACATAAGCAATTTCATTGCGCGTGCGCCTACGTTGACGGCGCCGCTAAACAATACGCTGCGCGCGATCGCGAATGCATCGCTTGTATGGGAAAACACAACGTCTTTGGATATAGACAATGATACTATCACGTACGTTGTGCAGATTGCTAACGACTCAACGTTCTCTACTTTCATATTCAATGGAAGCACTACGGCTGTTTCATATACGAACTATTCGCTGCCTGATGCAAATGTTTACTGGCGCATACGCTCGTTTGACCAGCAGAACTATTCTGCGTGGTCTGAATATTACATGCTAAAAATTATACGCGCTACGCTGAACATAACGTCGCCCAGCAACAATTTGACAATATACCCTGGTGCGTCGTATAACATCATTACTGGTGAAACGAATCGCACGGATTGGGTAACGAACGTCACTGTGCAGGTGATGAATGACGGGCTTAACCAGACTTATGCACCTACCAACGACACGGACGTTTGGACATATTTGTACACTGTTCCAGAGTCGCTCTCGCCGCGCCTGCTTACAGTTGTGGCCAGGGGATTCAACGGAACAAACTCATCACAGGGATTTGTCAATACCAGCATACAGCTACGACTGACGCGACCGGTTGGCGTTGCAATAGGGCCGCCGAATATCACTGTATTTTATCCACATCCTACAAATGTCGTGCCGAATGATACAGTCAATATAACTATGAGGATAGATATGGATACCATTTATTCGTACATAAGCATAAACTTTACATTGCCTAATGGCACGAGCATGCCGCTCTTTCCAAACGTTTCTGTTGACGACAACGTGGATTTCGTGTATGAGAGGAATTATATGCACAATGCCACGATTAACGGCACGTACACGCTGACAGTGTCTGCTGCTGATATCAATGACCAGCTCACGCAGAGGACTATCACATTCTATGCAAGGGATGCGGTCCTGATAAACCTGTCAGCTGTGGGCGGAGAAGAGATAAAACTAATAGACATGAACAGTGAATTCCAGTTCATCAATGGAACGAATATCACGGCAACAATGCCGCCTGGATATTATGACGTTGAAATAAGGACAGACACACCTGTGATAAAGTTTAATGCAGCAAACATCACGAACGACACGCTCGTTGTCCTGGAATACAACAATACCGCTGAAAACATAGCACCGCCGAGCAGGCGCCGTTCAGTGGACCAGTTTAGGATAAACACGTCATTGAGTTACACGGACTTTGACATCAATTACAACTATTCTGGCCTGATAAATACGTTATCTGATGAGGATAATCTTGAACTGTACAAATGCAACCAGACTGGAACATGTTCATGGGAAGAGCATACAATATTCATATACACTGGACAGGACAAATTCAACATCACGCTGGACAGAATGTCATACTTCCTTCTGGCAGAAGCTGCTGCAGATGTGCCGGTCACGCAGACCGTATATGGCCAGGGCGTGTCCAGGGTTGTGTCGCGTTCTGTTGTAGAAGATATGCAGCTGGATATAATTGTTCCGGCGCTCATTGCAATGAGTAGTAATGATGACACAAAAGCTCCTGTGATACTACATAACAGGGCTGCCAATTCAACCATGTATAATCTCACAATAAGCGCATCCACGGATTCGGACGACTTGTCGTTTGAATTTTCAAGGGTCAAGTGGGATCAACTACCGCGCGGTGCGAGGACAAACACCACCATGTACATATACAGTCATACAGAGCCCAGACGCTATAACGTAACGATATTAGTCGAGGTAGAACGTCCTAAATTGAACAGGACCGCGCTCATGATAATAGACCTCAGCCCGTATGGTGGAGAGCAGGCAAGCATGTATGACAACCTGATATTCGCCAGAAACCTGTTTGCAGAAAACCCAGAGTGCTATGAATTGAGCGAGCTGTTGAACGAAGCAGATCTTGCCATAAGTAAAAACGAGACTGGGAAAGCCGCTTCCATGATAGATTCGGCAATACAAGCATGCAGGGACTTGCTGCGCTCGCTCGGCAAGGAAATGAAAATACCTCTTAGCAAAATCGACTGGATGATAGTAGCAGGCATTGCTGCCATAGTATCATTTGCAGTATTCGTGGCAGCGTACCTGAGGACCAAGAGCGGAAAGAAATCCAGTAAGCCAGAGCAGCATATACTTTGCAAAAAGTGTGGCAAGTACTTTGCAAGCCAGGAATCGCTGAAAACGCATATGAAGCATGCGCATTCCTCATAATTTAGATTTATATAGTGAAACAAATAAAGAAATCCGGATATAGTTTATTTGTCTCGCATATAGTCAGCAAGGGTAATAACCCAACTATTTCCTTGCATGACTATATATAGGAAAGAAAAAGAAAATAATTCAAGGTGTAAGAATCTGCAACTGAATGCAAACGAATTTCCGAAGCTTTGTCTGAAAAGGTATCTTTGATACCTTTTAGATGTGAAATGAACAGAGTTCATTTCCACACTTCGGGCGGTCCTGGCATTCGTTGAGATTTTCCCAATGAGGATGTGAAAAAATGGCTAACAGTGCCAAGAAAGATTTTGAAAAGATAAGGAAGCAGATGCGTAGCACGCTTGATAGCGAGCGCAATAACTTCCAGAAATCGCTCATTACAAGGCCAGCACCGAGCAAGGCTAGCCGAAATCTTTCCGCTAACAAGGACTTTGAAAAGGTCAGGCGCGGCATGCAGAAGACTGTGAAGAATATTTCTATCAAAAAAGAAAAGTCAGTGAAATACACTGTGGCAAAACATAAGGCAATGGAACACAAGGCAATAAAGCTGAAAATCAGCAAAAAAGAGCTGCGTTCTGTTGCTAGAAAGCAGAAAGCTGCGGCAGAAAACACGGCTGGAGTAAAAACCCTGTCCAAGAGGGAAATTGGTTTAGCAATACAACAATTGTTTGCAGTGAAAAAGGAGATGAAAAAAATTGTTGTCGGGCAGGACGATACTGTTGACAGTCTACTAAGAGCCATGCTGTGCCACGGTCATGTGCTGGTCGAGGGCGTTCCCGGCATTGCAAAAACATTAATCATACGTGCCCTGGCCGAGACACTGGGCTGCAAATTCCAGCGCGTGCAGTTCACCGCTGATTTGCTGCCGTCGGACTTGGTAGGCATAAACGCATACGAGAAATCAAAGGGTTTCTACACCATCAAGGGTCCTGTGTTCGCAAACTTCATATTAGCGGACGAGATAAATCGCGCGCCGCCAAAAGTACAAGCTGCTTTATTGGAGGCAATGCAGGATCGCAAGGTTTCAATAGCAAAAACCACATTTGACCTGCCAAATCCGTTCTTTGTGATGGCCACGCAGAATCCTCTGGAATCATTAGGCGTTTATCCATTACCACAGGCACAAATTGACCGTTTTCTATTCAAGGTGCAGATGGGCTATCCGAGCCCGGAAGAGGAGGAGAGCATACTTTTGAAAAACATAACGCTCGAGGATTTCAGCCATTTTAAACTGAAACAAATACTCTCGCCAGAGAAAATACTTTATTTGCAAAAGCTGGCGAAAAAAATCTACCTGAGCGACAGGATAGAAAAATACATCATCAATATTATCGGAAAAACAAGAGAGCAGAGCCAGGAAGGGCTCATGCATTTCGTGCAATGGGGCGCCAGCCCGCGTGCTTCTATAGGACTGTACATAGGCTCAAAGGCTGTGGCGTTGATGGAGGGCTCGTCGTACGTAAAGCCGCAGCATGTGAAAAAAGTAGCTCACGAGGTCCTGCGGCACAGGCTACTACTGAATTACGAAGGCCAGGCAGAGGGCATAGACACCAATGATATCGTCAACCAGATTATTTCTAAGGTGCCTGTTCCATAGGTGATTGCATGCCCAAAAAAGAAAAATCAGCCAGCAAGGAAACAGGCATTGAGTTCAAATACGACATAAAGCATCTGGAAATTATTCCGCGTAGCCTTGTAAACTCGCTCATTGTTGGAAAATACAAGAGCGCGTTCCGCGGCAAAGGCCTTGAATTCGACGGCTATAAAAAATACGAGATTGGGGACGAGGCGTCGACCATAGATTGGAAGGCGTCATTGCGCACAAACGAGCTATTGTCAAAGCAATTCGTTGAAGAAAGAAATCTTACAATGTTTTTCCTGGTTGACACGAGCATGCGGATGTGTTCTGGCTCAATAGAAAAGTTCAAAAATGAGTATGCTGCTGAATTGATTGCCGCGCTATCCTACACAGTCATGCAGGGCGGGGACAGTGTTGGCATTGCGATGTTCAACGATAATGTTGTTAAAACTGTGCTGCCGAACATTGGACCTAGCCAGTTCTATCTGATAACAAAGGCGCTTAGTAACGTCAAAAACTATGGCGGCGGCTCGAACATCGTGAGCGCGCTAAAGTATTTAGAAAATTATCTTGAACTGGGCACGATGCTGGTGATTGTCTCGGACTTCATAGGAGCACATGGAAATGTTGAATTAGAGAAGCATCTGAAAATCATTTCAAACAAATACGACGTAATAGCTGTTATGATACGCGACATACGCGACAGAGTCCTTCCGAGAGGCGTTGGAAACGTGCTTATCATGGACCCGTATACAGGCAAGGAGATGGTCATAAATCCGGATGTAGTGGGTAATGACTATGAGGACTACGTAAGAGAGGAGGAAAGTGATTTAGAACATGTGTTCCTCGAAGCAAAAGCAGATTTCCTGTCCTTGCAGACTGACAGTTCTTTCATGCATCCACTGCTCAGGTTTTTCAAGAGGAGGGAAGAAAGATTCCACTGATTACGTTCACTGATCCGGGGTATTTGTGGTTCCTATTCATCATACCTATATTCTTCATTATGCACTACCTGAGCGAAAAAGCCGTGAAGAAAAAGGCATTCAAGTTTGCAAACTACAGGGCCGTGGAAAATGTGCTATCGTCAAACAAATGGGCAAGGGCTGTTTTCAGGAGCAAGGTTTTCCATTATTATATATTCCTCGGAATACGCACGGCAATATTACTACTACTTGTGTTCGCTGTTTCCGGAACCACGATACACTTCTTCGGAGAATCGAATAATTTTGATTTTGTCATAACCATCGACACTTCATTAAGCATGCTTGCGGACGATATGCAACCGTCCAGGCTGGATGCTGCAAAGCAGGCGGCGAAGACGTTCGTTGATTCGCTGGACGGGCAGACAAAGGTCGGGGTTGTTTCGTTCTCAAGCGTTGCCGGAATAAACCAGATGCCTACTACAGACATTGGAAAGGCAAGAGGCGCTATAGAAGATTTAGAAGTCAGCCGCAGCGGCGGCACGGCAATAGGTGACGCTATAGTGACGTCTGCAAACCTGCTTTATGGCAGCAGCAAGGCAAAGGTAATAATATTATTAACAGATGGCCAGAACAACGTGGGCCTAGATCCAGAGTACGCTATTTATTACGCGAGGAAGGACGACATCGTCATCCATACCATAGGCATTGGAACAGAGCAGGGCGCAACGTTTGTTCCAGGCGTGAATGTCACGTCAAGGCTTGACACGTCTATGATGGCGCATATAGCCAATGAAACAGACGGACTCTTTTTCCGTGCCAGGGACGCAAATGAGCTGGTACAGTCATACAAATATATTGCATCCTCGTCATTCTCGGAAGTAAGTTTAAGTCTGAGTTTGCCGTTGTTGTTGATTGCATTCATGCTGCTCTTTGCAGAATGGCAATTGGCGAATTTGAGATACAAAGTCATTCCATAAGCCCCTTTTTCTTAAAAGAAAAAGGCCCTTGGGTTCAAAAAGAAAAGTGGGCTGATGCTAAATATATTAACTTGTTCAAAATAATGAATTGCTGTTAAAATATTATGTTTAAAAACTGTGTTGTAGAAGAGATTTTCATAAAGGAGGCGAGTACTATTCCGGCACCTTACAAAAGAGGTTATCATCATACTAAAAGCAAAGGGCATGAGCAATCGACAGAATGCAATTTCTGCGGCCGCAAAGTCCCGAAATGGAAGACATTCCCTGTAATGAAGTCCTTCAGAATCAACGACCCAGTGCTGCGTCAGCAGATGGACCCGCGATTTATTGGTTCATTCAGCAGGAAAATGTATGCATGTCCTGGTTGCGCCAGGCATCGAGGCATTGTGCAGATAGGCAGGAGCAGGAAGAGCCGTGTTGGCTGGCAGAGGTAAGTATTGAATGAAGACAACAGCATTGCTCTCATTTGAAGACTAAGCGCCATTCACTATAGGCGTTTGTTGGGCGGCGCTAACCCAACAATGTAAAGGGCTGGCTGGATTTTCTATCACTTACTTACAGTTTTGTCATACGTTTATGCGATATAACCACGTGGACGATTTCTTTATATTACATACCTCTAATTAGATATTCTAGAGAATATAATATCATTTTAGGTGAGCGTATCGTATGCTTGGGATACACAGGTTATTTTCGAAGAAGGAGCATAAGGGGCATAACACGCACGCGGAGCATGGAGCTGCACCAATGGCAGGTACAGAATTCAAGATACTACCTGATAAGAAGCTTGAATTCAAGGCAGACAGCATAAAAAACGGAGCGCCTGTCAGATATGCCCTGATCAGGCCGTATGCGTATGCAAAGGTAAGATGGGACAAGGTCTCTAACGAATTCTTGTATGAAGTGGACGAGCCAAAGCTCAGTGAAGAAGAAAACGAGATTCTTGAGCGCCTCAAGCGCGGGCTCATAGAAACTATAAATGTAAGCACTAGAACGCTGGAAAAAAAGGATAGCATAATAAAATTCCTTGAGGAGCGCACGAAACAGCTGCTGGACATGTATGAAATAAGGCTTGAGTCGTCTTCGTACTTGAAAATACTTTATTACTTGTACAGGGACTTTGTTGGATTAAACGAGATAGAGCCGCTGATGAACGACGATTATATAGAGGATGTCTCATGCGACGGTCTGAATATTCCTCTATACATAATACATCAGAAGCTGGGCTCTGTTAAAACAAACGTAATCTTCAAGGATAATGAGAAATTGCGGGGGTTTGTGATAAAGCTTGCTGAAAAGACAGATCGTTACATCAGTTATGCATCGCCTGTACTGGATGGCACGCTGCCTGATGGAAGTCGTGTGCAGGCAACGCTAGCCGGAGACGTGACAACGCGCGGGCCTACGTTCTCAATACGCAAGTTCCGAGAAACTCCTTTTACGCCTGTTGACATGACGAACATGAATACTGCTTCTTTGGACATGCTCGCGTACCTATGGTTTGTTGTCGAGCACGGAGCAAACATACTTATTGCCGGCGGCGTCTCTACTGGAAAAACCACGCTGCTCAACTGCTTATCATTGTTCATACCACCGAGCGCAAAAATCGTTTCAATAGAAGACACTAAAGAAATCAACCTTCCGCACGAGAACTGGATTTCAAGCGTCTCGCGCCCGGCTTTCGGCGGAAAGACCGGCGAGGTCACGATGTTTGATTTGTTGAAGGGCTCGTTCAGGCAAAACCCGGACTATTTGATTGTAGGCGAGGTTCGCGGCAAGGAGGCGTCTGTGATGTTTCAGGGCATGGCATCCGGGCATGCAAGTATAAGCACTATGCACGCCGGCTCTGTGGACGACGTGATAAAACGTTTGGAAACAGATCCCATAAACCTTTCTCCAGGCCTGCTTGAAACCCTGGACATGGTCATAATAATGGTGCATGCCAAGGAAAAAGGGCATTCTGCACGGCGCGTAAAGGAGATTATGGAAATAGAGAGCGTTGACTGGGAATCCGGCGAGGCAAAGACAAAGCGCATTTCAGAGTGGCATCCTGATACTGACGGCTTTTCAATGAAGAGCGTCGGCGATTCCTACCTGCTGAAAAAAATCGCCACTGAAAGTGGAATCAGTGCCGCAGTTGTCAGACAGGATATTGAAAGCCGCAAAAAGGTTCTGGAGTGGCTCAGCAGGCAGCGACTCGGGTGGAAGGAGGTATCGTCGTATATTTCAATGTACGAAAAAAACAGGAGTCAGATGCTGTCATTGATACAAAATAAAAATAAACCGGTTGAGCATAGCTCGCCGACATCACGGCGCTCTGCTTGTGATAAATCCGGGAAAAAGTGATAATGTGTATAATAATCTGCTGCTCATGTCCTCGAAATTAGTTTTAAAATATTTTTCAAAATATTTCGTGAAGCTTAGACAGGACTTTGAAAAAACGAATTTGGAATATATATTCGAGCTTTATGTAGGAAAGATGGCGCTGTATTCCGTGCTTGCATTTTTCGTTACGTTCGTTGCTTTGCAGGTTCTGCTTGCTCTGATGGGCTTTGGACTTTTCTGGCTCACTGTATTATTTTCGTTTATAATATCCATCATCATCTGCGGATCGACCATAGCGTTTTCTTTCATCTATCCGTACCATAAGCTTGAGCAGAGCGCGAAGAACATAGAAGCAAACCTACCATTTGCCATAAACCAGATGTCTGCTGTCGCTTCTTCCGGCGCGCCGCCGAGTACCTTGTTCGAGTTCCTAGCCAAGAGCAAGGAATACGAAGACGTTTCAAAAGAGTGTGCTTTTGTCATGAGGAACATAAAGGTTCTTGGCATGGACATCACCACTGCAATAAGAGAGGTTGCGGTCAGGACGCCGAGCAAGAAATTCGCCGAATTGCTGTACGGGATAGTATCTGAAATAACCGGTGGCGGAGACCTTAATAAATATCTGAACCAGTCCGCTCGCGATGCAATGCTTGAATACAAGATTTCAAGGGATAAATACCTCACGCTGCTGAATACATACGCAGAATTATACACGGCAATACTCATAGTCGCGCCGTTGTTGTTTATTTCACTGCTTGCTATAATGTCAGTTGTTGGCGGGCAGATAGTCGGCATGGACATACCGTTCCTTATGAAGGCAGGCATATACCTGATACTGCCTGCACTAAACATAATTTTCCTGATATTTGTGCACGCTACGCAACCGAAGACGTGATGAACATGAAGATACTGAAAAAGAAACAAGAGAAAGAAAATCTGAAAGAGGACGGTAAGCAAAAGGTCATGAAAAAACACACCAGCAAACAATTAGACTTGACGAACATGAAGGACGTGATTGTGCTTTCGCTTAGTGTGGGCTTTGCAATCATCATAGCCAATCTGCTGTTTTTTTCCAGGAACGCGCAGACATTCGCCATACTCAATCTCTTTGCGGGCGTAATAATCATCGGGCTGCCTTTGACATTGAGCTACAGAAGGCGCGAGAATATAAAACGCGTGGAGATAATGTTTCCCATATTCCTGAGGGATATAAACGAAAATATCAATGTCGGCATGACGCTTCCGCAGTCAATACGCGAAACTACGAATAATTCCTACGGCCCATTGACCAAGTATGTCAAGGAGATTTCCGCAAAGATAGACTGGGGCATTGACCTGGATACAATATTGCAGAATTTTGCAAAGCAAATGAAATCCCCTCTGATAAACAGGACAGTGCGCGCGATAAACGAGACGCACAAGTCCGGCGGAGACGTGGGTAAGGTGCTTGAATCCATTTCCGCTTCAATGGAGAGCGCGGAGAACATCAAAAAAGAACGTTCTGCTAGCATATACTCGCAGATGATAAACGGCTATTTCATATTTTTTATCTTCCTGGGCGTGATGCTGACGCTCTCAAGATTTTTATTCCCGGCACTCCAGCTCAATGTCGGTGAGGCGTCCGGCCTGAAGCAGGTGTATGATGAACTGTTCATGAGCCTGATAGTCATAGAAGGCATTTTCTCAGGGCTTGCGATAGGCAAGATGGCAGAGGGCAGATTCATTGCCGGGTTCAAGCATTCGGTTTCGCTGACTGTCATAGGCTATGTGTCGTATATAATATTTGCACTCTAAGGTATCATAATTCAAGGTGTTGTAATGAAAAAGGTTGCCCTAATATTTCTATGTGTGTCGTTATTCGTAGTTGCTTCGATAGCATTTGCAAGCAGCGGACATAGCGTGACTGTTTCGCTAAAATTCAGAGGGCTTGACAATGTGGAAACCGGGGACGGCTATATAATCAAGTCCAATGCAGCAGGCTCTTATGTGGGCCTGGTTTCTGCAGCGCAATCAAGCGTATTTCAGAACGGCGACAAGATATCCATGCTGCAGGACAGCAGCGAGACGTTCTACATACCGGTGTCTGCTGGAACAGGAAACGTTGCAGGCAAGATGGCTTCAATAAAAGACAACAAACTCGTGAATGAGCCGTTCCTCAAGCATGAGTTAAACGGCACGTTTTCTGTTGAAATTATAATCAGGAAAAATCTTGGCATCATCGGCGATTTCGTTCAATTCAATTCCATACACATCAATAT
>JBDRKV010000002.1:0-8028 GCA_043813745.1 Candidatus Aenigmatarchaeota archaeon | reverse complement strand
CTTTTCCTTGACAACCTTGTATTTTTCGCGCAAATCTTTAATGCACGATTCTAAGGCTTGCTCCTGGCCAGCCAAGTAATACCACACGCGGTATTCTCTGAAACGACGGTCGAGCACGACACGTTTAATGCCTATGTTGCGCTTTACTGCGATATGATAAAAGTCATCGTGCTTTGGAATAACGCTTTTTATGTCGATTGCTGCTGTTGGGCCGTTTTTTTCCAAAAACGACCTAAACCTGACGAGCACTGGCTCGCTGGGTTTTCTTGTGCCCCTGGTCCAGGCGTAAACCGCGGAATATGATATGCCTAACGACTCGGCGATTTCCTTTAACGGGACGCCTTTTCTGTGCAAAGCCATCGCGCTGTCGTATTTTTCCGCATACAACTCTTTTCCTTTTCGCATATGAATATTGTTTTAAAACCTTGATATTAAAATTATCATTGGCAATGACGTAACCGCTCCAGTATGATTCTAAATGATTACATTGGTAGCTACTGAGCCATTCATAATATTCATTCATTTTTTGCTATTCTAGCCACAGCTTTTGCGGAGCGTCCTGCTTGGAAAGTTCAATGATTATTTCCTTTATCTCCTGGCTGCTTAGCAGGCGGTCCGGGGCGATGAACGATGATATATGCTTGTTGGGCAGCGTGGACTTTATTTCTGTGTATAATATTCCGGATGCGCCCAGCGACGGGACGAAATCTATGACTGCGATTTTTGCATTCGCTGGAATCTGCGACAGCGATTCTTCAGGCCACGGACGCAGGACGTGGATGCGCGCCAGGCCGACTTTCACTGGCTTTTCCTGGTCATTGCGCATGGCGTCGACGACGGATTTTATTGTGGTGCTGTTCTGGCCGTATGTAATTATTATTAGTTCCGCGTCCTCTACGTTTACGAGCTCTACGAACGACTCGCCGCGGTGGAATTTCTTGTGCCATGTTTCGTTTGTTTTTTCAATAACGGCTTTTGACTGGTTCAGCGCTGCGTGGATTTCCTGGCCGTTCTTAGCGTTCACTGCGAGCAGCGACGGGTTCTTGAAGTCAATCTTGAACGGAATGCTATACTTGCCGAGGAAGCTTTCTATGCTCTGCTCTGACGGAACTATGACGTTTTCTGTGATGTCTCTAGGCAATGCGACGACTGACGGAAGCATGACTGTTTCTGATATTTTGTGGCAGCGCAATATATCATCTAAAAACTCCTGGTTGCTTTCCGGCAGGAAAATCATCGCGCCCTTGTCGCGCTCGAGCATAGGGTCGGTGTTTGAAGCGAATATGACTGGCAGGCGCTTGTGCACGCACTCGCTTGCGCTGCTGACGTTACTGGAGACGACTATGCGGTTTTCAAGCGAGCCTGCAAAGGCGCTGTCCGCGCTCTCTAATTTTGAGCCTGCTAGCTCCAGCGTGTGGCTTACTGACTCGGCTCTGCTGGCAAGCATGCCTAGTTCCAGGACTGGCTTATGCAGGACCGGCTCGTGCTTGATCACGGATTTCGCTTTCTTCGCAACCGGGTGTTTTTTCATTTTCATCTTCATCACTTTACCCTTTCTTCGTTTATGGCTCTTTCTGGACATTCTCTTAGGCATACCAAGCACCCTTTACATACGTCGAAATCGAACTTAGGAAAGCCCTTCGGATCTTTTGATATTGCTGTGTCCGGGCAAAAAACGAAACAAGCCATGCACTTGGCGCATGCGGCCTTGTTCAGCACTGGGCGGAACTCTTGAAAGCGCTTTGCGCTTACTGGTTCCGGCTTTTTCTGAGTCAACTTGGCCGGCTTTGTCTCTTTTTCGTTTATGAATGTCATATCCATCATCTTTTACCTAACTTACTATCTCACCAGCTTGTGCGCTTCTTCTGCAGCAGCAATGCTGCCGTCCTTGGGGCTGATTTGCTTCAGCATGGCCTCAAAGTTCTTCAGCGAAATATCATTTGTTTTCTTTACCAGGGCTGCTATCATGGGCACGACAGGGTTTGGCTCACTTGTGTGCGTCATGGCTATGCCAGTAGCGTCTATTAATATAGTCTTTATACGCTGCTTTTTCAGAACCAGGGGAGCTGATTTTTCCTGGGTGTTTATTATGACAACGCACTCTCTAGGCAGATTCTTTAACGCGGACTTGTCCACCTCAATTAGGTCGCATATTAGCACGAAATTCGGCTCTGAGACCGGGCCGCGGTCATGAATAGGCATTTTATCAGCTTTTAGATAGCTTACACCGCATTCGGACCATTTCTGGACGAAAAACCCAGATATTGCCTTAGATATCATATCCCCGCATATATTTGCGTATTTAGTGCCGTATATCCTAATATTCAATGTCATTTCTGCCACACACCTGATATTTTATATTACTTGTTTTCGCAAGAATAAAAAGTTATGTAGGGCGAGCATGTTCCGCATCTAAAAGCGTTATGACGCCTTTTCAGATATATAGGTTCGTCCTTAAATCTGCTTAAAAATCCGAAATCTAGAAATTGATGGACGACGCTTCTGTCGATTCTCTGGACGTTTCATCCATATCCGCGGTTGTCGGAGAGATGTGCTTGATTATTACAATGTCTCCAATGCTCTCGACAATGGAAAACGGTATGACAACCCCTTTCTTGTCGCCAACCATCTCTGCTAAGAAAGATCCTCGTACTGCATCCACGATTATAGAGCGCACACGGAACTTTTCCATGTCTAAGCCTACGTCCTGGACCTTGCCGCAGTATGTTCCTTTGTCAGTGAACACGTCTTTCTTGAGCATTTCAGAGAAGTCTTTCACAGTTACAGGCATAATGTTTCCTCCTACCCTATTTCTCTTGAAATAGTCTGAATCATATTATTCTAGACTACGATTTCAATGCTCTATTATATGCTACGAACATATTTAAAATTGCGTTGGACGCAATTTGACGCCAATCACTGTATTTCTTCTATCTTATGGTAAACTAATTCTTCGAACATGCTCGTGAAATCGAATTTTCCCATAAAACGCTTTCCTTCGAGCATCAATGGCATCCAGAACGGGTCGTCCTTCCACATGTTATCAAACGGCAATGCGCTTACGTCGAACCAGTGCGGGATAGCTTCGTCGGTTTCCCTGGGCTCGCCGATAAAGTCGCTTGCTTTCAGAACGTACACGTCCATGAACGGGCTGCGGTTTATCGTGAACTTGTTCAAACCGATTAGTTCAACGTTCATTGGCGTTATGCCCAACTCCTCTTTGACTTCGCGCACAGCGCTTGAAATAACGTCCTCGCCTTCTTCTATGCGGCCGCCAGGGCCGTTGAATTTTCCGGCGCCGATGCCGCGCTTCTTCTTTATGAGAAGGACTTTGCCGTCCTTGACAACATAACACAACGTCGCTTTGGTTACCATCTTAATGTCTCCATCAGGATTTTTTATCATCAGTTACTTATCATCTTACTAGGGCATGAAAAATTAAATACCTATCACAACATGGGTTTTCGCAAATTTCAGCTTTAATAAAATCCAAGCGGTTTAATAATGTTCAAAACATAATAGAATTTCATTGAATTTCGTTGCTGGGGTGGCAGAGTTTGGTTCAACGCGCAGGCTTGCTAAGCCTGTGACCGCAAGGTCGCATGGGTTCAAATCCCATCCCCAGCGCTCAACCCATGGATGGGTTGAACCATGGGTTCATGCTCAAAGGAGCAGAGCTCCTTTGGCAGCTCAAAGAGCTGTTGCTCTTTGCAGCAATCCCATCCCCAGCGCTAGAGGATTTGAACCGAAGGGTCATCCTCAATTGAGCGAAGCTCATTGGGAAGTTGAATAACTTCGTTATTCAAACTAATCCCATCCCCAGCGCTCTGGGGATTGAACATGAGAATTCTTGTTTTCACAGAGGGAACAATTATAATGCACAAAAGTGCTCTGGGGCATAAGCGAGAAGACATTGTCAAGCAGGTTGAAAAAGAGCAGAACTCCAGCCACGATTACAAGTCATATGTCCCGATTGGCGAATCGGTCAAAAAACTCACTGCGTTGAAAAATGATGGCGCTGAAATTTTATACCTGACTTCGCGGATCAAATCCGGAGAAATAAAGCAAATCAAGAGCGTTCTCAAGAAGCACGGTTTTCCAGATGGTGAATTGCTGTTCAGGCACAAGGGTGAGGAGTACAAAGACGTTGCTGAAAGAGCCGTTCCTGACGTGTTGATAGAAGATGATTGCGAAAGCATTGGCGGGGCAGATGAAATGACAATCACGCACGTCAAAACGAAAATCAGGAATAAAATCAAGTCAATAGTTGTAAGGGAGTTCGGCGGGATTGATCATCTCCCGGATGATATTGATGGATTAATGAGCTTCTAACAATTAACTAATGTTTTAAAAATGTTACAGGGCTATTTATTTTATGAGTAATAAGCTGAAACAGGCCGGATTTAACAGGATTATCATAGCGGATGACATGAAAGGAAACATTGATGCGGCCCGACGGGCCGGAGAAAGACTGCCTGGCATTCAATTTGAATTCTATCAGAAAGGAGATATGCTAGTAGCGCAAATTCCTTTGAGGTACAGTGATATAGACTTAATATTAACAGCTCGCGAAATGGAAACTTCTGATACTGGATTAGACGTTGTTCAAGCAGCCTGGTCGTATCATGTGCCTGCTTTTGTATGCTTTTATGGATATACGCATGCATGTAAAATCAAGCTTAGGGTAACTCCATCTATATCTGGTTTTAATCTCCCAAATGGCATGACCAAAAATAATCCTGATACATGGTATCAAATTCTTCAAGGTGTTGCTGATGATGCAACTAGAGAATCTATATCACCTCTAAGTTCAGTTTTAAGAGCCAGAAAATGTAATGTTCCAGTTCCTGATGTATTTGCTGGAGAGCAAGCAAGAAGCGTAGTTAAATGGGATTTATTATGGAGATAATAGAAGAAAAACTTCTACAGAAATAAAATGGGCCGAGCCAGACTCGAACTGGCGGCCTTCGCCTTGTAAAGGCGACGTCATGCCACTAGACCACCGGCCCACGCATAAACTATTTATTTGATTAAGAACATATTTTAAACTCTAACATAATGATAATTACAGGGATGAAAATCATGGCAGGACTTGAAGAGCATGCACAGAAGCTGGATTTCCGCGGATTGTTCGTAACCTCGATAATAACCGCACTGGCGTTCGTGATAGGACTCTTCTGGCGCGACGCCATAATAGGCACGATAGATGCTGTATTACCACAAGGCGAGGGGCTTATCTACAAATACGTGGCAGCAATCGTAGTGACGCTCATAGTGGTCGTAATCGCATACGTGCTGATGCACGCGCAGAACATTAAAGTAGGCGAGGGAATACGCTGTAAAGTCAAGGCGAGGCTGAAGAAATATCCTCAACGTCCTTGATAACAAATTTCTTTTCTTTTAAAAAAGCATTGACATAGTTAATTAGAAAACACTTTGACAAAATTAAGTTGGCTCCCATAGTCTAGCCCGGTCAAGGATAGCGGACTTTCGATCAAGCTGAGGCATCAGCTTGCACTTGCATGCATCTCTGATAGCATGACTAAAGATGAAGAAATCCGTTGACGTGGGTTCAAATCCCGCTGGGAGCACTTTTAGGATTTCCTCAAAGAAGTTTACTTCTTTGGGACATCAAAGGAGCAACTCCTTTGCATGTGAACCTTGGTTCATCTGCGACTGAACCGAAGGTTCGTCGAGAACTTGAAGAGCTTTGCTCATTCAAGTAATCCCGCTGGGAGCACTTTTATTTATTCTGGGAAATTCAACTAATTTCATGCGCAGCTGAGCAAAGCTCGCTGGCATGTTTTGAGGTGAGAAAACATGAAAATCATTTTTGCTGTTGCCAAACTGAAGGACCTGGACGAGCTCATGCGGCTCGCCGAGGATTTCGAGAAAGAGCATTTCATAATATCGACCAGAGAGAACGCGAAGATGAAAATACTTATGAAGAGGAAAAAGAACTGGCCTGAAATCATGAAAAAGTATTTCAAAAAATGCGTTAAATCTAGGAACAGTAGAGTATACATTGCCAAAGACGGGAATGTGATTGTTGGCTACACCTTACTGAATATAAAGAAGAATATGCCTCTGTCTGCAGAAAAAAGTTTTGGCTATTTCGACGACTTGTTTGTAAGAAAAAATTACCGCGGGCTCGGTGTCAGTACCAACTTCAAGAATTTTGGATTAAAGTGGTTCAGGCAGCACGGCATCAAAGAAGTCCACATAGGCGCGCACTGGGGCAATGCCAGGGCGCGCAGGATATACGAGGGCTGGGGCTTCATGAATCGGGATGTCTCGATGGTCAAGAGAATTTAATTCTATAGAAGAATACAAACATGTTTTTAAGCGCAATGTTATTACAGTTAAATTATGCAGGGATATCCGAGTGGCCAAAGGAGCAAGGTTGAGGGCCTTGTGGGTTAGTCCCTTCGTGAGTTCGAATCTCACTCCCTGCACTCGCGCAATTCTAATTATGCAGGTTTTAAAAATAAACTTGGAGAACTAATCGGGCTTGTGTTTCATCATGCGTAGTCGAGCAGAGCTCGCTAGCATGCTGTTGTACAAAGAAACCGTAGGCTTTAGCCTGCGGTCATTCAATGCAACATCATATTGCACACGCGGCCTTCTGCGCGGTTTTCTTTCAGGGCATGGCAGTTGTACTTTTTGAAAAGGATTTCTGTATGCGGGGTCCTGTGCGCGCATATCGTGGCAATGCCTACTACTTTGCCTTTTTGCTTTTCTATGAGTTTTATGGCGGCTTTTATCTGGCCGCCGGTTTCTATCCACTCGTCAACAATTAATATGCTGTCATCTTTCTTGATTGAGCCCTTGTTCATTTCCAGCACGCCTTTCTTCACGTAATCCGAGAAAGAAGCGCTTAGTACTGTGCCTCTGATGCCAGGAAGCTTGCCTTTTTTTCTAACAGGCACAAGACCTATTTTTAGTTTTTGAGCTGCGGCTCCGCCAAGTATGAATCCTAAGGCGTCCAGAGCCACGATTTTATTGAATCTCGTTTTTTCGAACGGCTTGAGTAAATCATCCACTAGGCTAGAAAACACTTTCGGATTCTCGAACAATGTTGTCGTGTCGAAACGGTCTTTGGTGTTCTTGTTGATGTATTTTTCATAGTATTCGTAGTTCATGAGTAATCTAAGTTTTCAGGATTTTAAAAGTAAAAAACATTATTCAGAACAAGTCTTTGAACGCTTCGTATATCAGTATGCCTGCTGATACTGCGGTCGTAAGTGCTCCTACAGATGCAATAACAAACAAATCAGGGTCCTCGTTCCTGAATCTCCTCACGAAACCGTATCCCAGGACGCCGTATATTTCGTCCTTTTCTCCAAGCGTGACATGCCTTGCCAGGCATCTAAGGTCTGTTTTCACCGCGCTAGGCAATACGATGTCTGATTCTGGCCTGTCGTCATTGCGCGCTAGGCCGGTTGCGCATGCTTCTATCGTTTCTGCTGTTTCTTTACGTAAAGCTTCATAATCTTTTTCAATGGCTTCGCCTGCGGCGCGCCTGGCGCTAATAAATGGGGATTTTGCATGTATTCTCTCAAGCGATGAAAATGCTACTTGATATTCCCAGTCATAGCCGTCTTCTTCTGCTTCTTGCACGGTTTCACTTAACAGCCTTACTTGTTTCATGGCTTGGCGCATGCTTCTAGTTTCTGGGGCTTCCAGTGTAGGCATGTCAACTGATGCTACTTGCATATCAAAAATAGTAACCAAAGGATTTTTAAAATCAATAACTCTATATCATTTTATGTTATCGCTGCATATCATTGTCCGCGGGCGCGTGCAAGGCGTTAACTTCCGCTCCAACGCTGTGCACGAAGCACGCACGCTCGGCGTTAACGGTTTTGTGAAAAATTCAGACCGAGACGTTGAAATAGAAGTCGAGGGCGACGATACTGCTGTGCATAAGTTTCTGGACTGGTGCAAGGCCGGGCCTGCCGGCGCGCGGGTCATGGACGTGGTCGTGGGCGAGCAGAAAGCGCGGAATTATAAAGAGTTTGTGATTAG
>JBDRKV010000001.1:0-22623 GCA_043813745.1 Candidatus Aenigmatarchaeota archaeon | reverse complement strand
ATCAGGTGCGCTATGCCGTCGGCATAGAAATCCGTGTTGTTTTCAATAACCAACGGGATTGCGCCTGCTACATGCTCACGCAGCTTTCTAATGTTTACAGCTCCTCTGTCCAGCATGCCTTTCTGGACGTCTCTTAGGATTTGCGGGGTGTCCAACAATCTATATAACTCGTCATTGTCCATTATACCGAATACATGGAAGTTGAACATGGGCGTTGTGCCTGTTAGTATTCCTATTTCAGCAGCCTCGTCGATTGCTTTCTTGTAATCGTCAACGATTTTCTCGGATGCAAAGCTCAGGTCTGCCATGTACGGGTCGCCGCGGAAATCTGCTGGCGCGTGCACTACTACGGGTTCTACGCAATAATCCTTGCACATGTCTGCAACAAGCGCGGCGCGTAATTTTTGGTCCCTGTATACCACAGGAAATCCTTCATAAGAACTAAGCTGTTGTATTTCTATTGCGTCTATGCCTGTGCTTTTTGCAAGTTCGAGTGCCTGCTCTAATTGCTCGTGTACAGGCGCGGCTTTTACTGCTAACCTAAATGGCATGAAACTTATTTGAGAAATAGACTTAAAAGTCATTACTGAGTTTCAGCTTATTCTTTCTTCGGCGGCTTCCCAAATTTTATTTTCTTGCCTGCCCGCTTAGCCGCTGCAATGGCGTGATAAAGTGTTATAGCATCTCTTATTGTCTCGAAATATCTTGGACGGTCTTTGTTGTCTGTTGACGCGACTGTAACATGCTGTCCAAAATAATCATTATCTGCTTTCCATACATAAACATTCTTTCCGTGCATAACGAACCTGTAGGCGTATTTACTTTCAGGCTCCATATTAATGTGCTCAGCTACTGCCATGAAGTCATAAAGTTTCGTAGCAGTTTCCAGTTTATAGAAAAGCCTTGGCTTGCCGTTGCTGTCTGTTAATGGGACTGTAACAGGAGGTTTCGGATGTTTCCCGTCTGCTTTCCATAGGTGAATATCTAGCCCGTCGAGAAATAACCCACCAACATATTTGTCATTAGGTTTCATATTGACACATTCATCATTAGATTTTTAAGCGTTAAAATTTTCCGCACACACAACTTTATATTTGGCCAATTTAACAGTGATTAATGAGAAAAAGCGAAAAGGGCATCAAAATTATAACCAGGGCAGAAATTTACGCGATAATCGCCATCGCAGCTATTCTATTGGTAATGTTTTCATTGCTATACTTTTTTGATTTCAGGTTTGAGATGACATTTAAGAACAGCATAATAACCAACGAGAGCTTATTCTGGAATCAATATGGCAACGGCACTTCCACTAGTTTGGGTTTCATCTTCAATGACAGCTTAATATCCACGAGCAGCCTTCAAGGTGGTGGAGGAGGCGGGGGTGGGCAAGATTCGACCACGTCCCTGATAACAAGCACCACGGTCTCTGATGGCTGCGACGGCGGGGATGAAAATGTCACTGATAATGAGACATGCTCATCTACAACTAGCACAACAACCACAATAAATACAACATCAACGACAATAACCACGACGACAATCGGCATTAAGACTATATGCAGCGCATCCTGGCCTGTGCCAAAGTCTGACAGGGACTGCATGTTCAGGACTGGCTGCCTAAAAACGCAGAGATGCGCATTTGTTAAAGGCGGACTATTTGGCAAGGATAGATGCGAATGTCAGTATGGAACGACAACCACGTCAACAGCAACGACATCGGTTGCAACTACTTCGACATCAACAACCACGTCAGTGGCTACAACCACGACAGTGGCTGCGTTCTGCACTAACGCCGACGCCTCGGCAGGGGATTTATATTACCAGGGACCGGTTCCGTCGTACTGTGATGATATTACGGGAAGGCATTATGACCAATGTTTGACGAATAGCGTGGTTGAGTTCTATTGCTCTGGAACTACGTGTGTTTCATCAATTATGGGTTGTTCTTATGTGTGCTTGATTGACGGTTCTGGCTACTGCGCAAACTGCGACCAGGTTGCAGTTAAGCAGGGCTACACCAACGGGCTTCCAGTGGAGCAGGCAACGCCAAACTGCGATTCAAGGGCATACAGCTGGTGCGTGGCATCAGGATATTCAACATCGCAGCAGGCCACAATTTATGGATGCTGTATATGGAGGTGCTTGTAGTATGATGAAATATGCGATGATGACAATTATTTTGGCAGTGGTTTTAGTTATCAGTGGCTGCGACTCAACAAACGTGCCTGATTATCCGGGCTCGCCGCAAGCGCCGAGCGGAAACGCGTTGACTGTTTCACAAATACTCGCGGCTCCGGATACTTATATAGATAAAACTGTCACGGTCTCAGGCACGCTGGAAACGTATACTGACGATACGTCTGCGCAGTGGCTGTGGCTTGCAGGCTATCATTTCAAGATGTCTGACGCGGGCGACGAAAGCGGAAACTTTATTCTAGTTGAAGAAGATACGCTGCCGTGCGTGAAATGCGAAATAACCGGCGTGATTGGCAGGGCGCCGCTAGGCGGGCTGTACTATATCAGTGTGACGAGCGCGAGAGAGATTAAGTGAAATGCATTTATATGTCTTATTCAATATCGTCAATCATGCTGAACCTTACTATCGGCGTTTTTGGCGAGCGCGCCTTCATAAACGAGCTTGGAAAAAAGTCCACTGTCAATGATATGTCAATACATCATCACTACGACTCTACGCATGTTTTTACGTTTGTTGCATCTAACTCGGATAAAATCCAGCCATTGATGCAGGCGCTGCAGATGGCTGAAGTGCCGATACTTGTCCTGCGCGAGTTAACGCCGCAGGTTGGAGAAGAAATCATCGGCTTGAGTGAGATGAACTTTGAGAAAGGATTTACTATTCTAGACGGCTTTCCTGAGGACAAATACAGGAACTTAATCAAGGGAACGTCTCTGGAGAAGTTTGAAATAATTGGAAAAAACGTCGGAGAGGTATATGAAAAACTGATGGCAGTGCAGATAAAGCGCGGAACTGACGTGATTGTTCCTATAGACAACTTCTTCAATGTAAAGGGCATTGGCACGGTTATACTGGGCGTGATTCGTTCTGGCACGGTCAATAAATATGACACGCTGATACTTGAGCCATTGGGCAAAGACGCCACGATAAAGGGCATACAGATACAGGACAAGGACTTTAACATTGCCGAGCCTGGCTCGCGCGTTGGATTTAATTTGAAAGATATAGACGTTAGCGATCTTCGCAGAGGGCAGATACTTTCCAACAAACCGCTTACAAAAATAGCTAAGCTTCCTAACAAAATCCTGAAGAACAAGTTCTACAAATCCGATGTCAAGGACAACGAGCAGGTCATAGTTTCCTCGGGCCTGCAGTGCGCTGTCGCGGTCGTGCGCGGAAACGAATTAACGCTCGATAAAGAAATCGTTGCACAAAAACCTATTCTTGTTGCTTCTACGAAGCAGGAAAGCCTGAGGATAATTGGACGGGTTGAATGAAAATAATAAAATGGTTTTAGCAATCTTTAAAAGTACTGCTCTGGAAAAGTGGCAAATAAGGGGAGTTTTCTATATTTTATAACTTCTTTTTCATTTCTATAGTAGTATCTCCATGTTCTTTTGAATGAACTATTTTAATTTTTTTATATCCTCTTTTCTTATAAAATTCAAAAGCTGTCAAGGATGCAGGTACTTTTATGGTTTTATAGCCTTTCTTTTTTGCTAAATCTTCTATTTTATCCATTAATTTAGACCCTATACCTTTTCCATGCATGTCTGAATTAACAAAAACAGTAAATACTTTATCACCTTTCAAACTTGCAGTTCCAACAAGTTTATCATTTTCAATTGCAACAAAGATAGTTCTATTTTTTGAATTTTTTATTATTTGAGAAGGTGTAAAAAATTTGCATAAATTAGTAATAACTTTTTTATGATAATCTTTGCTGTTTACTTCCCTAAGACACCTTCTGATTATATTAGAAACTTTTATTTCATCGCCTTTTTTGAATTTTCTAATCTGCATATGAAACATTACCTTCTGTTATCTTTTTATCTCCTATAAAACTCCATTACTTTCAAGGTATCTATGATATGCTTCAGCAAAGTCATGGTGCCTTACACATTTCTCTTAAGCCTTCAGAGGGTCTTGAACCCCCGACCTACAGTTTACAAAACTGTCGCTCTCTTCTGTTTCGGCGACATGCGTCGCCAAAATACCAGCTGAGCTATGAAGGCAATGACTTTAGATATATTCTGCTGATTTTTAAAACATTGAAAAATACGATTTTAAGTAGAATTATAAAGTAAAATTACAAAAAGAATGAATTATTTTTTGTACGCAACGCTGTCCCAGCCTTCGTAATACGGCTGTGGCATGCCCATTGTAGGCACGAATCTCCTGTCTTCGCCCCACACTTTCAGGGCTTGTGTTGCGTCGCGTGCTCCCAGATCGAAATACGGTGATTCGGAAAGTTCTTTCATATTCTAAACATGTGGAATTAAATTTATAAGCGTTTTATTTTTCATTCACGCTTCCGCCTGTTAACGTACGGATTGTCCTTGCCTATCATCAGGTACGGATTCTTCTCGTCGTCTTTGATGTATGCAAATTCTACGCGGTCGTGCGCTTCATCGCTCTGGGTCTTGTAAGCCATGTCCTTGTTCATGCCTGTGCTTATAGCAAAACGAATGCGTTCCCTCTCAATATTCATGTCTATGCCAAGCAACGGCGCCTGGCCAAGCCCGCCGGTCAGGAATGACCACAGCTTGACTTTCTTTTCAGTATCAATGGCATACATGTTGCCGTCCCAGGAACCAAAATATATGATATTGTCTGAATGCGCAATAGTGGACGCGACAATGCCTGCTGTGTGGAAGGCCCATTTCAGCATGCCTGTTTTTGCGTCCAGAGCATACATATTCTGGTCGCCTGAGCCGCAATACAAAACATTGTTTATTATTACGGGTACTGCTTCCACTGACTGGCCGGTTGTATATCGCCACCACATCTTTCCTTCAGAAGAACTGAAATATATGTTATTGTCGAAAGACGTGAAATAAAGCCCGTTGTTCGCGGGCAGTATGGACGAGGTTCCCCAATCACATGCCCTGAAGCTTGATTTTTTTTCTCCGTCCAGAGACAGTATGAAAATCTTTCCCTCATAATCTGATTCCAGTATGGAGCAGTTTTTTATTCCACGAACTGGCTCCCTGTTGATAAAATTCATGACAAGATTCCCTTTTTCATCCATTATTGCCGGCGACACGCCTGCTTTGGAATTCATTAAAAATTTCCACACCACTTCCCCGGTTTCAGCATTCAGGCAATTCAGGTATTTGTCATACGAAGGAAAAAGGACGTTTCCATTGAATATCAGCGGAGAGGCTGCACTGCCTCCACTGCAATAGAATTTCCACACAAGCGAGCCGTCGCTTGCGTCCACGCAATAGAAATAATTGTCCAGTCCGCCGAAATACACCTTGTTCTTATAAAAAGTCGCGGAGCCTGGGATAACATTCCCGATACGGGATTTCCATATAATATCCCCGGTTTTTGCATCAAGTGCATACATATGTTTGTCATACGAGCCCTCGTAGAGTACGTTAGCATGGATAAAGGGCGAGGAAACAACTGGTCCGCCTGTTGCCTGCTTCCATACTAATGAGCCGTCTTTCTTGTTCAGGCAGTAGATGTAGTCATTACACGAGCCAAAATAAATTTTGTCTCTGTCAATGACAGGCGAGGCCCATATGCTGCAGCCGTGGCCGATGTCCCAGTTGGACATATCCTTGGAAAGTTTTGTCTTTATGTCTTCTATTCTATTAAAGACAGCCTTGTCTATCTTCTCGGGACTGTCCGTGACGTCTGGCATAAGAATAGATTTTGATTAGGACTTAAATTCGTTTTTGATGTCGGGGGTTCCACCCGTTCCCACCGGCATTTAACAGATAAATATCTTCTCTAGCATGACTAATTAGTATGAAGGGATTTTGATGGCTGGAAAGAAAGCGCCTTGTGGTTGTTCTAAAGAACCGGTTTTGTTTACATATAAAGAATCATTTCATGTCGGTAACGATGTGTACACAGTATATGTCTGCTCTAAGTGTGGATTGGAAGTGCCTTTCAAAGGCGGTAACCCTGTGTCCCTTGAGATAGCACAAACAATACACGAAATGCCATTGCCGCGGTCTCAAACAAAGCATGGGGCGCCGGCTTATATAGGAGCTTAAAATTTATGATATTGAGGGACGACGCAGATAGCGGTTATCGTATCATGGTTCCATTGAGACGAACGGTTTCAAAATTTCCGTTGTCAACCACCTGCGGGCGTGGTGGGAGAAAGTTTTATGACTTCCTGCGCGAACACGACAGAAGCTACACGTGTTGCATGTCATTTAATCATTTCACATTCAACAACGCAGAAACGCGCAGAAGGAGGAGATTCTCACGCAAGCCTATGTATGCCCAACGGGGATAAGAAAAATATGTCGGCCTCTGGAAAGGCATGGCAAGGAGCGAAGCGAGCCTTGTCCTCTAGTTCTCATGGGTTATGAGGACGCGAGCCGCTGTTTGATGTGTCGGTTTCTAACAGACGATGCGAACATGCGATGGGCGATGACTGAATATAAACCTCCAATAACTGTTCCTGAAACCCTTGTTATAGTGCAGGTTTGAGCGAAAATAGATTTATAAATATGCGGTATGATTATAATTATTTAACTAATGATTTTAGAGAATCTAAATTTTGGTGATATTATATGGAAGTTCAAGCTCCTCGGCAGATGGCTTATGACCGTGCAATCGTTGTCTTCTCGCCAGAAGGTCGTATGTATCAGGTGGAGTACGCACGCAAGGCCGTGAACAAGGCCATGACAATACTTGGCATTGTGTTCAAGGGTGGCGTTGCTCTTGTTGCTACAAAGCAAACAGGCAAGCTGATAGTGAGCAACAAGGACGAAAAGATTTCCATGGTGGATAACCACATTATTGCAGGTACGTGCGGAATTCTTGCGGACTCACGCGTCTTGATAGATTTTGCGCGCATAAAGGCGCAGATAAATCGAATCACATACGACGAGCCCATTGAAATAAACGCACTTGTCAAAGAGCTTGCAGATCGCAATCAACGCTTCACGCAAGTAGCCGGCTTACGTCCGTATGGTGTTTCATTGCTTATCTCTGGCTCGAGCAACGGAGAGCCGCATCTTTATGAAACTGATCCGTCCGGAACGATACGCGAGTGGAAAGCGCATGCAATAGGCCGGGGCGCGGCCAAGGCAGCAAAGGCGCTTGAAGAGCAATACAAGGAAGGCATGACAAAAGAGCAGGCCGTAGCGCTGGGCATAAAGGCGCTGAAAGAAGGCGAGGAAGTATTTTCAGCACACAACGTAGAAATCGGGATTGTTGAGGATGGCATTGCGCGCATACTGGACAAGAATGAAGTCAGGGAATTTCTGAAATAAGCCCCTTTTTCTTAAAAGAAAAAGGCCCTCGGGTTCAAAAAGAAACTTGTGGTTGATACTAAATTTATTATTCTGAAATTGATTTAATTTTCATTTAAACAGGCGCTGCGAAGTTTCATATCGTTCAAGCCCATCCGCCGAACCCGTCATAAAAAAATCTATCATGGGACATACGGTACAGTGCGAATATTATTGGATGCCTTTCTGCTGTCTCGTCCAAGTCAGTTGCAAAAGCAGACCTAAAATTGTCCTGCTTCCAATTTCTAAAGAAATCGAAAAAGCCGTATCTCTTTATTCTATGTTTCATTTTTATCAGTTGTTTTTGAAATTATATAAAATCAAGCTTACAACGCATGAAACGCTCTCAGCGTTTTCTTCAGCTTTAGGATGGCTTTCTTGACATCCACGGTCGTGCGCGCGCCCGCGCATACGATTTTTCCTGAGGAGAACAGGAGGAAAGATGCTTTTGGATCGTATATGCGATAAACAATACCAGGAAACGTCTCTGGTTCGTACTCGGATTTCTCGAGCTCAAAGGCTATTTGATCTAGCTCTAGTTTTTTTGCAATCTGGTCTGTGGCTACGATGTTCTCTACCTTGACTACATACTTTTGCGGGACCTTGATGCCTGATTTTTTTATCTGCTTGATTAGCTCTGCAAAAGCTTCCTTGGCGCCTGCTATACTGCGAGCGCCAATACACACGATTTTTCCGGTTTGAAATATCAAAAAAGAGCCCTTCTTTTCCTGCAAACGGTAAATTAGGGCAGGAAACTGCTCTGGCTCATACTCAGAGTCCTTCAAATGGTGCAATAATTCGTTTAGAGGCAGTTTTGTTTCCAAACCTATGGATGCGACCACGTTCTGAATTTGCATAAATAATAACCCATTAATTTCTCTAAATTTAGCCTTTATAAAGCTGTTCTGGGTTGCTTTAAAAGAGCCAAAACCTTTTTAAAGCTTTCGGTGCATGGTATATCTAGAAAGGTTTTCAAAGAAAAATCTTTTGGGTGTGAAATAAGCAGAGCTTATTTCTACATTACATTACACGTATGCACGGGTTACTACCTTATTTTATTTTACTATGTGCATACTATAATTTTACGTGATAAAAATGGTTACCGTAGACAAGGCTGTTATAGCCAGGATAGAAAAGCAAGGGCAACACTTTGAGGTGCTCGTAGACCCAGAAGTAGCTTTCGAGCTGAAATCCGGCAAAACTGTTTCTGTTTCAAAGATGCTTGCGGTAAATGCAGTGTTCAAGGACAGTAAAAAGGGCGAAAAAGCCTCTCCTGAATTACTGGAAAAGGCTTTTGCAAGCATGGATGTGAACAAGATCGCTGAAATGATTGTGAAACAGGGTGATATACAGCTTACTACTGAACTATTAAGAAAGCACAGAGAGGAGAAACGTCGTCAGATAGCTGCTTATATTCATACAAACGCGCTAGACCCCAGAACAAAGGTTCCGCACCCTATTGAGCGCGTGCTCACAGCAATGGATCAGGCTGGCTTTAATGTTGACGCTAACAAGTCTATTGCAGAGCAAATAGACAAGGTGATTGATGCGATAAAGGGAATAATACCGCTATCTTTTGAGAAGATACGTATTCAAATCCTGGTTGGCCCGCAATATGCCGGGCAGGCATATGGTGCGCTTAAAAGGTTTGGCGTGGAACAAAGCAAATGGCTGAATAACGGCGGATTGCAGGCTACGGTCGCGATCACTGCCGGGCTGAAGGATGATCTTTACAGCGAAATAAACGCAGTTACTAACGGAACTGTGCAGATTAAAGAGGAATAACAAAAAGGTTGATATTATGGATGACATTGAAACGATAATTGGTAATGTGGAAGCAAAAGAGGTTTCTACAGAAAAATCCAGGGAAACTGACGCACAAAGTGCGTCGAATTCGTATGAAAGTCCTGTTGCAGAGGAGCACAGGAAACGCACGCTGGTCATACCAGGCGATGAGCTTGGTGCCGGGCGTTCAGGACACGGAACATATGAGGATAATGGCAAGGTATACGCAAAGGTCGTGGGATTACATGACCAAAAGGATGATTTACATTTCGTTATACCGTTGCAGGGCATATATGACCCGAAGCGCGAGGATGGCGTGATAGGCAGAGTTATTGAAATAATTGCCACAAGATGGATTCTTGACATAAACGCGCCTTACGAAGCTACAATGGCTGTGAGCGATGCAGTGGAAGAATTTGTTGATTTGACTAAAACTGATTTAACAAGGTACTTCACGTTCGGAGACCTTATTTTTACTGAGATTTACAATGTAACGCGCAGCAAGGCTGTGCAGGTATCAATGAAAAACCGCAAATGCCGCAAACTACGCGGCGGGCGTATAATAAGAGTCACTCCTGCAAAAGTTCCACGTATCATAGGCCGCGCAGGAAGCATGGTCGAGATGATAAAAAACAAGACCGGCGCTCAGATTGTTGTCGGTCAGAACGGAATCGTCTGGGTAAAAGGCGGCAAGCAGGAATTAGCTGCAGAAGCGGTTTTAGAGATAGAAGAAAAAGCGCAGATGGATGGTTTAACTGATGCAATAGGAAAAATGCTTGACAAGCGCCTGGCTGAAGAAGGCGGTGCTTGGAACAAAACAACGCCTACAGAAGAAAATGAAAATAAAAC
The DNA here is from genome assembly GCA_043813745.1 of Candidatus Aenigmatarchaeota archaeon. Classification (GTDB taxonomy): domain Archaea; phylum Aenigmatarchaeota; class Aenigmatarchaeia; order GW2011-AR5. Next base: position 12,531 of record JBDRKV010000001.1, on the reverse strand, counting down.
AGAGATGAATTAAATATGAAAACTCTGAGATTGAATGGAATTCATCTAGACTTTTCAAATCAGAAAAAAGGTAATAAATATGAAAACTACTAATGTAGATGAGAATTATAAGAGAATTGATGGCAGAAAAAACGACGAACTGCGCGCTATAGAAGCGAAAGTCGGCGTACTCAAGAACGCGATTGGTTCTGCATATTTTAGATTAGGCAATTCATTTGCAATCGCGGGGGTTTTTGGCCCAAGAGAGGTGCATCCAAGACATGCTACTGATGTAGATAGAGCTGTTTTGAGAACAACGTATTCAATGGCTCCGTTTGCCACGACCGAACGTGCTCGTCCTGGTCCAAGCAGACGTAGCAAGGAAATTTCTTTGGTTACACGCCAGGCATTGACGCCTGTTGTGGTGCTAGAGGATTATCCAAAAACAGCAATAGACGTGCGCATTGAGGTCCTTCAGGCTGATGCTTCCACAAGATGTGTTGGCATAAATGCAGCTTCGCTGGCGTTAGCAGACGCGGGCGTTCCTATGCGTGATTTGGTTGCCTCATGTTCTGCAGGAATCGTTGCTGGAAATGTATTGCTGGATATAGCTGGAAAAGAGGATACAGAAGGAATGCTGGATCTGCCGGTTGCATACTATCCAAAGAAAAACATGATTACGCTTTTGCAGATGGACGGTATTGTAGACAAGGAACGTGTCAAGCAGATAATCGAGCTTGCGATGAAAGGATGCAAACAAATACATGAAGTCCAGTGCAAGGCATTGCGTGAAAAATATTCAAAGGGGTTTGAAAATGATTGATGTTGATCCGAGTGTTGCCATAGAACTTGCGAACATAGACAAGCGTATAAACAACAGAACATTTGACGCTTACAGAGATATTGTTATAGAGCCGTCGTTCGTGTCGTTAGCAGAAGGCTCGTGCCGTGTGAAAATTGGCGACACAGATGTTGTCGCAGGCGTTAAGTTTGCAATGGGCACACCTTATCCTGATTCGCTTGATTCTGGAACGCTTACAGTTAATGCTGAATTTTTAACGTTTGCTTCAAAGGAGTTCGAGCTAGGACCTCCTAGAGAAGATTCTGTAGAACTCGCTAGGGTCGTAGATAGATGCATACGCGAATCACAAACAATAGACATGAAAAAATTATGCATTACTCCTGGCGAAAAGGTCTGGACTGTATGTATTGATATAGACATCATAAACGCAGACGGCAATCTTATTGATGCTGCAACACTTGCAGCGATGAAGTCCTTGCTTCTTGCGAAAGTCCCTGAGCTCGACGAAACCACTGGCAGACCGAAGTTCGGTGAGAAGGGAAAAATCGGGCTTCCGTTGAGCAAGATAGCTGTGAACACGACTTTCGTGAAGATAAATGACAAGATACTCGCGGATCCATGCAGACTTGAAGAGGATGCAATGGACGCAAGGCTTACTGTCGGTTCTTTCGTAACACTAGACGGCAATGAGCGCGGCTTGTGTGCCATGCAAAAAGGCGGTAGCGGCGGATTTACGCCAGAAGAGGTCTTCAGCATAATCGACATGGTTGATGCAAAGGCAGATGCCTTGAGAAACTTGATAAAATAGAAAGCGATTTCTATACAGGGCACATACTACCATGAACAAAGTAATCGATATAGGAAATGTAGACTGTTGCTGTCCCAGTTGGCTCTCCACCATTTGGTCCATACGTTAAAATACCACATTCTTTCAATGGAAGAGAGATGACTAATAAAGTTACAATAACAACTATGATTACGATCAATAAAGGCCAATATTTTCTGATAAATTTACTTATTTTCATATAATTTATTGACATTTTCAGGTATAAATAACGTTTTTTAATTCTTTCGTTTTGATTAATTCCAGCGTGGTGTTAAATGCGATATCAGGATATTGATCAAGAATTGATTAAATGGCTCGGTATAGGGCAATACAGGCAACTGGAAGTTTTCTTGTTTGACAGCCATTATAACAGCTGGAAAGCAGCTGGTCTTGAGCCTAAAAGCAATCCACTGTTTCCAAGGATAGTGAAACTGTTCAGATGGGAAAAGCTTAAAGCGGTATATGACCACCTTGCGTCTATTGAGGAAGCAAAGGGCTATGTCGGTCCTGTTGTGCTTAAGTTTGTTGATTCACAAACTCCCAGCGAACAAACAGAGTATCAATTACAGATAGATAGAGGACGATGTTCATGAACAAAGCTGAAGCGTTCGCGCTGCTGAAAAAATATCATGCTGAAAATAAGCATGGTCTCCTAGAGCACACGCTAGCTGTTGCGCGCTACGCGCGCAACGTGGCCGAGCTGCTAAGGCTTCGCAAGGTCAGCGTGGACGCTGAAAAGGTAGAAATCGCCGCGGTCTTGCATGATATAGGCAAGGGCTATCCCAGGCACGAAGCTGCTGGCGCACAAATATTGCGCAAGCACGGGCTGGACATGTTTGCTAAAGTCGTGGAAACGCACGGTTGTGCGCCTGCTTATATGGATAACCTAGAGACTTCTCTGGAAACGAAGATCATTAATTATGCTGACGGTCATTTTGACCATGATAAATATGTGACGCTAGATCAGCGCATTGAGCTGCTCGAAAAGAGATGGACTGCCGAGGACGTGGTAATATTACACAAGGCAAAAGTCCACGTTCAAAAGGGACATAATGATATCGAGGAAATGCTTGGTGATTCAAAAAATATTCTGGAACTGGTTGAATTGGTTCTTCAGAAAAATCCAAAAAACATCCTGTTGCAATTACCCGATGGCTTGAAAAAATACTCGACTATGATTACGGATGCGCTAGAAAGAAGCAGTGTTGAAACAATAATTTCTGCTGAGCCGTGTTATGGCGCGTGCTGTCTGGCTACGGACAAAAATGTCGAGCTTGTCGTGCATGTCGGGCACAACGAGTTTGGTTTTGAATCGTTGAAAAGTGATAAAGTCCTTTTTTACCCATGGAAGCTTGAGCTGGAATTTGACTTGGATAAAATAAATTTCGGATCAATCAAGGAAAAAAATATCTCGCTTGTCTCGACAATACAATATATTGATGAGTTGCCGAAAATTAAAGGAAAATTAGAAAAAGACGGGAAACGTGTTAAGATAGTGGGGCAGATTCTCGGATGCCGCGTGCCTCAAATTAAAGACACGGCTTTATTCGTGGGCAGCGGTATGTTTCATCCTACTGGAATCAACGGAAACGTTTATCGTTTGGATGTCGAAAGTGGGAAAGTGGAAAAAATAGACACTATGCTCATTGAAAAGAAAAGGCAGGCGGCTATTTCCAAGCTGGATGATGCAAAGACTGTCGGCATACTGGTTTCAACAAAGCCCGGGCAATACAAAATGGGTGAGGCTTTGAAACTAAAAGATGTCCTGGAGAAAGGAGATAAAAAGTGTTATATTGTGATCTTTGACGAGATTAACGCAAACACGCTTGCGGGCGTGCCAGTAGATGCATTTATAAATACTGCGTGTCCAAGAATAGTTGAAGACAAGTTTGACAAACCTATGATAAATTTTGCGGATATTGAAAAATGATTAAGCAAGTGTTGATGGGATAAGTGCTTAGGAACTAAAATGCTACCTACTTGATGGTTGCACTTAAGCATACAAAATGATGCACTGTCTGTTCCATACCTTGCCTAAGAGATTTCAAAGGTGAAAAAAACGTGGTTGAAGTTAAAGTGATTGAAAGCAAGTCCGACAAGCTTAAAGTAGAAATTTTGGGCGACAATAATTTGACGCTGGTAAACCTACTAAACGAGAACTTGTGGCAGCAAAAGGGCGTCGTGGCTGCATGTGTGAAAAAGCACCCGTACATCGCACAGCCTGAAATCATGGTCAGGGCATCCTCTCCTGACGCGAAGCTCAAGAAGGCCGCTGAGCAGATCATCAAGGACGTAGAGGATCTGGAAAAACAATTGAAGAAATAATGACTTTCATATTATCTTCTTATTACATTAATCAGATATTATAGTTTTTTAAACAGTTCTGCTAATTCTAAACCATGGTTTTACAAATCGTAAAGAAAGGCGACAAAGTCAAGGTTGATTATACCGGAACGTTTGACGACGGAACGGTTTTTGACGCTTCCAGCAAACACGGCAAGCCATTGGAGTTTACTGCTGGCGCGGGCGACGTAATAAAAGGATTTGACGATGCTGTAATCGGAATGAAGAAAGGCGATGAAAAGCAAATCAAGATATTACCCAAAGACGGCTACGGCGAACCTGACGAAAGGATGATAATAAAAATACCTAAAGAAAAAGTCCCGGCGAGCGCGAAACCCGGCATGATGCTGATAATGGGCGCGCCTAACGGCGAGAAGATGCCTGTAAAGATAGCCAAGATACTTGACAAAGAAGTCGTGGTTGATGCCAATCATCCGATGGCAGGCAAGGCGCTTAACTTCAAGATAAAGGTTGTTGATATTTCGTCTGCGCAATGATTTTCATACAAGCTTGTTTTCTTTATCGCTGCTATTTACAAATTTATTAAACCCTTAAAAAAGCAGCCTTTTCTTAAAAGAAAAGTCAAGTGAACTGACGCACAGAGTGCGTCGAAGCCTCTTGAATCCAAAAGAATGTTTGGTTGGTACAAATTTATTAAACCCTTAAAAGTGTTCTGGCTTTTTGCTAATTATGGTTAATAACAAAAATCAAAAATTTGACATAAAACGCATGTCGGTATTGTTCTTGATATGCTTACTTGCCAGTCTGACGCTGTCGACGTTTGTGCATGAGCTGGTGCATGTTACTCAGCTGTCACTGAGCGATAACGCACGACCGACGAGCATATGCTGGGATTTTGGCCAGGAGTCGGTCGCTCATACTGGCTATGTTGTTAATAATGCTGATGTCGATAAAGTCCAGCAAGACAACGAAGGCAGGGAGTTTGTCGCGTACACAATGGGCCTGGGCAGCCTCGCAATGTTCATGACTGTTTTAAAGGTCGAACACTACTGGTAGCTTTCCGCAAGCGCTTTGCTAAAGGGCTTATTCATAATGTTTATATCTATTTGGTTTGAAGTGATATTATGAAAGTTAAAATAAAATCAAAAGACGTTCTGGAGATAGTTGTCGCATTTGTCGTGGCATGGTTATTCTACCAGGGACTGGGCTTTGCTGCTGGCACGGGCATGCCTATAGTTTCTGTTGTCTCGGAGAGCATGGAGCCAGTGCTGCACCGCGGAGATCTCTTGCTTGTAACAGGCGCGGCTACTGCTGATGATTTGAAGATAGGCGATGTGGTTGTCTATCAGAAGCCAGAAATACCTTATACGATTGTGCACAGGATTATAGGCGAGCAGACGGATGCAAACGGCGTGACTGGCTATATTATAAAGGGCGACAACAACCCAGCACCGGATCCAAGGACTGTTACGTTCGAGGAGATAAAAGGAAAGGTTATTGGCGGCGTGCCTCTGCTAGGCTATCCGCGATTGGCGCTGATGATTTTCGGGATATAATGCTGATAAAACATGGTTTAGAATAAGTTTAAGCTACTGCCTGTTTTGCTATTATTGGACGTCCAGCATCCCATCCTATTTTGGTTGTGTCTAACTTTACTTGGAAAGCATAACCGTTGTTTCTGCGGGTTTCCTCTATACCATTTCTGAGCTTCTCGGCGAGTGCATAAATTTCATCTTTAACATCGCCTTGGGCGTCTTTTCTTAGTCCGAGCACTGCTGTATGAGTTGATACAAACGGGTATGCTGCCATGCCGCCTGCTGTTTTTATGCCGCTGCCTCCTTCTATCGTGTCAAATATCCCGTCCGCATTGTCCCGCAACTCGTTTTCGGTGCTGCCAGATGTATCATATATTTCAAAAATATCGCCTAATCCCCACGAGTCAAGAACATTATGTGCAAATGTTACGTATTCGCTTGCCATCCTAGGCTTGCCGTTTATTGTGCCTGAAACTCTTCCCTTGGCTTTTCTTCGCCATCCGTGTTTATATTTATCAGATATGTCATCTATTGTCGCGATACCTAATTCTTTAGGAAACACAAGTCCACTATAAACGGGTCTTGTTCCGAAGGTCAATATCAATTCTATGTTATTTCTTTCTAACATATCTCTAATTATTTGTTCATGGCCCGCCATATCCAGAAGCGCTTGATTAAGCGTTTTGTAATCCACCCCATTCATGACATTCATTATACAGTCGGTTCCGGTTATGAATGCCGGGTATCTTCCAGCTAAAACTTCTCTTGGTATGTGTTGAGGTCGAATTATTTTTATAGGCGATGTTGAACCAGGAATAAGTGCGTATGAGCCGTCGCCTTTTGGTTTAAGCGGGTTTTCTTTTACATTTAATAACGGAACTCCCGCTCTTGCAAAAACTTCATATAACCCATTAACCGCGACCAGATTATCAACACCACAATCTTGTTTAGGATCCCCGGCAATATGTCCATCTGGTATAACAAGATGACATTTACCACACAATTTTTCCAGATCTTGTTCCATCGCTGCGATTTCGGAATCTTTCCGACCATTGCCGTTTCCATTGCCGTTTCCATTGCCGTTTCCATTGGTGTCAACTTTTGGGTATATCATTTTACCTCAACCTCTACCTTTTCAATAACATCGAGCTCTTTCATCTCGTCATGGAACTTTTTTATGTCTTTGCATTGTGAGACATCCAAGATTGCGCTCCACTCTGCGTGCTTGCCTTTCTCTAATGTTTTGCTTCTACTCGCAAGTATGTCTACTTTGTGCTTTGAAAGAACGTCCAGGGTTTTCGCTAATGCGCCTGGCGTGTCCTTTATCATGGCGCTCATGCTCGCGTTCTCGCCCGCGACTATGGGAATAATCTTTATTTCCTTTTTTCCGTTGTTGATTATCATGACCTCGCTGTCCTCGTCCAGGTCGATGTAATTCCTTATATGGAACGGGACAAGTATGCGTCCCTTTGAATCTATCTTCACTATATTGAAATCACTGTTCATATCAAAGTCCTTCTTTTCATTCCCACACAATCCCATGTAATTCCAACTATTTTCCCACTAGGATTACTTAGAATTAGAGTAGTTGTAATCATTTAAATCTTTTCGTGACAGGGAAAAACGGCATTTGTCGTCTTTTTCTTGCTCGGCTGTTTTGTTTGCATAGGGTGTCGGAACCAGTGGGAATTTGGTGGACGGAAAGACATAAATATAAGCGGATTCAAATTAAGAAGTAAAAACCAGTTACGAACTGACGCAAGCCATGGCCTGACGTGTGAAGCATGTCGAATTGTTTTGCGTCGAATTGTATGGGGGTAATAGTGTGCAGTTCTGTCCAAAATGCGGTACTATAATGGTTCCTGTTAAGAAAAAAAATGGCGCTGTTCTTGTGTGTAGAAAATGCGGATATCAAAAACACCAGACAGTGAAGTCTGTGAAGATATCAGAAGGCCGGGAAAAAATCAAGAAGCCGGTGATACTTGAAAAGAATACAACGACCCTGCCAACCACGGATAAGATCTGCCCGAGCTGCGAGCATCGAACTTGTTATTGGTGGATGCAGCAGACGCGCGGCACAGACGAGCCGCCCACGCAATTCTTCAAGTGCGTAAAATGCGGGCACACGTGGCGCGAATACAAATAATATTAAATAAATTAAACGCTTCCAGAAGCAGTCGAATTAATTAATACATTCCAACCGTCGCACGTTTTCCTTGGCACCAAGCGGCGATCTTCTTTTACTCTGCCTTGGTAAACTTCACTCCAATCAACTTCGCATACAGGGGAAGCCATGCTGAATAAATCATAATTCAAACCACCTGAATTAGTAACTACACCAGAAGCAATTGACGTTTCTTCTATGACCGGCTTCAGTGCTACTCTTAGATTCTGTTTTATCATACTTATTTCACGTGGCTTGTTTATGATAAGGAAGTTATACGTATGTATTTCTGGATCATTTTCTGAATGCATATACCATAATAGTTTTCTTTCAGTTAGCATGATTAGAAATTTAAACAAAAACTTTTAAACAGATTGAGCAAATCAGATTTCAATGCCGAACGCCTTTGACAAGCGCTCAAGCTTGCGGAACTGCTGCAAGAACTCATGGCCTTTCTGGGTTATTGTATATTTCTTCTTGCCTTTCACGTTTGTGTTCATGATGAATTCACTCTCTATAAGCATGTCTAAATATTGCTTGAGCAGCTTGTACGATAGATTTGCCTTGTAAAGAATATGTGTGGGCATTGCGCCATCGGGATTGTTGGCTATTACGCGCAATATGTCTGCTAGGATGCCTGCTTTGGAGCGTTTCATAAAATCACCTGCCCTGATTTCTATCTGCTAATCTGCACTAGCGTTGCCAGCAACGCTAGGAATCCAAATAATAATGAAAGGTGCGCGAGCACGTAAAATATGTTGCTGAAGTCTATGAGTAAAAAGAAGAAATGATACAGACCAATAAGGCTGAATGATGTTGACACGAGCAAAGAGCCGCTATTCTTTTCAACGATGAAATTAGTCATGCTCCTCAGGATTATGTAGAATATCACGAACAGCGAGATGACGTGGAACGCTTTGAAACCGGTGTACCAGAACGGCAGGAGGAAGAACATGGGTAAAATTGTATGCTGGCTGTGCTTGCTTGGCGTGTACGAGAACGCAAAGATGATGTATGCTATTATGGACGCCACATAATACAATGAATACGCCATGTCCTCTGAGCTGAATGCCATGTCTATCAGGCTGTTGTTGCATGCGAAGCCATTGATGTACATGGAAAAGAAATTGAAAATAGTGGCTGCGGATAACATGAATAAACCGACTGTCAAAATCAAGAATCCGTAGTACAGGTACAGGTGCGATTTTTCAGAGCTAAGCTTGTATATCTTGAATATGTATACGCTCATGAAAAAACTTATAATCGTGCATATCGCATAGACTATCGAGTCTAGTCCCATGAACCATGACGGAATGAGCTCTACGACCATGATTGAGTATAGGCAGTAAAATTTATTAACTGATTTATGAAACTGTGTTCTATATGGTTTTTCCCTATGTTCCTTTCACAAAGGGTATATAATGGCAAAATCAATCTCTTCTTAAATCGTAAGCTGACTTGACCCGTCTGCTGCGCGAGGTGGTTTCATGAAGTGGGTTGTTTTCACTAGGTCTCCGATGAGGGAAAGTCCGAGGAGACTTATATTTCTCTAAATTTTTCTTTTAAAATCTTTATTAACAAAGCCCCTTTTCTTTTAAAAAAAGAAAATGCCCTTGGGTTGCTGCAAAGGAAAGAATCGCCCGAAACAAAGTTTCGGAAATCCGCTTTCCTTTGAGCTGTTGAAGAACTTGGTTCTTCAAACACAAAAGAAAAAGTGAGTTGTCGCAAATATATAAAAACCGAAGCCCCTTTTCTTTCTGAAAATCTTTATTAACCTGAAAACGAATTATAAAAAATGGGAACTCTTGCAAAGGTCGGCGTCGCGATCTTATCTATAATATTTCTGATTTTCGCGCCGCTTGTTATATTCGGGTTTGCAACAAAACCTATCTTCTACGATCCGGCAATTGCGCAAAGTATAATAGAAAAAGGCATAACGATAGCTGTTCCAGAAGGCACGGATTTCTATACCAAGGCATTATCAGATGCGATGTTTGTTGAGATAAAAAAAGCCACGCCGCAGTTGATGGCATACCTGCGCGGCGACTCTGAGAGTTTTTCGATAAAGATATCCGGAGGAGCTATGAATTCTGGAATACGCGAAGCCATGAAATCAATGATAATAACTTCAATGGACAGCGCCAGGCCGTGCAATGCTGGTGAGCAGCCAGAGCTTATAGGGCTGAGCGCAAGCTGCAATCCGCCTGATGTTACTGGCAGGGATTTACTAATTTCTGATACAATTGGCAAGTACGAGCAGCAGATAAACATCCAGACAGTACAGGATATTGACCTGGGCAAGCAGATGTCTGGGCTGGAACAAATCCGCGGAATAATGAAGATGGGATTTGGAATCTTGAACATGGCCGCTGTACTGATGGTGTTAATACTCGTTGGGGTTGCGCTTGTTTTGCACGACTCTAAGAAAAAGATACTCAAGGCCGTTGGCGGCCTGCTTGTTATCACAGGCATTTCCACATTCGTAACGTCAATAATCCTAGTGCAGATACTGGAAAGAATGGCGATGGGCGCGGGCAGCCAGGCATCGTTCTCAGCTCCGCTGATTAGTGGGCTGTTTAATATCATCGTTAGCAATGCGCAGACATACTCACTTGCAGTCGCAATAATAGGCGCGATATTGTTCATAATAGGCGTTTTCTTGAAGCCTGGAAAAGAACCAAAAAAGAAAAAGAAATAACGAGAATGTTAGCATAATTAATTGATTTTTAACTTTTATTGTCACTTAATTCTTGATTGAAATGTCGGTTCTCAGGATAGAAAACGTTGAAAAGATATATGACCTGGATTCGGTCAAGGTGCGCGCGCTGAATGGCGTTAGCCTTGACATACAGCCAGGAGAGTTTGTTTCAATAACCGGGCCGTCTGGCTCTGGCAAGAGCACGATGATGCACATGATAGGCTGTCTTGACAGGCCGACGCGCGGAAAGGTCTATATTGACAACAGCGATATTTCTAAGCTAACAGACGACGAGCTGGCTTCCATACGAAACAAGAAAATCGGGTTCGTGTTCCAGAACTTTAACTTGATACCAAGGCTGACAGCACTGGAAAACGTGATGCTGCCTATGTGGTTTGCTGATACGCTCACTGATGTGAGAGAGAAGACTGCAAGAGAGGTTATGAAGAAGGTCGGGCTAGAGCACAGGATGAACAGCAAGCCTAACCAACTTTCAGGCGGAGAGCGCCAGCGGGTGGCGATAGCGCGTGCGCTTGCAAACAACCCAAGCATCATAGTCGCGGACGAGCCTACAGGCAACCTGGACAGCAAGACCGGCAGGGAAATAATGGATGTCCTGGAGGGCCTGAACGCAGAAGGTAATACACTTTTAATCGTTACGCATGATATGAGTATAGCCGAACGGGCACAACGCCAGATACGGATGCTCGACGGCAAAATCTGTGAATAACGAAAGTTATTCAAGATCTCAACGAGCTTTGCTCGATTGAAGATTTTGGGGTGAAAATATGAAAATCACGCTGATTGCGCTTATTATTGGTTTGCTTATTATTACGCCTGTATTTTCCACGCAAATACTCACAGGCGCTTCTTATCTTCGCGTGCTGAATGTCAAATACGATCCATATCCTGCAGAGCCTGACGGCTATCTGACTGTATGGCTTGAAGTCGAGAATTTCGGCTCAGAGAGCGCTGATAACCTGACGGTTGAAATAGTCCCTGAATATCCGTTCTCGCTTGTCCCCGGCGAAACCGGCGTACGAAACTATGGCCGCGTATGGGGCATGCAGCAACTGCTTTTGCAATACAAGTTGCTTGTTGACAAAGACGCGCCTGACGGCGACAATGCCTTGAAATACAGGTGGACCATGTCTTCTGGCAACAGCTGGGCTGAAACCAATACTACCATAGTCATTGATCGTGTCCCCAGGAATGCAGAGCTTTCTGCACTATTTGTTGAAACAACGCCAAAGCCATATCCTGGTGCCGAGGTAAAACTTGCAGTGGATATTGCTAACCGAGCTCCTGGCACTGCGTACTATCTTGTTGCAAAAGCTAGCAGCGACATCGCTGTCATAGAACGCGACGAAATGTACATAGGCGACCTCAAGGCAGACGACTTTGATGCGGCCAGCTTTATCCTGAATATAAAATCTGATACTGCTCCTGGCACATATCCTGTGAAGATTACAATGGAATACAAGGACAAGGACTACAATGAAAAGATCGTCGAGGACAGCGTTGACATAACGGTCTATCCGTTTGAGGCAGTCGCGCCAAAAGGCGCCGACGTGTTTACTGCACTGATATATCTGGTCATTCTTGTTGTTGTATTAAGGGCAATCGGCTATCCATTCATCAAGTGGTTTGTGAAGCCGTTCAAGAAAAGCAGCCTTTCTTCGTAAGAAAGGCTCCTTGGCATCCAAAGAACAAAAGGCTGGTGCAAATCTATTATGACTACTGAACTTTTCAAAATGGCTATACGCAATCTAACGTATCATAAATTGCGAACATCCCTTACGGTTATGGGCGTGATGATCGGCATAGCTGCTGTTATCGCTCTTGTTGCATTGGGCGCTGGCCTGACTGCTTCGGTGAGCGAACAGCTGGAACAGCTGGGCTCGAACAGAATAATAGTCATGGCAAAATCCAGCGGCGGTTTCGGTCCATCTACAGGAGCGTCCGCGCAACTAACTGACAGGGACCTGAATGAAATAAAGTCTGTCAAGAACGTTGACGTTGCCGTGCCCGTAGTATTCAAGATGTTTCCTGTGAAATTCAAGGATAAAACAGCGACATCGTATGTCATCGGCGTGCCGACTAATGAAGCGGAGATATTCTTTTCTGATGTACAGGCCTACGACCTGGAAGAAGGCAGGTACATGAACAGCGGCGAGAAAGGCGTTGCTGTTATCGGCAGCCGCGTTGCAAAAGACCTTTTCG